>NZ_JBHVSY010000028.1:0-111624 GCF_042884935.1 Streptomyces sp. NPDC058092
CCGGCAAAGACCGTCCCACCCCCATTCCAGCCCGCTACACTCTCCACGCCCAAGCCGTTGACCAGCGCTAATGGAGAAGTCCGGCTGGAGTACTAGTCCGGGAGTCTATGAGGGCGGCGGCTTCGGCGAGGACTGGTCGGTGGCGTGCTCACGGGCCAAGGCGCCGACGCAGGCAAACGACCGGGTTGGGTCCTTCGGGACAGCGGCAGGAGGAGCAAGTGAGACCAGAACTGAGACCACGAACGTCGAAGGGCCCCACCGCGAACGGTGGGGCCCTTCGACGTATTGCCCGGTGAGAGCAATGGCGGAGGATACGAGATTCGAACTCGTGAGGGGTTGCCCCCAACACGCTTTCCAAGCGTGCGCCCTAGGCCACTAGGCGAATCCTCCGCGGCAAACAATACAAGACGTTGAGGAGTGCTCGCGAACCCGTTCCCGTCGGGCATCCGCTCGGGCTCGTCCGGGGTGGTTCGGGAGGGTGGGGGAGTGGACCGGCAGGGGTGGGGATCGGTTAAGGTGGGCGTCAGCCCCTCACGTGGCGCTATCTGACTGAACTCCCCCAGGGCCGGAAGGCAGCAAGGGTAGGTCGGCTCTGGCGGGTGCGTGGGGGGCCCTTGTGTTTCCTGGGTGCGGGGCGGCGCTCCGTCCGGTCCGGGGCCGGTTGTCGGTCCGCCCGGATAACCTCGTATGTGTGTCGTCCCTTGCGCTGTACCGCCGCTATCGCCCCGAGTCGTTCGCCGAGGTCATTGGGCAGGAGCATGTCACTGACCCGCTGCAGCAGGCCCTGCGGAACAACCGGGTCAATCACGCGTACCTGTTCAGCGGTCCGCGCGGCTGCGGCAAGACGACCAGCGCGCGCATCCTGGCCCGCTGTCTGAACTGCGAGCAGGGGCCGACGCCCACGCCGTGCGGGGAGTGCCAGTCCTGCCGGGACCTCGCGCGCAACGGTCCGGGATCGATCGATGTGATCGAGATCGACGCCGCATCGCACGGTGGCGTGGACGACGCCCGTGATCTGCGGGAGAAGGCGTTCTTCGGGCCCGCGTCGAGTCGTTACAAGATCTACATCATCGACGAGGCGCACATGGTCACACCGGCGGGGTTCAACGCCCTGCTGAAGGTGGTCGAGGAGCCGCCGGAGCACCTCAAGTTCATCTTCGCGACCACCGAGCCCGAGAAGGTCATCGGCACGATCCGGTCGCGTACGCACCACTACCCGTTCCGCCTGGTTCCGCCGGGCACGCTGCGCGACTACCTCGCAGAGGTCTGTGCCAAGGAGAACAGCCCCGTCGAGGACGGCGTGCTGCCGCTCGTCGTGCGGGCCGGGGCCGGGTCCGTGCGTGACGCGATGTCGGTGATGGACCAGCTGCTGGCCAGTGCGGGCGACGACGGTGTGACATACGCCATGGCGACCTCGCTGCTCGGTTATACGGACGGCTCGCTGCTCGACTCCATCGTGGACGCCTTCGCGGCGGGCGACGGGGCCGCGGCGTTCGAGGTCGTGGACCGCGTGATCGAGGGCGGCAACGACCCGCGCCGCTTCGTCGCCGACCTCCTGGAGCGGCTGCGTGACCTGGTGATCCTCGCCGCCGTACCGGATGCCGGGGAGAAGGGCCTGATCGACGCACCCGCCGATGTCGTCGAGCGGATGCAGGCCCAGGCGTCCGTCTTCGGTGCCGCCGAGCTGAGCCGCGCCGCCGACCTGGTCAACGAGGGGCTGACGGAGATGCGCGGGGCGACCTCGCCGCGCCTCCAGGTCGAACTGATCTGCGCCCGGGTGCTGCTGCCCGCGGCCTTCGACGACGAGCGCTCACTGCAGGCCCGGCTCGACCGGCTGGAGCGCGGCGCGTCCTTCGCGACCACGGGACCGGGGCCCGCCATGGGGTACGCACCGGGGCCGGAGGCCCTGGCCCATGCCCCCGTCGCACCGGCCGTGCAGCCCGGCGCCGGATCCACTGCCGCGCGCGCGGCAGTACGGGGGGAGGCGCCCGCCCCCGCGGCACCGCCGGCACCCGCCGCACCCCCGGCACCCGCGCAGCCCGTGCCGCCTGCCGCACCCGCCGCTCCGCAGCCGCCCGCCGAGGCCCCGGCCCCGGCTTCCGCGGGCGGGCAGCGTCCCGGTGCCTGGCCCACCGCCGCCGCGCCGGATTCCGGCCGCCGCCCCGGTGGCTGGCCGACCGCTTCCGCCCCCGGCCAGTCGCCGGTCCCGCAGGCCGCGCAGGCCCCCGCCCCGGCCCAGGCCCCGCCCGCGGCACCGGGGCCCGCCGTCGCGGCTTCGGGGCCCGGAACGACGCAAGGCGCCGGCCAGGTACGGAACATGTGGCCGGACATTCTGGAGGCCGTGAAGAACCGCCGCCGGTTCACCTGGATCCTGCTCAGCCAGAATGCCCAGGTCACCGGCTTCGACGGCGCCACCCTCCAGATCGGCTTCCTGAACGCGGGCGCGCGCGACAATTTCACCAGCAGCGGCAGCGAGGACGTGCTGAAGCAGGCCCTCGCCGAGCGGTTCAACGCCCAGTGGAAGATCGAGGCGATCGTCGATCCGTCGGGCGGCGCGGGCACACCCCCGCAGACCGGTGGCGGCCGCCCCTCCGCTGCCGCCCCTGCGCCGCCGCAGCGTCCGGCCCCCGCGCCCCAGCAGAATTACGAACCCCGGCCCGCCCCCGCCCCGCACCAGCAGCCGGGCGCCGCACCCGCCGCCGCGCCCGTACCGCAGTCGTACTCCGCGCCCGAGCCCCCGCGATCGGTCGCTCCCGAGGACGACACCCCGGAGGCCGACGACCCGGACCTCGTCGACTCGGCGCTCTCCGGGCACGACCTCATCGTCCGCGAGCTGGGCGCCACGGTCGTGGAGGAGTTCACCAACGAGTAGCAACGAATGGCGGGGTGCGTTCCGGGCTGCCCGGGCCGCCCGGCCGTGCCCGGAAGTGTCCACGGAGCGGCCGTCCGTCAAGGCCGCCGCGCCCCGGCGGCTAGGCTGCACCCCGTGAAGGTCCTCGTCATCGGCGGCGGCGCCCGCGAACACGCCCTGTGCCGCTCTCTCTCCCTCGACCCCGACGTCACCGCTCTGTACTGCGCTCCCGGCAACGCCGGTATCGCGGAGGTGGCCGAACTGCGCCCGGTCGACGCACTCGACGGCGACGCCGTCGCGCGCCTCGCCACCGACCTGGGCGCCGAACTGGTGGTCGTCGGCCCGGAGGCGCCGCTCGTCGCCGGGGTCGCCGACGCCGTGCGTGCCGCGGGCATCCCCTGCTTCGGCCCCTCCGGTGAGGCGGCCCAGCTGGAGGGCTCCAAGGCGTTCGCCAAGGACGTGATGGCCGGGGCCGGCGTCCCGACCGCCCGCAGCTACGTGTGCACCACCCCCGCCGAGATCGACACCGCTCTCGATGCCTTCGGCGCCCCGTACGTCGTCAAGGACGACGGTCTCGCCGCGGGCAAGGGAGTCGTCGTCACCGACGACGTCGAGGCGGCCCGCGCCCACGCGCTGGCCTGCGACCGCGTGGTCATCGAGGAGTTCCTCGACGGCCCCGAGGTCAGCCTCTTCGCGATCACGGACGGCACCACCGTGCTGCCGCTCCAGCCCGCGCAGGACTTCAAGCGTGCCCTGGACGACGACGAGGGCCCCAACACGGGTGGCATGGGCGCGTACTCCCCGCTCCCGTGGGCCGACCCCAAGCTGGTCGACGAGGTCATGCAGTCGGTGCTCCAGCCGACCGTCGACGAGCTCCGCCGCCGCGGCAACCCGTTCTCCGGGCTGCTGTACGCGGGCCTCGCGATCACGTCGCGCGGCGTCCGGGTGATCGAGTTCAACGCCCGTTTCGGTGACCCCGAGACCCAGGTGGTCCTGGCCCGCCTGAAGACCCCGCTGGCCGGTGTCCTGCTGGGCTCCGCCAACGGTTCCCTCGACGAGCTGCCCCCGCTCGCGTGGCGCGACGAGGCCGCCGTCACCGTGGTCATCGCCTCGCACAACTACCCGGGTACGCCGCGGACGGGCGACCCGATCGACGGGCTCGACGACGTGGCGGCGCAGGATGCCCCGCATGCGTACGTCCTGCACGCCGGGACCGGGCGGGACGGCGACACGATCGTCAGTGCGGGCGGCCGGGTGCTGTCCGTGACCGCGACCGGCGAGGACCTCGCCGCCGCCCGCGAGCGGGCCTACACAGCGGTGTCCCGGATCCGGCTCGACGGCTCGCAGTTCCGTACGGACATTGCCCGGAAGGCCGCAGAAGCCTGAGACCGGACGATCCGGGCACGGCCGCAGAAGCCTGAGCCGGACGACCACGCCCACGCCTGCTGACGCGCCGCTGCCCCAAGGAGAGCGGCGCGTCAGCACCTTTGCCCAAAGCCATTCCATCGAGTGACGGCTGAGCCATCCGGATGACGCCCGCCGAGGCCCCAACTAGGGTGCGGCGCAAGCATTCCGGCACTTGGCCCACTGGCATTGCGATGTCAGTGACGGGTGCCACAGTGGGGGAGTGAACAACACCGCCGCGGGGGCAGAGGGGGTGACGTCCGGCCGTGTCCGGTACCGGTACAAGTGAGGAGCTGGGTGCGCAGAGTGCGCGCGCCCGAGCTCTCGCTCTGCTGCGCATCCGCAGCAGAGCAACAGCCGTGGCCATCCTGCCCGCGGCGGCCGCCGTCGTGCTGCACGTCGCCGTCGCCCAGGGCCTTGCCGTCGGCAGCGGCTGGGACACGGCGCGCTGGGCCGTGACGGCCTGCGCGGTCGTCGTGCTCCTGCTCGCCACGGCGGTCGCGCTCGCGGTCGTACGGGCGAGGCCGGCGGTCAGCCCGACCGTTCCGCTCGCCGAGGAAGCCGCCCCCGATCTCTACCGCCTGGTCAGGGACCTCGCCGACCGGCTCGGGGTCCCCGCGCCCTCGGCGATAGCCCTCACGCCCGACTGCGACAGCTGGCTGGAGGACCGTACGCACCCCGCAGCGCAGCCCGCGGCCGGCCCCGGAGCGGATCGCGGGGCGGATCCAGGGGCACGTCCGGCGGGCCGGAGCCGTCGTCGGCTCCAAGCGGCCCCGGTGCTGGTCATCGGTTCGCCGTTCCTGTGGTGGATGCGGGTCGCGGAGCTACGGGCGGTGCTCGCCCCGGTCGTCGCGGGCACGGGCCCCTCCGCGCATCCCGACATAGCCGCGGCGCGCCGTTTCGTACGAGGACTGGACGGAGCGGTTGCCGACGCCACCGTGCCCGTTCCCGGGCCGCTGTCCGGGGTGCGCGGGGTGCCGCGCGTCTTCGTCGGCTGGATCGCCCGGCTGCTGCTGCGCAGCTGTCGCGGTCATGCCGCGGAGATGGAGCGGGGTGTCGCCGCCGCCGCGTCGGTTCGGGCACAGGCTGTGGATTACGGTCTGCGAATCGTCGCCCAGGAGCAGGTCGGCCTCGCCTACGCGGGCTGGGACCGGCTGCTCACCCGGGTCGCGCTGCCCGCCTGGCAGATGGGCCGCTGGCCGTCCCGGCTGGACGCGGGCGTCGTATCCGCACTCACCGAGCTCTCCCGGCGCGACCGGCTCGCCGACGGATTCACCTCGCGCCTCGGCGAGCGTCCCGCCTGTGACCTCCTGGAGGAGCCGGGCGCGGCCGACGAGGCGGCGTCGCTGCTGGCGGCCCGGCTCTTCCACGGCGGCCCGGCGGAGTCCGGTCCCGACTGGTCGCCCGTCGACTGGCAGCAGTATCCGGAAGAGGTGGTCGACCGGAAGTGGCGCACCGAGGCCGCACGCCTGCACCGAGTCCTCGACTCGATGGATACGGCGCCCGCACCGGCCGCCGACAGTCACGGCCCCGGCCCCGATTCCCACCGTCCCGCATTCCCCACGGACATCGGCGCCACCGGCATCAACGCCGGAGTGCCCACGCTGGCGCGTGTCGTCGAGCATCTGGCAGGCCGGAGCGGGAGCGGCGAGGAGCTCGCGGCCGGGATCGGCGCCGCGATGGCCCGCGAGGAGGCCGCGACCGGGCGGCTCCCGGCGGGCGGCACATCGGGCCCGGCCGGCGGCACATCGGGCCCGGCGGGCGTCCCCGGCGGTGCTCACGCGGGCGGGGACGCCCTGGACATCTGGGGCCCCGACCCCCTTCCGCTCTTCCCCCTCCAGCCGCCCCGTACGGGTACGGAGCTGGTAGCCGACCACGTCGCGGCGATGGTCTGCTGCGCCGCTGTCGACACGGCGGGTGCCGCGCCCGGACTCGACTGGCTCGACGGTCCCGCGCTGCTGGTCGACGGCGAGCGCCGGGCGGATCTGGGCGTCTCCGTCCTCAGCCTGGTCGAGGACGGCGACGCGGGACCGCTGCGTTCCTGGCTCGCGTCGGTCGGCGTACGCACCGACAAACCCGTCCGTCTGGTCTGAACCACGGACCTCGCCAACAGGCTCGACAGCGGAGCCGGACTCCTCAACGGACTCGACGGCGGAACCGGACTCGACGACAGAACCAGAAGCGACGACAGAACCGGACACCACAGCAGAGCCGGACACCACAGCAGAGCCGGGCCACAGCGGCCCCACCCCCCCTCAGAGGCAACGCCGCCGGGGCCGCCGCACCCTCAATACCCGGAAAGGCAGGTTCCGTTCACGTCTTTTCGCGACGAACGGTGACGGAGTGCGTGCGTTATGTGATGTGCTGGGGATCGACGCTGACAGTCGGCGCATCACTGTTGGCGCACCGATGGCGCACGGCCGGAGGCGGTCACCGGTGACCTCGCCGTCGGCCGTCACCGATGACGATCAGCCGGTGGCTCACTGTTGTTGTCCGGGGGACCGGGGGAGGGAAGCGATATGGGGGCGGAGCAGATTCGTCGATGGGAGTCGGGTGCCCTCGCGCATGCCGTCTCCGATCCCTTCGGCCAGGGCCCCCTCCCCTGGCTGCGCGGCAGTGAGAACTACTTCGACGACACCGGACATGTCGTCCCCTGGTACGCGGACCCCACGCTGGCCCGCGGCTCGACCGACGGCGGTACGCGTACGGCCGACGACGTGCACCGCCAGATCAAGGGCTTCATCTCCACGGGCGCCGCCGCCCCCGGCGAGGCGATCGACTTCCACGTCACGGTGGACCCGCCCCAGCAGTTCTCCGTGGACATCTACCGCATCGGTCACTACGGGGGCGACGGCGCAGCCCAGATCACCACGAGCCCCCGGCTCTCCGGCATCGTCCAGCCGGCCCCGCTCACCGCCGACCGCACGGTCTCCTGCCACCACTGGTGGCAGTCCTGGCGGCTGCAGATCCCCTCGTACTGGTCGATCGGCGCGTACGTCGCGGTGCTCACCACGGTCGACGGACACCGCTCCCACATCCCGTTCACCGTCCGCGACGCGCACCCGGCCGATCTGCTGCTGGTCCTGCCGGACATCACCTGGCAGGCGTACAACCTCTACCCGGAGGACGGCCGCACCGGCGCCAGCCTCTACCACGCCTGGGACGAGCAGGGCCGCCTCCTGGGCGAGGAGGACGCCGCGGTCACCGTCTCCTTCGACCGCCCGTACGCGGGCGCCGGCCTGCCGCTCCACGTCGGTCATGCCTACGACTTCATCCGCTGGGCCGAGCGCTACGGCTACGACATCGCGTACGCCGACACCCGCGATCTGCACGCGGGCCGGATCGACCCGTGCCGCTACCGGGGCCTCGTCTTCCCCGGCCACGACGAGTACTGGTCGGTGCCCATGCGCCGTACCGCCGAACTCGCCCGCGACAGCGGCACCTCGCTCGTCTTCCTCTCCGCCAACACCATGTACTGGCAGGTCAGCCTCTCCCCGTCGCCGTCCGGCGTCCCGGACCGGCTGCTCACCTGCCGCAAGCGACGCGGCCCGGGAAAGCCCGCGCTCTGGCGCGAGATCGACCGCCCCGAGCAGCAGCTCCTCGGCATCCAGTACGCGGGCCGGGTCCCCGATCCGCACCCACTGGTCGTACGGAACGCCGAGCACTGGCTGTGGGACGCGACGGACGCCGGCGAGGGCGACGAGATCGACGGCCTGGTCGCGGGCGAGGCCGACCGCTACTTCCCGCGCACCGCACTCCCCGAGCACGAGAACCGCATCCTGCTCGCCCACTCCCCGTACCTCGACAGCGAAGGAGTCAAGCGCCACCAGGAGACGTCCCTGTACCGGGCCCCGTCCGGCGCCCTCGTCTTCGCCTCCGGGACCTTCGCCTGGTCTCCGGCCCTGGACCGCCCCGGCCATGTGGATCCCCGCATCCAGCGCGCCACCGCCAACCTCCTCGACCGCATCTGCAAGCGCGACTGAAACGCCTCCGCGGCCCGCGCCCGGTACATCACCGTGGCCCGTGCCCTGCACATCTCCGAGGCCACGGCACGTACCGCACCCGGCGCCACGGACGCCCCGCTCCACCCCACCGCACCCCGATACGGGAGAATCGGAACGACTCCTGGATCAACCTACGCGGAGGCAGCGTGTCCGGATTTGTAGAAAAGCCCGAGCCAGTGCAGGTCCCGGGGCTCACCCACCTCCACACCGGCAAGGTGCGCGACCTGTACCGGAACGAGGCCGGCGACCTCGTCATGGTCGCCAGCGACCGCATGTCCGCGTACGACTGGGTCCTGCCCACCGAGATCCCGGACAAGGGCCGGGTGCTCACCCGGCTCTCGCTGTGGTGGTTCGACCAGCTCAGCGATCTCGTACCGAACCACGTCCTGTCCACGGAGCTCCCCGCCGGAGCCCCCGCGGACTGGGCCGGCCGCACCCTGATCTGCACGTCGCTGCGGATGGTCCCGGTCGAGTGCGTCGCCCGCGGCTACCTCACCGGCTCCGGCCTCGCCGAGTACAACGAGTCCCGCACCGTCTGCGGTCTCGCGCTGCCCGAGGGCCTCGTCGACGGCTCCGAACTCCCGGCGCCGATCTTCACCCCCGCCACCAAGGCGGCCGTCGGAGACCACGACGAGAACGTGAGCTACGAGGAAGTGGCCCGCCAGGTCGGCGAGGAGACCGCCGACCGGCTGCGCCGCACCACGCTGGACGTGTACAGCAGGGCCCGTGACATCGCGCGCGAGCGCGGGATCATCCTCGCCGACACGAAGTTCGAGTTCGGTTTCGCCCCCACGGCCGACGGCGGCGAGGAGCTGATCATCGCGGACGAGGTGCTGACCCCGGACTCCTCGCGCTTCTGGCCCGCCGCCACCTGGGAGCCGGGCAGGGCCCAGCCCAGTTACGACAAGCAGTTCGTGCGCGACTGGCTGACCTCACCGGCCTCCGGCTGGGACCGCCGGAGCGAGCAGCCGCCCCCGGCGCTGCCCCAGGAGATCGTGGACGCGACCCGGGCGAAGTACCTGGAGGCGTACGAACACCTCACCGGCACGCCCTGGCAGTGAGCGGCTCGGAAAACGAAGAAGCCCCCGGCCGAAAGGCCGGGGGCTTCTTGCTGAACCGAGCGGACGACCAGGTTCGAACTGGCGACCTCAACCTTGGCAAGGTTGCGCTCTACCAACTGAGCTACGTCCGCAAGCGCCGAAGCGCGAGCACCACTATACCCATCCGCGCTCGCGTGCGAGACGCACCGCCGCGTGCCGGTTCTCCGCCCCGAGCTTCGAGGCGGCCGCCGAGAGGTAGTTCCGTACGGTTCCCTGCGACAGCGACGCCCGCTCCGCGATCTCCGCGACCGGCGCCCCGTCGGCCGCCGGCTCCAGCACCTCGGCCTCGCGCGCGGTCAGCGGCGAGTCCCCGGCGGAGATCGCGTCGGCCGCCAACTCCGGATCCACGTAACGGTTTCCGGCATGCACGGTACGGATGATCCCGGCCAGCTGCCGGGCGCTGACGGTCTTCGGTACGAAGGCCCGCACGCCCGCCGCCCGTGCCCGTTTCAGATGGCCCGGCCGGCCGTGACTCGTCACGGTCATCGTCCGGCAGCCGGGCAGTTCGGCCCGCAGAGATGTGGCGACACTCACACCGTCGGCGAGTTCACCGCGCGCCACCGAGAAGGAGACACCGGCCACGGCCTCGAAGCCACCGGCATAGCGCCGCCGCACCCCGCTCGCCTCGATCACGGAATCGGCCACGGAGTGGGTGGTCACGGAATCGGTGGTCATGGAGCCGGCTGTGATGTCCGCCACGGCGCCGCCCGCACGGTCGCTGGGAATGTCGTCGCTCGTCATGCCTACAGATTTCCGTCGGATCGTGGCCGCGAGCAGTGCGAGCTGTCACCACTGCTCATGACAAACGTCATGGGCATGCGGCAGAGTCGCGAACCAGGGAATACGACGAAGGCCCTGGTCGATATCGACCAGGGCCTTCGAACAATCCGATCAAGAGCGGACGACGAGATTCGAACTCGCGACCCTCACCTTGGCAAGGTGATGCTCTACCAACTGAGCCACGTCCGCATTGCTGCCGCTCATTGTACTCCCCGTAAGGGGATCCATCGAGCGGTGCGAGCACTACTCTACCCGATTCACCGGAGTGGTCGATTAAGAGCGATGCAGAGCGGGTGACAGGAATTGCACACTGCGCCTTCCCCCTGGAAGGGGGATGTTCTGCTACTGAACTACACCCGCACGCTGCGTGAGGTTCGGCTGTGCGGCCTTGCCCCTCGGCGTGCTCCAGACTTTAGCCGACCTGCGGGGGTGTAGCGCAAGTCGGTGGCCGCGCGGTGTCGTCGGGGGGTGCGCGGGAGCGCCCGAAGACCGTTCCGGCGCCCGGTCATGGCGACCTGTCCGGGCGGCCTGTCCGGGGCCGGGGTCTCAACTGGCCTCGCTGAACGCCTCGTAGACCTTCTTGGGGATCCGGCCGCGGGCCGGCACCTCCATCCCGTGGGAGCGGGCCCAGGCGCGCACGGCCGCCGGGGCGGGTGCGAGCGCGGTGTGCCGGTACGAGGTGGGAGTCCTGCCGTGCTTACTGGCATTTGTCTGCTTTCGGCCCGCCGTGATGTACGGCGCCAGAATCTTGCGCAGTTTCTTTGCGTTGGACTGACTGAGGTCGATCTCGTACGACTTCCCGTCCAGGGAGAAGGTGACCGTTTCCGTCGCTGCTCCCCCGTCGATGTCGTCGAAGAGGGTGACCACTACGCGCTGAGCCACGGATATCGGTCCTTTCCTACGGCATCGGCACGTCTGGCATGCGCTGATGCCGGCCTTCCGGCTGTCGGGCGGATGTGGGCGGATGTGAGTCGACCGGCGTCGACAGATTAGGGGCAATTCTGCATTCCCCGGTAATCATTTGTACAGCGGTGGGTGCCGCATTGTGAAGCCCATCCAATTAACTCCGCGTGTCAGCCTTCTATGTGTGCCATCGGTGAGGATTTTTTTTGCAGGACTTTCCCCATGTGTTGTCGCGCCGATATCCGGGTGTGAACGACGGTTGGCCATATCTACCCGCGTAGAAATTCTGGCCAGGTAGGCTGAGGGGACCTGCGGGGGTCTGGGGAGCCCCCCGGAGAAACAGCCGCACCACACCACCACCGGGAGTGCCAGTGGCACGCGTCGTAGTCGACGTCATGCTCAAGCCCGAGATCCTCGACCCGCAGGGACAGGCGGTGCAGCGTGCACTGCCCCGTCTCGGCTTCGAGGGAATCGCGGACGTACGTCAGGGAAAGCGTTTCGAGCTGGAGGTCGAGGGGCCGGTCGACGACGCCGCCCTCGGTCGTATTCACGAGATGGCCGAGACTTTCCTCGCCAACACCGTCATCGAGGACTTCACCGTGAAGGTGGAGAAGGCCGAGGAGTCGAAGTGACTGCTCGTATCGGAGTCGTCACTTTTCCCGGCACGCTCGACGACAGGGACAGCCTGAGGGCCGTACGGGTCGCGGGCGCCGAACCCGTGTCGCTGTGGCACCGCGACAAGGACCTGCACCAGGTCGACGCGGTCATCCTGGCGGGCGGATTCTCCTACGGCGACTATCTGCGGGCCGGAGCCATCTCCCGCTTCTCGCCGGTCATGGAGACGATCATCGAGAACGCGCGGGCGGGGATGCCGGTCCTCGGCATCTGCAACGGCTTCCAGATCCTGACCGAGGCGCATCTGCTGCCCGGCGCGATGCTGCGGAACAACCACCTGCACTTCATCTGCCGCGACCAGAGGCTGCGCGTCGAGAACGCGGAGACGGCCTGGACGGCGGACTACTCCGCGGGCCAGGAGATCTCCGTACCGCTCAAGAACATGGACGGGCGTTACGTCGCCGACGAGCGCGTGCTCGACGAGCTGGAGGCGGAGGGCCGGGTCGCCTTCCGCTACCTGGACAGGAACCCCAACGGCTCGCTGCGCGACATCGCCGGCATCACCAACGCCGCGGGCAACGTCGTCGGTCTGATGCCGCACCCGGAGCACGCCGTCGAGCCGCTGATCGGCACCGGCCGCACCGACGGTCTCGGTTTCTTCACCTCGATCATCAAGAAGCTGGTCAACGCATGAGCCTGGATACGGTCAAGCACGCGGCCGAGACCCCGGACGTCGAGCAGCCCTGGAAGGAGCTCGGCCTCAAGGAGGACGAGTACGCCCGGATCCGCGAGATCCTGGGCCGCCGTCCCACCGGCGCCGAGCTCGCCATGTACTCCGTGATGTGGTCCGAGCACTGCTCGTACAAGAGCAGCAAGGTCCACCTCAAGCAGTTCGGCGAGAAGGTCCCCGTCAACGACGCGATGCTCGTCGGCATCGGCGAGAACGCCGGTGTGGTCGACGTCGGTCAGGGTTACGCGGTCACCTTCAAGGTCGAGTCGCACAACCACCCCTCGTACATCGAGCCCTACCAGGGCGCGGCCACCGGCGTCGGCGGCATCGTCCGCGACATCCTCGCCATGGGCGCCCGTCCGGTCGCGGTCGTCGACCCGCTGCGCTTCGGTGCGGCCGACCACCCCGACACCAAGCGGGTCCTCCCGGGTGTCGTCGCGGGCATCGGCGGGTACGGCAACTGCCTCGGTCTGCCCAACATCGGCGGCGAGGTCGTCTTCGACGCCTGCTACCAGGGCAACCCGCTCGTCAACGCCGGCTGCATCGGCGTGATGAAGCACGAGGACATCCACCTGGCGCAGGCCTCCGGGCCCGGCAACAAGGTGATCCTGTACGGCGCCCGCACCGGCGGCGACGGCATCGGCGGCGTCTCGGTGCTGGCCTCGGAGACCTTCGAGTCGACCGGCCCGGCCAAGCGCCCGGCCGTCCAGGTCGGCGACCCGTTCCAGGAGAAGCTCCTCATCGAGTGCACCCTGGAGATCTTCGGCGAGAAGCTCGTCGCGGGCATCCAGGACCTCGGCGGCGCGGGTCTCTCCTGCGCCACCTCCGAGCTGGCCTCCGCAGGTTCCGGCGGTATGCGCGTCGAGCTGGACACCGTGCCGCTGCGCGACTCCTCCCTCTCGCCCGAGGAAATCCTCATGAGCGAGTCTCAGGAGCGCATGTGCGCGATCGTCGAGCCGCAGCACGTGGACCGCTTCATGGAGATCTGCGAGAAGTGGGACGTCATCGCCACCGTCATCGGTGAGGTGACCGAGGGCTCCCAGCTGGAGATCTTCTGGCACGGCGAGCAGATCGTGGACGTACCGCCGCGGTCCGTCGCCCACGAGGGCCCGACGTACCACCGTCCGTTCGCCCGCCCGTCCTGGCAGGACGCGCTGCAGGCCGACGACGCGGGCAAGCTGGCCCGCCCGGCGAACGGTGCCGAGCTGCGCGAGCAGGTCCTCCAGCTGGTCGCCTCGCCGAACCAGGCGTCGAAGTCCTGGATCACGGACCAGTACGACCGGTTCGTGCAGGGCAACACGGTGCTCGCGATGCCCGAGGACGCCGGCATGGTCCGGATCGACGAGAAGTCGAACCTGGGCGTGGCCATGGCGACCGACGGCAACGGCCGGTACGCCAAGCTCGACCCGTACACCGGTGCGCAGCTGGCGCTGGCGGAGTCGTACCGCAATGTCGCCGCCTCCGGCGCCAAGCCGCTCGCGATCTCGGACTGCCTCAACTTCGGTTCGCCCGAGGACCCGGACGTCATGTGGCAGTTCGCCGAGGCCACCCGTGGTCTCGCGGACGGCTGTCTGGAGCTGGGCACCCCGGTCACCGGCGGCAATGTGTCGCTGTACAACCAGACCGGTGAGACGGCGATCCACCCGACGCCGGTCGTGGCCGTGCTCGGTGTGATCGACGATGTCACCCGGCGTACGCCGGTCGCCTTCGCGGAGGAGGGCCAGCTCCTCTACCTGCTGGGCGACACGCGTGAGGAGTTCGGCGGCTCGGCCTGGTCCGAGGTGATCCACGGCCATCTGGGCGGCATGCCGCCCAAGGTCGACCTGGGCCGCGAGAAGCTGCTCGGCGAGATCCTGATCTCGGCCTCCCGCGACGGCATGATCGACGCGGCGCACGACCTCTCCGACGGCGGTCTGATCCAGGCGGTCACCGAGTCCTGCCTGCGCGGCGGGAAGGGTGCCCGGCTGGTCGTGCCGGACGGTCTGGACGCGTTCACGTTCCTCTTCTCCGAGTCGGCGGGGCGCGCGGTCGTCTCCGTTCCGCGCAGCGAGGAGCTCCGCTTCAACGACATGTGCGGGGCGCGGGGTCTGCCCGTCACCCGCATCGGTGTCGTGGACGGCGAGGAGATCGAGATCCAGGGCGAATTCAGCATTCCGCTGAGCGAGCTGCGCACGGCGCACGAGGAGACCATTCCGGCTCTGCTCGCCTGACGCACCGCCGCTGTGGAGGACGGCCCCGCCCGGTTCATGTTCCCGGGCGGGGCCGTCCTGCGCCTTCGGCGGTACGGGAGATACGCGGGCGGTACGGGGGCGCGGCCCGGGCCACCAACACAGGGAAATGTATTGGGTCAAGAATTGATCTGGGATCAATCTTCATCCTGGTACAGTGAGGCCATGACTGAGGGGATGAGTCTGCGCGAGCGCAAGAAGCTCCAGACGCGACACCGTCTGCTGACCGTCGCCACGGAGCTCTTCGCCGAGCGCGGCTTCGACAAGGTCTCGGTCGCCGAGATCGCCGAAGCGGCCGAGGTGTCGAAGATGACCGTCTTCAACTACTTCGCGAGCAAGGAAGACCTCGTCCTCGCTCCCATGGAGGAGCACGTCGGCGATGTCGCGCGGGTGGTCCGGGACCGGGCACCCGGTGAGTCCGCGGTGGCCGCGGTGCGGCGCCAGTTCCTGGCCGCCGTCGAGGCCCGTGACCCCTCGGCCGGAATGAGCGACGCGCCGGTGGTGCTCGGGCTGCGCCGGCTGATCCAGGAGACCCCGGCGCTGCTCATCCGGGCCCACGCCTTCTCGATGCGCTCCTTCGACCTGCTCGCCGACGTCCTGGTGAAGGAGGGGGAGGAGCCGTCCATCGCCCGGATCGCGGCCGCCCAGCTGATCGCCACCCGCAACTCCCTCATCGGCGCGAACCAACTGCGCCTGCTGGCGGGGGAGCCTGCGGACGCGGTCGCGCCGGATGCCGTCGCGCTCGCCGAGCGCGGCTTCGAGCTGCTGGACAAGGGACTCGGCGACTTCGCCACCCGGCGCTGATCCGCCGACGGGCCGCGCCGGGCTCCGGGGCCGGGCTCAGGGCGTGTCCGTCCGGGCCCCGGCCGGCCACAGGTCCGGTACGGCCTGATCCGCCGGACACCCCTTAGGCTCCTGGACCATGCCGCCGTCCCAGAAACGAGCCCGCCGCTACGACCCGGTCAGGACCCGCGCCGCGGTCCTGGCGCAGTTCGCCCATGTCCGGGAGGCCGTCCGCGCACTGACGCCCGAACAGCTCGCGCTGCCGACCCTGCTCGGCGACTGGACCGTGCGCGAATTGGCCGTACACCTGACCGTGGGGCTCTCGCACGTCACCCGGAGCCTGGAGCTGCCCGAACCTGCCGCGCCGAAGCCCGGGCTGACGCTCCTCGCGTGGCCGTTCTCGACCGCGGACCGGGCCGAGCGCATCGCCGACGGCACCAGGGCGCTCGCCGCCGACCGGCCGGATCTGGACGCGCTGTACGGGGAGGTCGCCGCGCGGTTCGAGGAGCTGGTGCCCGGCGACCCCGGTGACCGGCTGCTGCCGACCCCGGCCGGCACGATGCGGCTGGCCGACTTCCTGGTCACCCGTACCGTCGAACTCGTCGTGCACACCGACGATCTGAACGAGGCGGCCGGCCTCGGCATCCCGTACGACCGGCAGGCCCTCGCCGCCTGCACCCGGCTGCTCGCCGACGCCCTCGCCGAGAAGGCACCGGGCGGCTCGGTCGAGGTGCGCGTACCGCCGTTCGCCGTCGTCCAGTGCGTCCAGGGTCCCAAGCACACCCGGGGTACGCCGCCCAATGTCGTCGAGACCGATCCGCTGACCTGGATCCGGCTCGCCACCGGGCGTACGGAGTGGGCGTCGGCGCTCGACGCGGCGAAGGTCGGCGCCAGCGGCGAGCGCGCCGATCTCGCCACGCTGCTGCCCCTGATGAGCTGAGCACGGTCGGACCGTCCGCGGCCCTCCGAGAAGCCGCATACCGGGCTCCCCGGTGTGAGGCTCACCACGAAACGGACGTTCGGCCGGACTCCGCGCCGGGGCGCCGATCGGTTCACCGAGCGCCACCGCCGGGCCCCGGCGACCGCCGCGGCCCGAGTGGCCGGAACCAATCGGTAACCGGCCGCTGGTCCGGGCGCCGACCGCCCTGTGGCCGTTCCGTACCCCGTGCTGTACCCCGTCCTATACCTCCCCGCATCCCGGACGCGATCACTCCCGGTGACCGTCCGGAACGGCCCCCGAACCACCCCCGGGAGCGCTTCCCCGGTGCTCGGGCCCGGTATCCAGAATTCGGACCAGTGGTCGATCTCGCCTACACTCGGTGGCGTGCCCCGTGGTGATGGACGACTCAACCACGACCTGCTCCCCGGAGAGAAAGGCCCCCAGGACGCTTGCGGCGTCTTCGGTGTCTGGGCTCCGGGTGAAGAGGTCGCCAAGCTCACCTATTTCGGACTGTATGCCCTGCAGCACCGTGGACAGGAGTCCGCGGGTATCGCAGTGAGCAACGGGTCCCAGATCCTGGTCTTCAAGGACATGGGACTGGTCTCGCAGGTCTTCGACGAAACGTCTCTGGGATCTCTCCAGGGCCATATCGCGGTCGGTCATGCCCGCTACTCCACCACCGGTGCCTCGGTGTGGGAGAACGCGCAGCCGACGTTCCGTGCGACCGCGCACGGCTCGATCGCCCTGGGCCACAACGGCAACCTGGTCAATACGGCCCAGCTCGCCGAGATGGTCGCCGAACTGCCCCGCCAGGACGGCCGCGCCACCCAGGTCGCCGCGACGAACGACACCGATCTGGTGACCGCGCTGCTCGCCGGCCAGACCGATGACGACGGCAAGCCGCTCACCGTCGAGGAGGCCGCCGCCAAGGTGCTTCCCGATGTGAAGGGCGCCTTCTCGCTGGTCTTCATGGACGAGCACACCCTCTACGCCGCCCGTGACCCGCAGGGCATCCGCCCGCTGGTCCTCGGCCGGCTGGAGCGTGGCTGGGTGGTGGCCTCCGAGTCCGCCGCCCTCGACATCTGCGGTGCCAGCTTCGTCCGCGAGATCGAGCCGGGCGAGCTCGTCGCCATCGACGAGAACGGCCTGCGCACCTCGCGCTTCGCGGAAGCGAAGCCCAAGGGCTGTGTCTTCGAGTACGTCTATCTGGCCCGTCCCGACACCGACATCGCCGGGCGCAATGTCTACCTCTCCCGGGTGGAGATGGGCCGCAAGCTGGCCGCCGAGGCCCCCGCCGAGGCCGATCTGGTCATAGCGACACCGGAATCCGGCACCCCCGCCGCCATCGGTTACGCGGAGGCCAGTGGCATCCCGTTCGGCGCCGGACTGGTGAAGAACGCCTACGTCGGCCGGACCTTCATCCAGCCGTCCCAGACCATCCGCCAGCTCGGCATCCGCCTCAAGCTGAACCCGCTCAAGGAAGTCATCAAGGGCAAGCGCCTGGTGGTCGTCGACGACTCGATCGTCCGCGGCAACACCCAGCGCGCACTGGTCCGGATGCTCCGCGAGGCCGGGGCCGCCGAGATCCACATCCGGATCTCGTCCCCGCCGGTGAAGTGGCCCTGCTTCTTCGGCATCGACTTCGCGACCCGCGCCGAGCTGATCGCCAACGGCATGTCGGTCGACGAGATCTGCACGTCGATGGGTGCCGACTCGCTCGCGTACATCTCGCTCGACGCGATGATCGAGGCGACGACGATCGCCAAGCCGAACCTGTGCCGCGCCTGCTTCGACGGTGAGTACCCGATGGAGCTGCCGGACCCGGAGCTGCTCGGCAAGCAGCTGCTGGAGACCGAGCTGGCGGCAGGCCCCGCAGCGACCGCGGCGGCCGACGCACTGCGTCGTCCGTGACGGCCCAGCCGTACATCCCTGGCCACCAGCCCCGTATTTCCACACGAAAGATCCCAGGCAATGTCTGAGACAACAGGTGCTTCCTACGCGGCAGCGGGCGTCGACATCGAGGCCGGCGACCGTGCTGTCGAGCTGATGAAGGAGTGGGTGAAGAAGACGCGGCGGCCCGAGGTCCTCGGTGGCCTGGGCGGTTTCGCCGGACTCTTCGACGCCTCGGCCCTCAAGCGTTACGAGCGTCCGCTGCTCGCCTCCGCCACCGACGGCGTCGGCACGAAGGTCGACCTCGCCCGGAAGATGGGCGTGTACGACACGATCGGCCACGACCTCGTCGGCATGGTCGTCGACGACCTGGTCGTCTGCGGGGCCGAGCCGCTCTTCATGACCGACTACATCTGCGTCGGCAAGGTGCACCCCGAGCGTGTCGCGGCCATCGTGAAGGGCATCGCCGAAGGCTGTGTCCTCGCGGGCTGCGCCCTGGTCGGCGGCGAGACCGCCGAGCACCCGGGCCTTCTCGGCCCGGACGACTTCGATGTCGCGGGCGCCGGTACGGGCGTGGTCGAGGCCGACCACCTGCTCGGCCCGGAACGTATCCGTAAGGGTGACGCGGTGATCGCCATGGCGTCGTCCGGTCTTCACTCCAACGGGTACTCGCTCGTCCGGCACGTGGTCTTCGACCGGGCCGGCTGGGCGCTGGACCGTGAGATCGAGGAATTCGGCCGGACGCTCGGCGAGGAGCTCCTGGAGCCCACCAAGATCTACTCGCTGGACTGCCTGGCCCTGACCCGTACGACCGAGGTGCACGGCTTCAGCCATGTCACCGGCGGCGGCCTGGCCAACAACCTGGCCCGGGTCATCCCGGACGGGCTGCACGCCCGGGTCGACCGTTCCACCTGGACGCCCGGCGCGGTCTTCGACCTGGTCGGCAAGGCCGGTCAGGTCGAGCAGCTGGAGCTGGAGAAGACGCTCAACATGGGCGTCGGCATGATCGCGATCGTTCCGGCCGAGTCCGTGGACGTGGCCTTGACGACGCTGGCCGACCGCGGGGTCGACTCCTGGGTCGCGGGCGAGATCACGGAGCGCGGGGCACACACCTCGGGCGCGGAGCTGGTGGGCGGGTACGCGCGATAGGCACGGGGCCACCGGGGACGCCCGGTGGCCGTTCCGTACTCTCCGTACCCGAGAGACGTCCTCATGTCCTCAATCGCCGGACGGCCCGGGTTCTGTCGCTCGGCATGCGACGGGACACCGGCCCGTGGCCGGACCGGACCGGAGCAGCACGGGCCTGCCGGATCGCAGCAGCACAGAGGAACCGGATCGGGGTAGCACAGAACCCGGTCCGGGACGGGCCCGGACCGGGTTGATGTGTCAGCGCGAGGTCAAACGCCGCGGCGCTTGGACGACGGACCGGACTTTTCGTCCTCGTCCTCGTCCTCGTCGTCGTTGTACAGATCCGCGTACTGTGCGTACGGGTCATCTTCCTCGTCGTCGTCCTCGAACGGCTCTGCGTTCGGTGGCTGACTCGAAGGCGATGCGCCCAGCTCATTGGCCAGACGCGACAGGTCAGTCCCGCCGCTGCTGTATTTCAGCTGGCGGGCGACCTTGGTCTGCTTGGCCTTTGCCCGGCCGCGCCCCATGGCTCGACCCCCTCGGTGACGGGGCTCGACGGCCCCAGAGTCTTGACACGCGTTCATGTTTCAGGACGGACTCTCAATAGAGAGACCGTGCCCGTAGGGCTTTAACGGTACCTGCTTCCGCGGCCATACGGTACGCCGCCCGCATCACGCACCCCGGAAGAGGACCGGCGAGAAGCCCCGTCCTCGCTGGTCAACTGCGATTTTAACCTCTTCTCGGCATGCGACCCGCCGACCGACGTGAGTCTTGTCTCGCCGGTCGGCGGGCGGGCGGGCCGCCGACCGGCGAGGACGCCGAGTGAGGCCCCGCGACTGTCGGTTACGGCATGGTGCGGCGCGCTTCGGCCATGCGCTGCTCGGCGATCCGGTCGGCTGCGGCAGCCGGCGGAATGCCATCTGCCTTCGCACGTGCGAATATGGCCAGCGTGGTGTCGAAGATCTTCGACGCCTTGGCCTTGCACCGGTCGAAGTCGAAGCCGTGCAGCTCGTCGGCGACCTGGATGACACCGCCCGCGTTCACCACGTAGTCGGGTGCGTACAGGATCGACCGGTCGGCGAGGTCCTTCTCGACGCCGGGGTGCGCGAGCTGGTTGTTGGCCGCGCCGCACACCACCTTGGCGGTGAGTGCCGGAACGGAGTCGTCGTTCAGTGCGCCGCCGAGCGCGCACGGGGCGTAGATGTCGAGGCCCTCGGTGCGGATCAGCGCGTCGGTGTCCGCGGCGACGGCGACCTCGGGGTGCAGCCCGGTGACGCGGCGCACGGACTCGTCCCGCACATCTGTGATCACGACCTCGGCACCGTCCGAGAGCAGATGCTCGACCAGGTGGTGACCGACCTTGCCGACTCCGGCGACCCCCACTTTTCGGCCACGCAGCGTCGGGTCGCCCCAGAGGTGCTGGGCGGAGGCGCGCATGCCCTGGAAGACGCCGAACGCGGTGAGGACCGAGGAGTCGCCGGCGCCGCCGCTCTCGGGGGAGCGGCCGGTGGTCCAGCGGCACTCGCGGGCGACGACGTCCATGTCGGCGACATAGGTGCCGACGTCGCAGGCCGTGACATAGCGGCCGCCGAGCGAGGCCACGCACCGGCCGTAGGCCAGCAGCAGTTCCGTCCGTCGGGCGCCCTCGATCTGCGCCGAGTCGCCGATGATCACGGCTTTGCCGCCGCCGTGGTCGAGACCGGCCATGGCGTTCTTGTACGACATACCGCGCGACAGGTTCAGCGCATCCGCGACGGCCTCCTCCTCGGAGGCGTACGGGTAGAAGCGGGTACCGCCGAGGGCCGGGCCCAGAGCGGTGGAGTGGATGGCGATGACGGCCTTGAGTCCGCTGGCACGGTCCTGGCAGAGCACGACTTGCTCGTGGCCCCCCTGATCCGAGTGGAACAGGGTGTGCAGGACGCCGTCGGTCACATCGGTCACTGTGGTGACTCCCAAGTACGAAGCGGCGGAGGACCCTCCTGAAGGTGGGGAGGGCCGCGGACCGGCCGGCACGGCCGGTCCGACTGGGCAAGAGCGTAAGTCCTACGCGCACGTAGATCTGTTCCAGTGCCGAGGATCACCCCCCGGCGGAGTACGGGCATGACACGATTTGCTGCATGTCGGTGGTGTCTTCGGTGCTCGTCCCTTACGCGTCCTACCTCCGGGTGTACGAGCCGCTGGCCGCCTTCCCGGAGTCCGAACGCGCCCACTGGGCCCGCTACGCCGGACGCTCGCACATCCCCACGGCCCAGGACGAACTGCGCCGCTCGCTGGCCGACTTGGTGGCCACGCCGCCGGTCGGCGTGCCGGTGCACGAGAGCGGGGACGCGTTCGTCGCCGAGGTCGACGGTGTGGTGTGCGTCTGTCCGTGGCGGACCAGGCTGCGCGGCTGGCTGGCGCTGGACGAGCTGATGGAGATGTTCCCGGGGCCGGTGCTGGACGCGGTGCTGCCGCCGGTGGTGCGCGGGCAGGCGGTCGCGGACCACGAGCGGTGGGCGGAGCGCAATCCGGACGCCAGGCCCTGGATCCTCTCCTCCGTGTGGCAGGTCCCGGTGCGCTGGTTCGTGCTCTTCTCCGACGAGGAGCGGGAGTACACGGCGGCGGGCGAGGACGGTGAGCCGCCCGTGCTGCGTTACCGGACGCCGATGGTCCAGGCCCGGCGCCGGCTGGCCAGGACGCTGAAGACGCTGCGCGAGACCGTGGACGACGGCCCGCTGACCGAGGGGCTCGTGGACGTGGGGCGCTGGCTGGAGGAGTTCCATCCGCGCGCACTGGTCGAACTGGACTACGGCGGTCTGGTGCACGCGCTGCCGGCGGAGCAGCTCGCCGGGGACCGGTCGGCCGCCGATGTGGCCGAGGGCATCGCGGCGCTGCGGGCCGGCGACGCCGAAGGGGCGAGTGAGGCGTACGGGCGGCTGGCGGAGCGCTGGCGGGCAGTGAAAGACCGTCAATTCGCGAACTGACAGGGCCTCGTCCGCGTCTGAACCTGTGTCCCGTGTGACACGTGAGGCTGAAGAGGCGGGAGCCTACCTCAGTGGTCGTAGGACCTACGTCCTGAACCGGGCCTTTGCCTCAAGCGTGACGGATAGCACTAACGGGGCTCTTGCGCCCTTCCCTACTCCTCGTGCCAAAATAGGACAAGGAGTCCGGGGAGGGCTCCATCCGTCCAACTAAGGGCGGATCGCTCAGCATTGCACGCTATGGGGGGTCTGGTGACTCCTGATCGCTCTGTGACTGATCGTCACAGTGGTGTGACTGTCCGCTATGGCATGGTCCATCGGCTTCCGTCGCTGATGAACACCTGGGAGGGCAATTCCATCGGTTTGGCCGACGTGGCTGGACGGATGGTGTAGTTGTAGTGCCGAGGACAAGCCGTTCGTCCTATAACCGACTCGGCCCGCGTCCGCCATTTCGGGCAACGTGGGTCAAGGTGCAGAATTTAGAGGAAAGAACCGAGATGGTTCGGTTCTCCCGAGGAGGCCGCTCATGACCGCTCGCACCCCTGATGCCGAGCCGCTGCTGACCCCGGCTGAGGTTGCCACGATGTTCCGCGTGGACCCGAAGACGGTTACCCGCTGGGCCAAGGCAGGCAAACTCACGTCCATCCGCACGCTCGGTGGACATCGCCGGTACCGCGAGGCAGAGGTCCGCGCACTGCTTGCGGGTATTCCGCAGCAGCGCAGCGAGGCCTGACACACCCCCTGTCGCCGCGTCACAACTGGGCGTTCGGGTCCCCCAACCCGCACATGCCCACCCATAGCTCCAAATGACGGGCGCCCGCCCCAACGGGCGCCATACCTGTGCCGTGGGTACGTCATTCGATCGCGCTGGACTCCGCCGGGTCCAGCGCGATCTTTTTTGTGCGCTCGCGGTCCTGGGATCCTCGTGATCGTCCTGTGGCCTTCCGGTGGCCCCGCGGCCCTCGACGGCCGTGCCCTCCGGGGCGGTTCCGGACGGCTCCCGTGCCGTTGAAAACCGGGCGTCCGGTTGGCTCCGGCCGGGGGTCGGCCAGAATGCCGTGCGAGCTTGCGCGGGTCTGTGCGGGAGTGTTCCCGGCCGCTCCGGGGAAGCCGGGACGTGACGATCCGGAAGGTCCCGCGACGCTTCCGTCCGAGGGGTGCAATTGCACATATTAAATTCGCCAGTTGTAGGAAGGGTGTAAGGTCACCTCTTCTCAAAACTCACTCAGTGACTCCCGTCACACTGCATGGGTCTTGCCACGTACGAGCCTGCCACCTTCAGGAAGCGGGTCGCCTCGCCATTGGTCACCCGGTCGAGGGACTTTCGTCCCGGGCCTTCGAGGCCCCCTCCTGGCGCCGCGCGGGCCGGACCGGCGGCTCGGACGGGGGAGTGGCCCGGGAGGCCGCCACAGACCCCATGGCGAGCCGCAGAAGCCGATGGCGGACCGGACAGTGGCGAGTGAGGTGGCGAAAGCCGGAAGCGGCGGCCGGATGGGCGCGCAGGAGCGCGCGGATCTCGTGTCCGGCGGACGCCGTCATACGCCCCACCTCCTGGTGGGCCGCCGCCCCGCGCGGAGGGACGCGGAGGAACAGGGGCAGCCCTGCTGTCTGAAGTACTCGCCGGCAGTCGCCGGAGTCAAGACGCGCGAAAGCCCGGATCCAGATGGATCCGGGCTTTCGATACTGCGGTCCTGACGGGATTTGAACCCGCGGCCTCCACCTTGACAGGGTGGCGAGCACTCCAAGCTGCTCCACAGGACCAGGTTTTCGCGGCTGCCTCGCGGCTGGCTGCGAAGACAGACTGTACAGCAGGTCAGAGGGTCCGGTCGACCTCACCGAAGGTGGTGACTCCGTTACGGGCCCGGACGGGGCGCGCTCACGGCGCCGCCGCGTCGATCGCCTTCACGATCCGCTTGTCGGAGACGGGGTAGGCCGTCCCCAGGGCGTGCGCGAAATAGCTGACCCGGAGCTCCTCGATCATCCAGCGGATGTCCAGGACCTCCTGCGGCACGGGCCTGCCCTGCGGCATCTGTTCGAGCAGCCAGGCGTACTCGTCCTGCATCTCGTGGACCTTCTCCATGCGCGTGGTGTCGCGCTGGACGGCCGTCGGCATCTGCTGGAGCCGGCGGTCCGCGGCGACCAGATAGCGCATCAGGTCGGGCAGCCTGCGCAGCCCGGTCGCGGTGACGAAGCCCGGTGGCACGAGTGCCGCGAGCTGGTTGCGTACATCGGTGACGTTGCCGACCAGGACCAGGCTGTTGGTGGCCTTCAGGCGCCGCTCGCAGGACTGCCAGGCGGCCAGCACCTGCTGGACCTGCTTGACCGTGTGCTCGGTCAGGGCGACGAGGTCGGTGCGCACCTTGTCGTACAGCTTCCGGAACGACTCCTCGTCCCACGCCGGGCCGCCGTGCGCGCCGATCAGCCGGTCGGCGGCCGCCGTCGCGCAGTCCTCGAAGAGCGCCTGGATGGAGCCGTGCGGATTGCGGGACAGGGCCAGCTTCTGCTGGTTCGTCAGCTTGTCCGAGGCGAACTTCGCCGGATTCACCGGCACGTTCAGCATGATCAGCTTGCGGGTGCCGAGCCACATCGCCCGCTGCTGCTCGGCCTCGGTGTCGAAGAGCCGTACGGCCACTGTGCCCGCCGCGGCTCCCTCCTGGTCGACCAGAGCCGGGTACGCCTTCACCGGCTGCCCGGCCCGCCGGGTCTCGAAGACCCGGTCCAGCGTGCCGATCGTCCAGTCCGTGAGGCCCGAACGCTCGATGGACTCGCCCGTGGGCCCCGCGGTGGCCGCGGCGGCCTTGGAGAGGGCCTGACGGGCCTTGGGGCGCAGCTGGAGCTTCAGCGCCTCCAGGTCCTTGTCCTCGGCCACCTTGCGGCGCCGCTCGTCGACGATCCGGAACGTGATCTTCAGGTGGTCCGGGACGCGGGTCAGGTCGAAGTCGTCGGCCGTGACCGGGACGCCGACCATGCGCTGGAGCTCACGGGCGAGCGTGACCGGGAGCGGCTCCTGCAGCGGAACGGCCCGGTCCAGGAACTTGCCCGCGTAGTCCGGCGCGGGGACGTAGTGCCGGCGGATCGGCTTGGGCAGCGAGCGGATCAGCTCGGTGACCACTTCCTCGCGCAGACCCGGGATCTGCCAGTCGAAGCCCTCTGCGGTGACCTGGTTGAGCACCTGGAGCGGGACGTGGAAGGTCACACCGTCGGCGTCCGCGCCGGGCTCGAACTGGTACGTGACGCGGAACTTGAGCTTCCCCTGCCGCCAGGAGTCCGGGTAGTCGTCCTTGGTGACGGCCCCGGCCTTCTCGTTGATGAGCATCGAGCGCTCGAAGTCCAGCGCGTCCGGCTCGTCGCGGCGCTTGTGCTTCCACCAGGAGTCGAAGTGCGCCCCGGAGACCACGTGCTCGGGGATGCGCTGGTCGTAGAAGTCGAAGAGCGTCTCGTCGTCCACGAGGATGTCGCGGCGCCGGGCGCGGTGCTCCAGCTCCTCGACCTCGCCGAGGAGTTTGCGGTTGTCGTGGAAGAACTGGTGGTGCGTCCGCCAGTCGCCCTCGACCAGGGCGTTGCGGATGAACAGATCGCGGGAGGTCTCGGCGTCGATACGGCCGAAATTGATCTTGCGCTGGGCGACGATCGGCACCCCGTACAGCGTGACCCGCTCGTACGCCATCACCGCCGCCTGGTCCTTCTCCCAGTGCGGCTCGCTGTAGGTGCGCTTCAGCAGATGCTGGGCCAGCGGCTCGATCCACTCCGGCTCGACCCTGGCGTTGACCCGCGCCCACAGCCGGGACGTCTCGACCAGCTCGGCCGACATCACGAACCGCGGCTGCTTCTTGAAGAGCGCCGAGCCGGGGAAGATCGCGAACTTGGCGCTGCGGGCACCCAGGTAGTCGTTCTTCTCGGTGTCCTTCAGACCGATGTGCGAGAGCAGCCCGGCCAGCAGCGAGGTGTGCACCGACTGCTCGGGCGCGTCCTCCTCGTTGAGGTGGATGCCCATCTGTTTGGCGACCGTACGCAGCTGCGCGTAGATGTCCTGCCATTCGCGGATGCGCAGGAAGTTCAGATACTCCTGCTTGCACATCCGGCGGAAGCTGGACGAGCCGCGCTCCTTCTGCTGCTCGCGGATGTACCGCCACAGATTCAGGAACGCCAGGAAGTCGGACGTCTCGTCCTTGAAGCGGGCGTGCTGCTGATCGGCCTGCGTCTGCTTCTCGGAGGGCCGCTCGCGCGGGTCCTGGATGGAGAGCGCGGCCGCGATCACCATGACCTCGCGCGCACAGCCGTTGCGCTCGGCCTCGATGACCATGCGGGCCAGACGTGGGTCGACGGGCAGCTGCGAGAGCTTCCGGCCGAGCTGGGTGAGCCGCCTCTTCGGATCCTTCTCCTCCGGATCCAGCGCGCCGAGCTCCTGGAGGAGCTGGATGCCGTCGCGGATGTTTCGGTGGTCCGGCGGGTCGATGAAGGGGAACTTCTCGATGTCGCCGAGGCCGGCCGCGGTCATCTGCAGGATGACGGAGGCGAGGTTCGTACGCAGGATCTCGGGGTCGGTGAACTCCGGACGGGTCAGGAAGTCGTCCTCGGAGTACAGCCGGATGCAGATGCCGTCCGACGTACGGCCGCAGCGGCCCTTGCGCTGGTTGGCGCTGGCCTGCGAGATCCGCTCGATCGGCAGCCGCTGGACCTTGGTGCGGTGGCTGTAGCGGGAGATCCGGGCATTGCCCGGGTCGATCACGTACTTGATGCCGGGAACGGTCAGCGACGTCTCGGCGACGTTGGTCGCCAGCACGATCCTGCGCCCTGTGTGGCGCTGGAAGACCCGGTGCTGCTCGGCGTGTGAGAGGCGGGCGTACAGGGGGAGGACCTCGGTGTGGCGGAGGTTCTTCTTGTTCAGCGCGTCCGCGGTGTCGCGGATCTCGCGCTCGCCGGAGAGGAAGACCAGGACATCGCCCGGACCTGCCGACTGCAGCTCGTCGACGGCGTCGCAGATCGCGGTGATCTGGTCGCGGTCGGAGTCGTCCCCCTCTTCTTCGAGCAGGGGGCGATAACGGACCTCCACGGGGTACGTACGCCCGCTGACCTCGACGATCGGCGCCTTGCCGAAGTGGCGCGCGAACCGCTCGGGGTCGATCGTCGCCGACGTGATGACGACCTTCAGATCGGGGCGCTCGGGCAGCAGCCTGGCCAGATAGCCGAGCAGGAAGTCGATGTTCAGCGACCGCTCGTGGGCCTCGTCGATGATGATCGTGTCGTACGCGCGAAGCTCGCGGTCCGTCTGGATCTCGGCGAGCAGGATGCCGTCCGTCATCAGCTTGACGAACGTCGCGTCGGGGCTCACCTGGTCGGTGAAGCGGACCTTCCAGCCGACCGCCTCGCCCAGCGGGGTCTTCAGCTCGTCGGCGATGCGCTCGGCGACCGTACGGGCCGCGATCCGGCGCGGCTGGGTGTGCCCGATCATGCCCCGGACCCCACGCCCCAGCTCCATACAGATCTTCGGGATCTGCGTGGTCTTGCCCGAGCCGGTCTCCCCGGCGACGATCACGACCTGATGGTCGCGTATCGCCTCCAGGATCTCGTCCTTCTTCTGACTGACCGGGAGCTGTTCCGGGTAGGACACGACGGGCATCCGCTCGGCGCGCAGCGCGAGCCGCCCGGCTGCCTTTCCGGCCTCGGTGGCGATCTCGTCCAGCGCGGACTGGCGGGCCTCGGGCTTACGGATACGGCGCGCCCCTTCGAGACGGCGGCCGAGCCGGTGCGCATCGCGGAGCGAGAGCTGCCCGAGCTGTGACTGGAGATCAGCGAAGGAAGTAGACATACGGGTCCCAGGATCGCACCCGGACCCGGTGAACGGCGAACGCATTTTGTGCGTTCCTGGTCACCGGACCGGCACTGCGCGGAGGCGCGGGATCACAGCACGTACCATTTCGGGCAGCTGATCAACCGTTGCCTCTGTCCGGAAAGGCCGGTCGCCGTGTCCGTGTCCCGTACGCAGTGGTGCTGCCTGGTGGCGGTGCTCGCGGTCGTGCTGGGGCTGTTCTGCGGACCGGCGACGGCCGTCGCGGGTGTCGAGGCCGGCGGCGGAAGGCCGGTGGTGTCGGACGGCCCCGTCAAGGGCGCCGTTCCGGACGGCCCCGGGGCGGCCGTCGCGTCGGCCACGGACGGACATGGGACTCCGGGGTGCGGCAAGAGCCGGAAGCGCGAGGACGGCGAGCCGGCTCTGCCGGGCCGGGCCCGCGTGACGCACGACCAGGCGCCCGGCCTCGCCCAGTGGGGTCTGCCTGCCGCCACCGGACAGGGACAGGGCCAGCCACCCGTACGGATGGGGCTGCGCGGCCCCATGTCCGCCGCGCCCACTCCGGTCGAGCTCTCCGTACTGCGGGTGTAGACGGCCCCTCCCGCCCGGCCGTTTCTCATCCCTCCCGCATCGCCAGCACGGAGTCCCGCATGCCCAAGCCCAAATCCTCGCCCTCGTCCTCACGTACGGCGTCGTCGTCCAAGAAGCCGCTGATCTACGGCGCCGGAGTCGTTCTCGCCGCTTCGCTGCTCGGCCTCGTGTCCTACTGGGCCACCGCCCCCGACCGCTCCGGTTCGTCCTCTTCCTCCTCCTCGTCGGTCGCCGATGCCACCACCGACCCGGACGCCGGCGTCTACCCGGAGCTGGCCGGACTCGCCCGGCGTGACGCCGGTGACAAGCTCGCGCAGGGCCGGGTGGACGCGCCCGTCGTCCTCATCGAGTACGCCGACTTCAAGTGCGGCTACTGCGGCAAGTTCGCCCGCGACACCGAACCCGCCCTGGTGAAGAAGTACGTCGGCAACGGCACCCTGCGCATCGAGTGGCGCAACTTCCCGATCTTCGGCGCCGAGTCCGAGGCCGCCGCCCGGGCCGCCTGGGCCGCCGGGCAGCAGGGCCGCTTCTGGCAGTTCCACCGTGCCGCGTATGCCGAGGGGGTCAAGGAGAAGGGATTCGGCAAGGACCGGCTGAAGGCGCTGGCCCAGCAGGCGGGCGTGCCGGACCTCGACCGGTTCGTGCGCGACGCGGACAGCTCCGCCGCCTCCGCCGCGGTGGGCAAGGACCAGGAACAGGGGTACGGGATCGGGGCGACCTCCACCCCGTCGTTCCTGATCAACGGCCGCCCGATCGCCGGAGCCCAGCCGATGGAGACCTTCACCCGGGCCATCGAGACGGCCGCCGAGAAGGCCCGCGGCACCGAGGACGCCAAGACCGGTGGCCACACCGGGGGCGCCGGGGGCGGCGCGAAATGACGGCTGACATCGGCTACTTCGCGGCTTTCCTCGGCGGGCTGCTCGCCCTGGTCAGCCCGTGCAGCGCCCTGCTGCTGCCCGCCTTCTTCGCGTACTCCATCGACTCCACCTCACGGCTCCTGGCCCGCACCGGCATCTTCTACGCCGGTCTGGCCACCACCCTGGTCCCGCTCGGCGCCGCGGGCTCGTACGCCGGACGGCTCTTCTACAGTCACCGCGACGCGCTCGTCCTCGGCGCCGGGTGGCTGATCATCGTGCTCGGCATCGCGCAGATCGTGGGTCTGGGCTTCGCCTCGCGCCGGATCGCCGCGCTCAGCGGCCGGATCCGCCCGACCACCGCCGTATCCGTCTACGCGCTGGGAGCCGTATACGGACTGGCCGGTTTCTGCGCGGGACCGATCCTCGGCAGCGTCCTCACCGTCGCGGCGGTCAGCGGCAGCCCGGTCTACGGCGGACTGCTGCTCGCCGTCTACGCCCTGGGCATGGCCGTCCCGCTCTTTCTGCTCGCCCTGCTCTGGGAACGCTTCGACCTGGGCCGCCGGGCCTGGCTGCGCGGCCGCACCTTCCGGCTCGGCCGCTTCGAGCTGCACACCACGACGCTGCTGTCGGGGCTCTTCTTCATCGGGCTCGGCGCGCTGTTCCTCGCGTACGACGGGACGACCGCGCTGCCCGGGCTGCTGAATGTGGACGAATCGTTCGCCGTCGAGCAGTGGGCCCAGCGCGTCGGCGAGCACGTGCCGGACGCCATGGCGCTGGTGGCCGTGGTCGGGGTGGTGCTGCTGGTGCTGGCGGTACGGGCGTGGCGCGGCCGGGGCGTGAACTCGGCGGACCGGGAAGAGGCCTGACACGGCAAAGGCCCCGTCCATCGGACGGGGCCTTCGGGTGGTGGCTGGGGCCGGGATCGAACCGGCGACCTATCGCTTTTCAGGCGATCGCTCGTACCAACTGAGCTACCCAGCCACGCAGCTCATAAGGGCTGCAGCGGTCCTGACGGGATTTGAACCCGCGGCCTCCACCTTGACAGGGTGGCGAGCACTCCAAACTGCTCCACAGGACCAAGCTGTTGTGCGACTAAGTGTCGCACAAGGTGGTGCGTGCCCCCAACGGGATTCGAACCCGTGCTACCGCCTTGAAAGGGCGGCGTCCTGGGCCACTAGACGATGAGGGCAGAACTGCTTGTGCTGCTGCTTCTGTGTCTGTCGCCCCGGAGGACGTCAGAAGCGTGTGACTCCGCTTCCCCTCAAGAGGTTCCACTTTTCCTTCAACCTCTGGGGTCTCAGAACGGTCAGGCCCTGACCGGCGCCCTTGGGCACGTCGGAGACTGTACTACGGCGTTTCGACGTCAGCCAAACCGAATAGGCGAAGGGGCCGCTCCGGCCGGGTTCTCCGCCTGCGGATGGCGGCTGACCTGGGCCGCCGCCCGTGTCGGACCGGACGGCACACGGTGTGCGGCGCGGTCCGGGGCTCGCCGATCAGGCGTACGGGACAATGGCGGGGTGCTGGAGATGACGCGCGAAGAGTTCGAAGAACTGGTCGCCGAGGCGCTGGACCGGATTCCGCCGGAGCTGACGCGGCTGATGGACAACGTCGCGGTGTTCGTCGAGGACGAACCGGACCCGGGTGATCCGCAGCTGCTCGGGCTGTACGAGGGGACGCCGCTGACCGATCGCGGCGAGTGGTACGCGGGGGTGCTGCCGGACCGGATCACCATCTACCGCGGGCCGACGCTGCGGATGTGCGAGTCGCACGAGGACGTCGTGGCCGAGACCGAGATCACGGTCGTTCATGAGATCGCCCACCACTTCGGCATCGATGACGAGAGGCTCCACGCGCTCGGCTACGGATGAGCGCGCGGGTGCCGTGCGGGCACGGTGCTGTGCGGGCACGGTGTGGGTGGCGCGCGGGAGGCCGAAGGCGTCGTGCGGGGCCCACGGGCGCCGTGCGGGTGGTACGCGGGAGGTGTGCGGGCCGGGGCGGGGCGTGTCCCCGGCGGGGCTACGGGAGTTGGGCACAGCGTCCCCACTCCTTCCCGTACCGACCCGCCCCCTCTTCGTCCCCCGGAGGTGCCTCCCGTGCGCCAGTTCTCCGCCCCCGTCCGATGGGCGTCCGTCATCGCAGTGACGGTCGCCGCGTCCACAGGCTGCATGAGCGTCGGCGACGACGGAGGGAAACCGTCGCCGTCGCCGTCGTCCGAATCGAAGGGCGGCGGGGCCGAGCCGGACGGCGGCACCGTGGCGGGCACGGGCAGCGCCCGCACCGGTGGTGGCCGTGCCGAGGCGCACTCCGAGCGGGAGGCGGCCGAGTCTCCGGAGCCGACCGGTTCCGCCGAGCCGTCGAGCGCCCCCGGCGGCGTACGCCCCGGCGCGAAGCCCGGTGAGCCGGGTGATTCGGGGGCGGCGCCGGGCGGTGGGCCGCCCGCGCCCTCGGCCTCGCAGCCGGGGCCCGGGGTGCCGCAGCGGCCCGAATCCCCGCGGCCGTCCGGGCCTGCCACTCCCGAGCCGCCCGCTTCCCCGGAGCCGGACCCGGACCCGGACCCGGACCCGGAGCCCTCGGAACCGTCTCCGCAGTCGTCCGCCTCGTCGGGGGCTCAGCTCCGTAACGACACGATGAGTGCGCCGGCGGAGCCGTCGCCGATGCGGACGCCGGACGTATCACCGCAGGTGGAGCCGGTGTAGCAGGGGGCCGAAGGAGGGCGGTTTGCGCGATGTGGGGGGGAGTGCGTATGGTGGTAGATCGTTTGATCCCATTGCCCGGCGCCGACACAGAAGCGCGCCGTGTGGCGCGTACTCTCCCTTGCCGTGGCTGGACCGCATTGAGGCGGTCGAAATTGCGAATCACGGAGTTACGGGCGCGTGCCGAGACTCCGGAAGGTTTCGCATTTCGCATGTCGATTTCCAGTTCTGACCACACCGTCATGCCCGAGAACGTCGAGAACGTCGACAACGTCAAGAACGACGAGCTCATCGAGGCCGCCGAGGCCGTCGTCGCCGAGGCCGTTGCCTCCGTCGAGGCCGACGCACCCCGGGCCGAGCAGGCCGACACCGACTCCGGCACCGACTCCGCCGTCGACGCGGACGCCGACGCGGACGCCGAGCCGACCGTCACCTTCGGGGACCTGGGCCTGCCCGAGGGCATCGTCCGCAAGCTCGCGCAGAACGGTGTGACCGCGCCCTTCCCGATCCAGGCCGCGACCATCCCGGACGCCCTGGCCGGCAAGGACATCCTGGGCCGCGGCCGTACCGGCTCCGGCAAGACGCTCTCCTTCGGTCTGCCGACCCTGGCCACGCTGGCCGGCGGCCACACCGAGAAGAAGAAGCCCCGCGCGGTCATCCTCACCCCGACCCGTGAGCTCGCGATGCAGGTCGCGGACGCGCTGCAGCCGTACGGCGATGTGCTCGGCCTGAAGATGAAGGTCGTCTGCGGCGGTACGTCGATGGGCAACCAGATCTACGCGCTGGAGCGCGGTGTCGACGTCCTCGTCGCCACCCCGGGCCGGCTGCGCGACATCATCAACCGGGGCGCCTGCTCCCTGGCGAACGTCCAGGTCGCCGTCCTCGACGAGGCCGACCAGATGTCCGACCTGGGCTTCCTGCCCGAGGTCACCGAGCTGCTCGACCAGGTTCCGGTCGGCGGTCAGCGCATGCTCTTCTCCGCCACGATGGAGAACGAGATCGGCACGCTGGTCAAGCGCTACCTGAACAACCCGGTGAGCCACGAGGTCGACAGTGCCCAGGGCAACGTCACGACCATGTCGCACCACGTCCTCGTCGTGAAGCCGAAGGACAAGGCGCCGGTCACCTCCGCCATCGCCGCCCGCAAGGGCCGCACGATCATCTTCGTCCGTACCCAGCTGGGAGCGGACCGCATCGCCGAGCAGCTCATCGAGTCGGGTGTGAAGGCGGACGCGCTGCACGGCGGCATGACGCAGGGCGCCCGTACCCGCGTTCTTGAGGACTTCAAGAAGGGTTACGTCAACGCGCTCGTCGCGACCGACGTCGCCGCCCGCGGTATCCATGTCGACGGCATCGACCTGGTGCTGAACGTGGACCCGGCCGGTGACCACAAGGACTACCTGCACCGCTCGGGCCGTACCGCCCGGGCCGGCAAGTCCGGTGTTGTCGTCTCGCTGGCGCTGCCGCACCAGCGCCGCCAGATCTTCCGCCTGATGGAGGACGCGGGCGTCGACGCCTCCCGCCACATCGTGCAGGGCGCGGGCGTCTTCGAGCCGGAGGTCGCCGAGATCACCGGTGCCCGTTCGCTGACCGAGGTCCAGGCCGACTCCGCGAGCAACGCCGCGAAGCAGGCCGAGCGCGAGGTCGCCGACCTGACCAAGCAGCTGGAGCGCGTCCAGCGCCGCGCCGGTGAGCTGCGCGAGGAGGCCGACCGCCTGGTCGCCCGTGCCGCGCGCGAGCGGGGCGACGACCCGGAGACGGCGGTGGCCGAGGCCGCCGCCGAGGCGGAGGCCGCGATCGAGGCCGCCGTCTCCGTACCGGAGCAGCCCTCCGCGCGTGACGACCGTCGTGACGACCGCGGCAACTTCGACCGCCGGGACAGCCGTGGCGGCGACCGCGGCGGTTACCGCGGTGGCAACGACCGTCGGGACGACCGCGGTGGTGACCGTGGCGGCGACCGTGGTTTCCAGCGTCGTGACGACCGTTCGTCGGGTGGCTTCCGCCGCGACAACGACCGTCCGGCGTTCAACCGTGACCGTCGTGACGACCGTCCCTCGGGCGGCTTCCGCTCCGGTGGCAGCGACCGTCGGGACGACCGTGGTGGCCGTTCCTTCGAGCGCCGCGACAACGACCGTCCGGCGTTCAACCGTGACCGTCGTGACGACCGTCCCTCGGGCGGCTTCCGCCCCGGCGGCAGCGACCGTCCGTTCAACCGTGACCGTCGTGACGACCGCCCGTCGGGCGGCTTCCGCTCCGGCGGCAGCGACCGTCCGACCGGCCGCCGTGACGACCACCGTGGTACCGGCACCGGCACCAACACCGGTTCCTTCGGCCGCCGCGACGACAAGCCGCGCTGGAAGCGCAACGGCTGAGCGCAGTGACCATGACCTGTTGAAGGTCTGCTGAGAGCGGGCCCGTCCTTCACGGACGGGCCCGCTCTTCTTTTCCCTTCCTTTTCCCTTACGCCACAAGTGGAACTGCTGCTAACATCCGGCGACTTGCCTGTGGGGGGCACGCGTCGGGGGGCCGGCTCAGCATCGACGCAGTGGCAGCCGACTGCCGGCAGGACGCCGTGGCCTCTCTTCTTCCGGTATGGATTCCCGGGGAGGGACTCTCTGTGGCTCGCCAACCACGCGGCCGTACAGCTCTGGTGACTCTGACGTTGATCGCCGCTGGGCTGGGCGTGACACCGTCCGCGAGCGCCGTGGACACACCCGGCGGCATCACCGACATCACGATCCCGGCGACCATGCGTACGACGCCGGGCACGAGCAGCATGATGAGCGCGGGAAGCACCGGTTTCCTCCACTCCAGCACCACTTCGGGCGACTACGGCCTGGACTGGACGACGTACGACGGGGTCACCCACCGGATCGAGGGCGGCGACGGCAAGGGGTCGTACGACCCGATCGAGCACTACGGCGCCGATTCGGACATCGTGGCGATGCCGCCCGCGGGTGGCATCGGCGATGTGGCGCTGCGGGACATGGCCACAGGGAGGTCGTGGACCATCACCGTCCCGGCCGGGCAGACCTACGCGATGACGCTGGCCGACACCGTGGTGACGTACGGTCCGAGGGCCAACGGCACCACGATGACCGAGATCCATCTGCTGCGCGCCGAGAACGGCGTCGTCACGGACCGGCCGGTGACCGGTCTCCCGGAGGGCGCCTCCTTCTATACCGGCGCCCGGGGCACGGCGCAGGGCCTGCTGCCGATGCTCCACATGCCCGGCACGGGCTTCGTGCGGTGGGGCTGGGTGGACCTCGCCACGGCCCGGCTCACGCTGCTGCCCGAGGGCACGCTCGGCACCCCGCTGGTGGCGGACGGCCGGCTGGTGAACACGGAGCGGGACGGCGTGCACATCTACGCGGCGGGGAACCTCGACGCCGCCGAGCGCGTGGTGCCGATTCCCCGTGGGCGGATCCTGGGCGTCGTCGGGGACGCGCTCGTCGTCGGGCGGTACGACCCGGCCTACGGGGCGAAGCGGATGGACGCCGCGCAGTGGCGCATTTCCGCCGTACCCTTCGACGGCTCGGCGGAACGTGAGCTGGTCGCCCGTGCGGTCGCGGACCGGGTGGCCGTCCGGCCGGACGGCGGTCTCGTCGTCATGGGCGGCTCATCGGCCCTGGAGTACGGGTTCCGCGCGATCACGGCCCAGGGAACCGGCGAGGCCCATGTGGTCCCGCTGCATCCGATAGCGCCCGTGCCGTTCCGCACGCAGCGGCTGCTCATGGACCGCGGCCGGGTCGATGCGCTGGAGTACGGCGACGAACGGACCGCGGTGTACTCCCGCGAGCTCGCCGCCACCGCGCCCGGCTACGGCCCCCGCGTCGACCGCGGCGGCCTGCCGGGCTTCCTCGCCGACTGCGGCAGGACCGAACTCAAATGCCCCGAACTCGTCGCCACCGGGGACGGCCGGATCGTCTACCGGAGCACCCCCCAGGAGCAGGAGGGGACGCTCTCCGTCGTGGCCGAGGGCGGCTCGTTCCCCGGAACGCAGTGGAAGACGGGCTTCAGCGGGTCGGGCGACCAGGACGAGTTCGTCGGCACCCGGGTGCGCGCGGCCTCCGGGAACCTGGTGCTCGTCACGGGGAAACCGGCCGGCGGCGAGCGCGAGCTGCGCGTCATCGACATCGACAAGGGCACGGTCGTCCGCAAGGAACCGATTGCCGTCGCCGCGCTCTGGGGCACCACCCTGTGGACCGCGTCCAGGACGGCGACGGCCGGGAAGTTCACCGTGACGGCCCGGCAGGCCCGCACGGGGGCCACGCTGACGACCGCGACGGTGGGGGCCGCGTGCACCTCGCCCAACGACCTCCAGGCGGTGGGGGAGTGGCTGTACTGGAAGTGCGACATCGCCGGCGCCCCGTACCAGGCCGCCGGTGTGTACAACGTGCGCACCCGTAAGAACGTCCCGCTCGCCGATGTCGGTACGGCGCAGCTCGGCAACGGGGTCGTCGTGGTGGACGGGGCCCGGGCCACCCGTTACGACGTGCACGGCGGCACCGCCGTCGGACAGAAACTGGACGGTACGGCCCCTTCGCTGGACCCGCGGACCGGGGACATCGCGCTCCGGCAGGGGTACGGGGTCCGCGTGGTACGCGCCGGTCTGCCCGCCGTATCGCTCACCTCCCCGTACAGCGCGGTGACGGCGGTCGTCGAGACGGACAGCACGCCCGTCGCCTGGCGCGGTGAATGGTGGCTGTCCGAGCCGGTGGCGTCCTGGACGCTCACGGTCAGGGACAAGGCGACGGGCCGGACGGTGGCCACCCGTTCGGGCGGCGCGGCCGCGTACTCCGTCGCCGCTTCCTGGGACGGGCGCGCCGCCGGGGGCGGCTATCTGCCGAACGGTCCGTACACGTGGACGCTGACCGCCGAGCCGGCCGACGGCGCGGGGGCGGCGCTCACGCAGTCCGGGACGGTGCGGCTGACCGGCGGCGCCGCGGTGCGCCGCGACTACTCGGGGGACGGGGCCGGTGACGTACTGACGCTGAACTCCAAGGGCCGGTTCACCGTTCAGCGCGGCGACGGGGCGGGGAAGTTCAGCGGGAAGACGACCGGTTCGGGCTGGTCGACCTCGGCGGTCGCGGTGCCGTTCGGCGATCTGAACAACGACCGGTGCAACGACGTGCTGGTGCGGATGACGGACGGCTCGCTGCGGGGCTACCGGCCCGGCTGCGGCAAGGCCCTGACGCCCACGGCCCCGTACACGAAGCTGGGCACCGGCTTCCAGGCGTACAAGACCCTGACCTCGCCCGGCGATCTGACCGGCGACGGCCGGGCGGACCTGCTCGGCTGGAAGACATCGACCGGCGACCTCTACCTCTTCGCCGCGAAGAGCGACGGCACGCTGGCAGCCGGGAAGAAGATCCGCTCGAAGTGGACCTACACCAAGATCATGGGCGTCGGCGACCTGAACGGTGACGGGTACGGCGATCTGCTGGCCAAGGACAAGTCGAACAACCTGTGGCGCTACAACGGCACGGCGTCGGGCCAGTTCAAGGAGAGGGTGCTGGTCTTCAAGAACTGGGGCGCCTCGTACAACACGATCGTCGGCGTCGGTGACATCACCGGCGACGGCCGGGCCGATCTGATCGAGCGGGACTCGGCCGGGAGGGTGTTCCGCAACAACGGTGACGGCAAGGGGTCGTTCGGCGGCCGTACGCAGATCGCCACCGGCTGGCAGACGTACAAGGGCATTTTCTAGGCGCGTGCGGGGGAGTGTTCCCGTCGCACGATCGGCATCGTCGCGGTGACCTGGGTCGTGATCAACACGGTGCTCTTCATGCTGCCGCAGCTCTCGCCGGTCACCTGGGAGACGTTCAACTACGCCCCCACCGCGGTCCTGGTGGTCCTCGGCTTCGCGACGACGTGGTGGCTGGCGTCGGCCCGGCACTGGTTCCTCACCCCGGATCACAAACGCACAACCACCCCCGAGGCCCCCGCCCGTACCCCTTGATCCTCCGCAGATCCTCCGCAGATCCCACCGTGACAGGGCCCGGTAACCGATACCCGATCGGCGGCCGGGCCCCGGCGGGCTATGCTCAGGGGTGATTCGCCGGGGCCGTTAGCTCAATTGGCAGAGCAGCGGACTTTTAATCCGTTGGTTGTGGGTTCGAGTCCCACACGGCCTACGTGATGCAGGGAGGGTAAACACCCTCTGACCTGCTACTTAGCGCCTCGATCGGTTTCATCCGGTCGGGGCGCTTCGTCTTCCCCGACCTCGTGCGTGAGCGATGCGTGAGCGGACGGTCCGACAGCAGGGGCTACGGAGGGGGCCTTACGGGCACGTGGCACCAGCGCGGCGGCGGCTTCTGCCGCGGCTTTGTCGACCTCGGGCAGCAGGCTCGTGTACGTGTCCGACGTGAGCGTGAGCGTGAGCGTGATCGTGGAGTGGCGCAGCGTCTCCTTGATCGTGTGGAGATCGCCACCCCCCCGTGGGTGAGAGTGGCCGCGACGTGACGCAGGTCTCGAAGGGTGATCGGCGGCAGGTCGGTGGCGGCGAGGATGCGGCGGAACGTCTCGGAAACCGTCTCCGGGTGCAGCCAGGAGCCGTCCTCGCGGGTGAACACCTTGCCGGTCTCGTTCCAGGCGTCGCCCCACTTCTCCCGGGCGCTCAGCATCGCCTTGTGGTGCTCCCGCAGAAGAGCGACGTTGACGCTGTCCAACGCGATCGTGCTGGCGCTGCCGTCGGTCTTGGGGGCGGACTCGTAGGTGTCCCAGCCGTCGACGACGATTTCCTTGGCGGGGGTGATGAGGCCGGCGTTCAGGTCGACATCGGTCCAGCTCTGGCCAACGGCCTCGCCCCTGCGAAGGCCACGGGTGCCGACGAGGTGGAAGAGAGCGTAGAGCCGATCGGATTCGGCCGCGTCCAGGAACGTGCCGAACTGCGCCGGCGTCCAGACCATCACCGGTGACGGCAGCTCACCGGTAGCACGCCAGCGCTCCACCCGCTGGGTCGTCCAGAGCAGGGGCCTCGGGCGCTTGCCGGACTCCAGCTCGATGTGGGAGGCCGGGTTGAAGGTGATGTACTGCTGGGCGATCGCCGCGTTCAGAGCCGCTCGCAGCGTGCGCCGGATGCTCTGCTGCGTCGCTGGGCCCTCGGACAGCGACGGGTCCGGCTTCGCGATGCTCCTGGATACTGTGCTCACGGCGGTGGCATTCGCGATGCACTGGCACCGCACTCACCAGCACGCCCAGCAGGAGGTCGCAGCCGAACAGGCTCTCGTCCACCTGCAGATCGCGTACGCGCAGGTCGCCGAGCCCGTCCTGACGGGCCTCGCCCAACGTGCTTCCAGCCTCCAGATGAAGAACCGCTTCGCCCACCACCTCCAGCGGGCGGTCCCCGAGTACGCCGAGCGCATCCTCAACGACCCCGCCTGGGACGCACTCACCGCCGTGCTCGCCGAAGCAGAGGCTGCCGGACACAACGCGACGACCGTCCTCGTCCAGGCCCTCGGCCAGCGCACCCTGGACGACGCCCACAGCCCCGCCCGCGCGCTGACCTGGCGCATCCGCCGCCTCGGTGACCGTCACGCCCCTGGTCCCCGCGCCCAGGCGACCAGGGCGCGCAGCACCACACAACGCGCTGCTGCCCCCATCCACCCGGCAGCAGCCCCTCCGCCGCCGCAGGCACCGCCAGCACGGCGGCGCTGATCAGGCCGGTGCGGACAGTTTGGGAGTAAGCAGCTCCAGCGCTTCTTCCCAGCGGTACTGGTCCGCCCCACCACCGGCCTTCGGCTTGTGGGGCTCGTACGAACCGATCAGGACGCCCATCTCGCGCAGTCGCGCCAGGCTCTGGCTGTATGCGGGATGGGCGGCCTGCGCCGAGTTCAGGTAGGGCATGACGGCAGTAGGGATGCCGAAGCCGTACGCCTCGCACAGGATGCCCAGTGCCAGGGTGTCCGAGATCCCGGCAGCCCATTTGTTGATCGTGTTGAAGGTGGCCGGGGCCACCGCGATGGCGTCGGCGGGCGGCAGCGGGCGAGGGTCGCCGGGCGAGCGCCAGGCCGAGCGGATCGGGTAGCCGGTCTGTGTCTCGACCGCCTCGGCGTCTATGAAACCGAGGGCCTGCGGGGTGGCGACGACGCCCACATCCCAGTTCGCCTTCTGGGCTGCGGTGATCAGCTTGGCGACGTCGCCGGCGATGCCGGAGGCGCATACGACGACGTACAGGAAGGGCTTCTTGGTCTGCCGGTCCGGCTGATCACTCACGCGGGGACTCCCAGTTGACGGCTGAAACGGTGCAGTTCCGGCAGCGTACGGCGGCGGTCGCGGGCGGCCATGTCGGCCACCAGCTCACGGACGGCCGGGCGACGGATGTCCTGGGCCGCGCAGCTCTCGGCGATGCGAAGGGCCTGGTACCCGTCCGCCAGGCGCCCCTGTTGGCTGTAGGCGCGGCCGGCCTCGATCCACAGGGCGGCACGACGCTCGGGGACGGGGATGTGGCGGCGCATGAGAGGCCGGGCGGTGTCCAGGGCGACGCCGGCGTCGCCGAAGACGACGGCCGCGCTGAGTCCGTGCAGTGCGACGTTGGTCGGGCTGAAGTTGGCCCAGGCGTCGGGGCTGTTGAGTGCCACGTAGCGGGCGACTTCCTTCGCCTCGGTGAGGAAGTCCCGGGTGGCGGAGCGGTCGCCGCCGCTGCTGGCGGCGGTGACCCCGCGCAGAAGCAGCAGTCCGAGTGCCGCGAGGTACTTCGGGGAGCGCCGGTCGTACGAGCCCGTGAGCTGGTCGGCGGTGTGCCGGACGAGGGCGACGGCCTGAGCGGTGTGGCTGTCACGGGCCAGGGCGTGGGCGTGAACGCGGACGCTGGAGGCGAGGACGACGGGATCGCCGGAGCGTTCGGCCTCGGACATGGCGCGTCCGACCGCGAGCCAGGCGTTGCCCTGGTCGCTCTGCTTGAGCAGCAGGCTCGCCGAGGTCTGGTACACCGTGGCGAGGAGCCCGGACAGGTCGCTCGATCCGGGACTGTCGCTGATGGCCTGCCGTAACTGCCCGATCAGGACGGGCAGCGTGCCTTCCAGCTTTGTGTAATCGCAGGTGCAGAAGAGGCGTCGTACACCGGCGACTTGGTCTCGCATGCTCTGGAGATCCGGCACCGGTTCGGCAGCCACACGGGCTGTTCCAGGCAGCAGGGACTGGACCAGGTCCTGATGGGCGGTGCTGGGGAGGGTCGGGGCCGCGAGCGCGGCGATGCCGGCGGCGAGAACGGTACGGCGGTGCATGTCCTCTGTCTCGGGTTCGGAGTGGTTGATGTCCGAGGTGGCGGCGAGGCCGAGGCGGTGGGGCGGAATCGCCAGCACGCGCGAGACCTCGCGCAGCATGCGGATGTCGTCCGTGCCCCTGCCGCCTTCCAGGCGGCTCACCTTGGACTGGTGATAGCCCAGGGCGGAGGCGACTTCCCTCTGCGAACGTCGCTGTAATACGCGGGCCTGACGGATCACTTCACCGATCCGTCTCGCTTCGCTGTGCTCTTCGGCCATCTGTGCCACGGCTCCTCCTGCCGTCGCCGATCCTGCCTTCCCAACCGAGCGTAAGGGACTGGCAGTGCACCGTGATGCAGCTCCTGCATAGACGATGCAGCACCCGCACACGCCCTGGTCCGAGAGGCCCGTCCGGCGGTTACGTGGAGTGGCCGAACCAATCAGGAGGCCGCTCATGGAAGCGCACCACATCCGGATTCCCGTCCCCGGCACACCTGCCGGCGCCGCGTCGGCGCGCCGGTAGATCGCCGAGGAGATACGGGAATGGGGCGCCGCTCTCGGACCTGCACTCCTCGATGCGGCTGTGTTGGTGGCCGCGGAGCTGATCACCAACGCGGTACGGCACGCACACAAAGGACCGATCACAGCCGGCGCCTACCTCAGCGACGAGGCGCTGCGGATCGCCGTGGTCGACACCAGCTTCGACATCCCGGAAGTCGGCCTGCCGGATGCGGAAGAGGAAAACGGACGCGGCCTGTTCCTCGTCGCCGCACTCGCCGACCGCCACGGATTCGACCCGCTGCCTTCCGGTAAGCGCTGCTGGGCCGAGCTCGATCTCAGCGCTCCGCTTCCAATCATCGCCACACACGTGCCCCAGATGAGGAGCTGACTGTTGCCAGCCGTACGAATTCCCCCAGTCGCCGCAGAAGTGGTCGCCGTGCGCCCGAGCGTTCCGCTCGCCGGGACCGTGACCGTAGACGGGTCGAAGAACGCGGCCCTGCCCCTGCTGGCCGCCGCCGCAGCCATGCACCGCCCGGTGCACTCGAGCAACGTCCCGGCCAACACGGATGTCGGAACGATGCTCACCCTCCTCCAGCAGGCCGGCTGGCACGCGGCCCGCCCGGTCAACGATCCACACACCACGGTGATCCTGCCGAGCGACAAGCAGCGGCCGGATCCCGATCCCGAGGTCGCTGCGCGTATCAGGGCCTCGTACTACCTGGTCCCGGCACTTCTCGGCGCCTATGGGCGGGCCCGGTTGCCGTGGCCGGGCGGCTGCGCCATCGGGGAACGCGGGATGGAGCAGCACTTCAAGGTGTACGAGCGGTTCGGTGACCGCTCGACCGTTGATGACCGCGGCTACCTCGTGGAAGCAGCCACTGGCGGACGCGGGACGGTGTCGATCATGCTCCCCTTCCGGTCCCGCGGAGCGAGCATCGCCGCTGTCCTGCGTGCGGTCGTCGCCGGACGGCCGCTGCGTCTGGGCCAACCGAACCTGTCACCCGAAGTGCTCAGTGTCGTAGAGGCGTTGAGGATCTCCGGGTGGGAGTGCCGAGTCAGCGAGGCCGTCCTCACGCTTCAGCCGCCTCGATCCGTCTCCGGCGAGGAGATCGCGTGGCGGGTGCCTGGCGACAAGATCGAAGCGGGCACCCTGGCCTGCGCAGTCGCGGTAACAGGCGGCAACGCGCACATCCTCGGCGTACACCGCGACGACATCACCCCCCTGATCACCGCGCTGCGCTGGCTCGGCATTCCAGCCGACGCCGAGGACGGCACCCTCACCGTGCAGGCCCAGGACGCTCAGCCCACCGGCCGACCACTGCGAGCCATTGCCTCCCTGTCCCCCGGCGGTCTGGACGCGGACTTCGAGCCCGCGCTGCTGGCCCTGGCCCTCACCCTGCCCGGCACCCGAGTCCCACACGGCCTACCGCCAGCAGCACGGGGAAACCCCCCCTCTGACCTGCTACTTAGCGCCTCGATCGGTTTCATCCGGTCGAGGCGCTTCGCCTTCTCCGGCCTCGTGCGTGAGCGGACGGTCCGACAGCAGGGGCTACGGAGGGGGCCTTACGGGCACGTGGCACCAGCGCGGCGGCTTCTGCCGCGGCTTTGTCGACCTCGGGCAGCAGGCTCGTGTACGTGTCCGACGTGAGCGTGCTCGTGGAGTGGCGCAGTGTCTCCTTGATCGTGTGGAGATCACCACCCCCGCCGTGGGTGAGAGTGGCCACTCCGGGCATGCCCTCGGACACGGAGCAGACGGTGCCGCCACCGCTCTGGTCCTGGACGTTCTGATCCTCGCCGTCGTCGCCGCCGACCACTGGCACGCCGCCCACCAGCAAGCCGAAGCCGTACGCCAAACCGCCATGCACCTGCGCGCGGCGTACCGGGCCGTTGCTGCAGGTCCGTTGGCCGACATGCGCCCATACGGCGAAAGGCTCTCCGCTCGGACACAGCACAACCAGATCGCCGCAATCCGTTCCGCACTGCCCGAACTGGCCAGCCGCGTCCAGACCGAGGCCAGCTGGCCCGCCCTGGCGGCCATGCTGGATCAAGCCCAACGGGCCGGACACGACCCCTCGGTCCTCCTCCGCAAGGTCGCAGCACAACGGGAGCTCGACAGCGCGGACTCCGTCAGCGAGGTGCTCGTCTGGCGCCTGTACCGGCTCGATCTCGTACCCGCCGAGATGCCCACCGCTGCGCGAGCCGACAAGCGACCGGCGAAACAGGGTCGGCATATCGCTCCGCCCGCCACCAGCCCAGGTACGGCGGCTGCGCACCCTCGTCGGCGTTGAGAACGGAACCGACGTCTGGGGCGTGACGCCCATCGGCACCCTGTCCGCCTGCCCTCAAGCAGGTGGACAGGATGGGTCAACCGAGCAGGTGGGTGAGGTGCTTCCGCAAGGGCGCCTCAAGTTCCAGGTTGTTTCCGCGTCCGATCCCCTGGAGGTACTCGCTGGCCACGACCAGTTGGGAGAAGCAGCCGGAGGCAGACCGCAGGATGGGCTTGAACTCGCGGAGGACGCGGTCTGCAACCGAAGGGACAGCGAGACTGGAGATGTAGAGGGTGGCCGCGTCGTAGCCGGCAGGAGCCAGTCCCCACCGCTCCCAGTCCAGGATGCAGAGCTCGGGACCGGTCAGATTCGACCACTGGATGTCGGCGTGTGCGGTACTCCACTCCAGGACTTCGGTGTCCACGTCCGTCCCGAGGAAACGGGGCAAGGCCCAGCGGAGCCGTTCTTGGCGAACAGCTACACGGCTCGTGGACACGAGGGAGATCGTGTCCAGCGCATCGCGTAGCTGGGCCCACCACACGGCGGAGAGGTCCAGGCCCGGTGGTGCCAAGGGCGACCGACTGAGCGGCCGGCCATCGGCGCGGTTGTGGACCTCGGCACGGTAGGCGTACGCGTCCGCCGACCATTCGAAAGCCCCTCGGAAGCGAGGACGCGGAACGTGATCCGGCATCGCTTCGTGTGCCTCTTCCGGTCCCTTCCAGGATGCGCCGGCTGCTTTCTCTGCCCTGGTCTCGGCCACCCGCAGCCAGAGGTGGCCGCTGGCCGGGCCGCTCAGGGTCTTACCGTCCCACCCCCAGGTCTCCCCACCACCAGCGGCATTGAGAGAGAAGACTGCGGCGGCGTACTCGAATGCTCGTCGCATTCGTTCTGCTGTGGCGTGGTCAGGCGCGGAAGGCATCGACGATCTTTCTCAGTTCGGTGCTGTCGAAGGGGCGTGGGAGGGATGGGTCGGCGGCCTGCTCGGCTGCCGTCCAATGGCGTGTGGTGCTGGCCGACAGCAGGATCCGTGTCACACCGGGTGTGGAGGCGACTGTCCCGAGCAGCAGTTGTATGGGCGTGGCTCCCGGAAGCACTTCCTGCGCGACGGTGGGAGTGACCATCTCTAGCAGCTCTCCGCCATGGAGTGGCGCCGAGGCGAAGACTTCCAGGCCGGCGGCGTGGGCGTCGAAGAGAACGCCCCGGCCGTCCAGCGCGTCGGCGATGGGACCCAGCTGCACGAGGCTCAAAGGGAGCTGGATTGCTGCGAACTTGTGGGTCGTGCCTCCGGCTTTGTGGGCCAGTTCCATGAGGCGGTCGACCGCCAGCGACCCGTCGTGCAGAGCCGACCATGTGGCGACCCCGTACCTCTTGATCACCCCTTTGTGGCAGCACTCTTCCAGCGTCCTGAACGCTTTGAGGAGGCGGGCGTCGAGATCGTGTGGCTCTTGTCCACCGTGTTCGGGGTTGTGGACGAACGTGATGTCGGGGATCCGGCCGAGGACGGCCTTGCTCTGTGCTGCCTGCCACCTCACATACGACGGTTCGAGGCAGTACCCCTTCCCGGTCCGCGAAGGGGTGAGCACGCCCTCCTTCGTCGCCCGCTCCTGGCGGGCAGCGTCCAGGAAGCCAACCTTCGTCGACACACGTACGGACGGGAACGCGCCCAGCACGGGGGCCAGCTGCTCCTCAGCTGTGCCGCGCTGGTAGTTCGGAGCCGTATCGATCCAGGAAACGCCTTGGTCGATCGCGGCCTTGGCTGCGGCCGCAACGCTGGCCGTGCGATAGGTGCCCAGGCCGAGTTCGGCGCCCCTCACCGTGCGCCCCTGACTGACGCGACCTGGCCGTTAACGAGTTCGCTGATCACGGCAGCCGCCTGCCTCAGAGTGAGTTCGGTGTCGCTGACGAGGTCGGCGAGCCGGTGTTCCGATCGGTCGGCGAGGCGCTTCAGCAAGGGCAGTGCGGGCGCTGCGAAGGTCCAGGACTCGCCGCCTGCCGTCAGAACGGCGTTGCCGTCGTCCGTCGTACTGAGCGTGTGGCGTGCGGTGAGCATCCGTGCCCTGAGATCTGGCTCGGCCGGCACCGCGTCCACGAAGGGCAGGCTGGGCCGGAACCGTACGGGCTCGTCCGCGTCCCGGTGCTGGAAGTAGCGATCGATCAGGCTTCCGTCAGCCATTTCTTTGACGAGCAGGTCGCGCAGCTCGTCAACGACATGCTGCTTCTGATCGGAGGACCCGAAATGAGGGAGGTCTGCCCTGACTATCTGTTCTACACGCAGGGTGTCCAGAACCCAGGACACGAGGTCGACGCCAGTCGTGGAGCTGAGCCCGCACGTCAGGTGGAGCGACCGCTGTTCCTCGGACGCAGAAACGGCATGCCACCAGCCACGGGGCAGGTAGAGGATGTCCCCCGGTGTGAGGACGAACTCTGCGACGGGCTCGTCGGGCGGCGGGGCGGTCTCGGTCACGTCGCGGTACATGGGGGCGACGCGGGTCGGTCCGTAGATCTTCCAGCGTTTCCGTCCGTCCACTTGGACGACTACCACGTCGTGGTCGTCCCAGTGCACCCCGAAGCCCTCGCGCGGCTTCCAGGAGGCGTACAGGTTCACCTGGACCTTTGAGCGGAGCCTGGCCTCAAGAGCATGGGCAAGGCCATGTACGCCGGGGTGCAGTTCATCGAATGCGTCGATCACCATGGTGGCGCCCTGGGCGAGCTGTTCATGCAGGGAGGCGGGGTGGATTCGATGCCACACGGTTCGGCGCCTGGCCACTTCACGCACGGTGTAGGCGTCGAGGGGAACGACCACGCCGTCGGCGGAGAGACGGAGCCGCGGTGGTTCCAGGCGGTGCCGGGCGATGATCTCGTTGAGGTCGTCCCAGTCGAGGAGTCCGGCAATGCACTGGGCATCGCCAGGAATGACGCGGAAGGTACGGCCGAACGTCTCGGCGAGGAAGTCCTCGCCGAGACGTGCGACGACCGCATGGGGCTGAGCGGTCATGTGTCCGGTCCCGTCAGGAATCGTTGCTGTCGGAACGGCCGCCGGTGTTGTCCGACGGGATGAACGCACGCTCCCGCGCCGCCTTTACCTGCGCACGGGCGACGAGCAGGCTGTCACCCGTGGCGGGCACCGTCAGGGCTGCGGGCGCCGAGTCCGCCTGCGTTTCGTGCTGGATCTCCATCGCTGACTCCTCTTCTTCTCTTGCACTTGCCGGTCGGGTACGGAGCGGTCCTCCGCACTCGTCGTACGCCCGCCCGACTGCCGACCGTCACGAGAACAGCCGGGCAGGGTTCTTCCCGCCTCCGAGGCGTCAGGCCGTTGGGGGAGCCATGAGTCGTCGCTCGGAGGCGGAGTCTGTAGGGCTAGTGGTCGCCGAAATACCAGATCAGAACGCCGAGAGGGGCGGTGGCAAGCAAGGGGAGGAGAGCGCTCGCCCACTCACGCCAGTCGTGCAGCCGCCGCTTGTCGGTCACCGGAGTCTCCGGTGGCTACTCATCGCTCGTGCCCTCCGGATGGCGCTCGCGGTAGAGACTGACGAAACGTCTCGTCAGTCGGCCGAGTTCACGCGTGTACTCGAAGGCAACGAACTGCGGAGTCTCAGCCGTCGGCCGGGCGTTCAGCTCCGTCAGGCGGTAGGCATCCCTGTACATCTGCCGAACGACCGGGTCCTCGTCGAAGCCAAGCTCTTCCGTCACGAACAGGTTCAGCGCTCCACGCAACTGGGTGGCTGTCAGGTCGATTTCCTGCCGATCGGGCATGGAAAGCGTGATGGCCAAAGCCTTCGTCACGACATCGCTGATGGCTTCGACGTCGATCGGCAGTGCCTCCGGATCGGCAGCGTCGACGCTCGGGGATCGGTCCTTGTCTGTCACGGCGGTCATCACGCGCTCCTCTCGTGTCCGCTTTTGGTTGCGGCGTGTGAAGAGCTAACTGCGGGATGTGCCCATCCGGGTACCGTAAGAGGGAGGCGTGACCGTGAAAGCCGTGAAACCTACGGGAGTTGGCAATGGCCAAAGCACCCCAGGACGACCGCAATACGGGACTCGAAACCCTGCTTGAGCAGGCGCAATGGTCGCGTACCCAGCTCGCCAATGCTGTGAACCGCACCGGTGGCCAGGTCGGTATGACCCTGAAGTACGACCACTCCGCCGTGTCGCACTGGCTGAGCGGGACGCAGCCAAGGGAGCAGGTCAGGCCGGTCATCATCGAGGTACTCGAACGCAAGATCGGCCGCCCCGTGACCTATGCGGAAGCGGGTCTGCAGCCTCCGAAGGGCGGAGAGGACTCCGGCAGCGGAGACACTGTCGAGTCCCTCTTGGATCTAGGCAGGGCTGATATGGACCCCTCACGACGCGGCGTGCTCGCCGCCGGCTTGTACTCGGCTGCCCTCGTCGTGCCCCTGTTCGCGGGCGAGGCACACGCAGAGGAACGCGAACGCGCCACGAAACCCACAGGCCGTATCGGGCCGGGCGAAGTCGCGACCGTACGGACCATGACCGACCGCATCGCAGACATCCTCGACGAGCTGGGCGGCGGCCACGCCCGCCCAATGGCCGCGGCATTCCTCGTCAACACCGTCGCGCCCTACCTGCGAGCCCAAGCAACCGAGCCGGTCAGAAACGACATGCTCTCCGCCGCCTCCGACCTGACCTACCTGACCGGGTGGATGGCGATGTACGAACGAGAGCACGGTCTCGGACAGCAGTACTACGTAAAGGCGTTGAACCTCGCCAAGGCTGCTGCTGACCACGTCACCTACTGCCGCACTCTGCGAGGCATGAGCCTTCAGGCATCAAATCTGCGCCATGGGCAGACGGCCTTGAAGCTCGCGGACTCAGCTGCCGAAGCTGCGCCCAAGGCCGGCCCGCGGCTGGTGGCGTTCCTTCGAGGTCAGCAGGCACACTCGGCAGCCATGGTCGGCGACCGGAAGCAGGCATTCACTCGCCTGCGCGAAGCCGAAGCAGCACTCTCGAAGGCCGACTCACGGCGAGATGCTGTCGGCGGGTACGACCAGTCTGCCTACCAGTTCCACGTGGCCCATGTCCTCTACGAGACGAGGGACCTGGCGGGCTCGATCGCAGCCCTGAAGTCCTCGGTCCGGGCACAGCCCAAACAGGAACGGCAGGGTCGGCTCCACGCCAACGGCGTGATGGCCCAACGCCAGTACGAACTGGGACACATCGAGGAGGCGTGCAGCACCTGGAATACGTTCCTCGACGACTACGTGGGCTTGTCAACCGCTCGCGGCGACGAGCACTTCGAGACGATGCGGAAACGGCTCGCTCCCTACCGGAAGGTCCGAGTCGTAAGAGAACTCGGCGAACGCGCTCGCCAGGTCGCGACGCTGAAGGGGTAGTGACCCTGGAGAGGGCGATGAGGCGAGGCACCGCACCGCCCTCCCCGTCTGGGTGGCCTGTGGATGACCAGCCGCCGCGGCTGATGTTTACCACCGCGACCGGAACGGCCCTGGACCCCCGCTACCTGAACCGGGCGCTGGCCATGCTGTGTCGACGAGCGAAGATCCGGCCCATCCGGGTGCACGACCTGCGCCACACCTGCGCCTCGCTGATGCTCGCCGAGGGGGTGGCGGTCCGGACCATCATGGAGACGCTGGGGCACAGCACCATCACCATGGACACCTACGCGCACGTCATGGAGACGACCCTGCGGGAGGCCGCCGCACGGATGGACGACGCCCTACGCGACGACGACAAGAGGTCCGAGGAGGACGACGACCCGCCCCCGGCAGGGGTGTCTGCGCGCCGCCGAACGACGCGTTGTTGTCAGCCGTAGTTGTCAAAGGGCCGGAGGCTGATGCCTCCGGCCCTTTGCCTATGAGCGGGAGGCATCCTCGCCCCGGGCGGCAGCCGAGTCCTCGAGGATGCGGCCGGATGGGGGACCGCCTGTCGACCGTGGTGGCCGCCCCTGCCGACCGCGGCGATCTGCCAGCCGCGCTCATCCGCCCCGACGGCATCGTCGCCTGGGCCGCCGCCCCGGGCCTGCCCGCGGACACCGCAGCTCTGGCGACCGCGCTGCGCACCTGGCTCGGCGAACCGCACACACGTATGACGAACGGCCAACAAGGTGAACCTGGTCAACCTGAAGGCAGGAAAAGCACCGGACAACGCAGAGGGGAGGTCTGATTGTGTGCGATCCAATCTGACGGTCGGTTCGGCACAGATCTGCCCTGATGCTGCCGAAAGGCCGTCCCGCCTCCGCACCGGCAAAACATCCGAGGAGCAGGAACGACGATGGCGCCCGATCCGACAATCGCCCAGGTGACCATGACCCTGGCTGCCCTTGCAGCCACCGGGGCTACCCCGCGTCCGTCCGGGGAAACCCCGGAGCATCAGACCGAGCGAATCATCACCGGCATCGACACGCAACTGAGTGATCCCAGCCTTGCGACGCAGGGCGCGTGGAAGCTGGTGTGGCTCGCCCTGAGCGAGGCCAACGCCAATATGGCCTACATCGCACAGAGCACCAACGGCTCGAACGAGTTCGCCGTGGTCGCTCGCGGAACGGACGCCGATCTGACCGACATCCTTGAGGACCTCGAGGTCGGCACAGTCGTCCCGTTCCCCGAAAGCGGATCGCCGAAGCCCATCGCCGTTTCCAAGGGGGCGATGGATGCGTTCAAACGGGTTGTCAACGCCCGCTCGATCGCCTCACCCTCCCCGAACGTCACGCTCGCTCAGGCGCTCGCCGCCGTGCTCAAGTCGGCGCCCTCCTCGCCGCAGCCGACCGTCTATCTGACCGGTCACAGCCTGGGCGGTTGCATCGCCACCATGCTCGCGCCGTACCTGCAGGCACAGACCTGGCCGAAACAGCCGAAGTTCGCGGTGATCACCTATGCCGCTCCCACCGCCGGCGTGCAGAGCTTCGTCGACTACTTCGACTCCGTGCCGTGGGTCATCGACGAGCGCCAGAACAACGCCTACGACCTGGTACCGCACGCGTGGGCCGATCTCGACACCACCGCCGGCTGGTACCCGAGCCCGGGACCGCAGGCGACCGAAGAAGTGAAGCTGCTCATCGGGGCGATCTCCAAGCGCACCAGGGGTAACGTCTACGTCCAGCCCGGCACGCTCTGCCTGATGAACACCGGATACACGAGCCTTGCCAAGAACCTGGTCAACAAGACCACCCAGGACTTCCTCGGCCAGGTCGCCTTCCAGCACGCCAACTCCACCTACCTGGACCTGGTGGGGGCGCCTGCCGTCCCTTCCGGGCCGGTGGTGACCGACGTGACCCCCACCTTCGGCGCACCAGGTGCCACGGTGACCATCAACGGCACCGGTTTCAGTCCGGACAGCATGGTCGACTTCGGCCACTTCGCCTGCACCAAGCGCGACATCGACCCCTCCGGCATCAGGATCACCGCTCAGGTCCCCAACGGAACCGGCGTCGTCCACGTCCGCGTCACCAACACCCTCGGCACCTCCCCGGCCGTCGCGATGGGGCAGTTCGCCTATGGCGGACCCGCACCTGTGGTGGTCAGTGCGGTCAGCCCGACCAGCGGAAAGGTCGGCACCCCGGTCACCATCAGCGGCTCGGGCTTCGCCGATGGCGCCACCGTGCACTTCAAGGACAAGGCATCTGATTCGGTCAAGTTCGTCTCCACCGGCCAGATCACCGCAACCGCGCCCGGTCAGCTCGACGACCACCAGACGGTTAACATCACGGTGACGGTCGGCAAGGCCACCTCTCCCACCAGCCCGGCCGACGAGTTCACCTACACCGGACGGTAGCGTCCGCACGCCCCCGTTCCCGGGGTGGCCCTTCGAGCAGCCCCGGGCCCTTGCCGCCGACCGGTCGAACCGTGCCCGGGCGAGGGATCGCCGCAGGACCGTTCGCCCTGCGGCGAGCAGGCTGTGCCTGCCTCGTCTGGCAGTCGGCCCCCGCCCACCGCCTATATGCGCGGCCTTTAGTTGACCGCGACAGCGGCTTCGTGTGCGTCTGCTGATTCACCGGCGTTGAGTGCCGCGAGGTAGCGCTCGGCATCCAGAGCTGCCGATGCGCCGCTGCCGGCGGCGGTGATGGCCTGGCGGTAGGTGTGGTCGACGACGTCGCCCGCCCCGAAGACGCCGGGGATGTTCGTCCGGGTGGTGGGCGAGGCGACCTTCAGGTAGCCGGAATCATCCAGGTCGAGCTGGCCGCGGAAAAGCTCGGTGCGCGGGTCGTGGCCGATCGCAATGAACAGGCCGGTGGCCGCGAGTTCGCGCGTGGCACCGGTGAAGGTGTCCCGCAGCACGACGCCGCCGAGCATGGCCCCGTCCTGCTTGAGTTCGGCAACTTCGGTGTCGAAGGCGAAGGAGATTTTGGCGTCGGAGAAGGCCCGGTTCTGCATGACCTTCGAGGCGCGCAGGGCGGAGCGGCGGTGGACGACGGTCACGGACTTGGCAAAGCGGGTCAGGAAGGTGGCTTCCTCCATGGCGGTGTCGCCGCCGCCGACCACGACGATGTCACGGTCGCGGAAGAAGAACCCGTCGCAAGTGGCACACCAGGACACCCCGCGTCCGGAGAGTTCCTCCTCCCCGGGGATGCCCAGCTTGCGGTAGCCGGAGCCGGTCGCAACGATCACCGTCTTCGCGCGGTGGACGGTGCCGGCCGAATCGGTGAGCGACTTGACGGGGCCGGTGAGGTCGACGGCGGTGATGTCGTCGTCGATCATCTCGGCGCCGAACTTCTCGGCCTGGGCCCGCATCTTGTCCATGAGGTCGGGGCCGTCGACGCCTTCGGGAAAGCCGGGGAAGTTCTCGACCTCGGTGGTGGTGGTCAGGGATCCACCGACGAAGATGCTGCTGCCGAACAGCACGGGCTTGAGCTGGGCGCGGGCGGCGTAGAGGGCGGCGGTGTAACCGGCGGGGCCGGAACCGATGATGACGACGTCGTGTATACCGCTCACGCCGTTGCCTCCGGGGCGATCTCGGCGATCAGGCCCTCGACGAGGGTCTTGATTTCGTCGCGGATGGGGCGGACGGCTTCGACGCCCTGTCCGGCCGGGTCGTCGAGCTTCCAGTCGAGGTAGCGCTTGCCGGGGAAGACCGGGCAGGTGTCACCGCAGCCCATGGTGATGCACACGTCGGACTCGCGGACGGCATCGATGGTGAGGATCTTCGGAGTCTCGGCGGAGATGTCGATGCCGACCTCGGCCATGGCTTCGACGGCGGCTGGGTTGACGGTGTCGCCGGGGTCGGAGCCGGCGGAGCGGACCTCGACGCGGTCTCCGGCCAGGTGGGTCAGCCAGGCGGCGGCCATCTGGGAGCGGCCGGCGTTGTGGATGCAGACGAACAGGACGGACGGCTTGCCGGAGGACTCGGCCATATTGATCGTTCTCTCTCGTCGCATGGCGGTACCAGCCGCCAATGACTTCAGCCCCCGCTGGTATCAGCAGGCAATGATGTGAGAGTATCAGTACATGCTGACTTCAGTCGATCCTGATCTGATCCGGGTGCTGGGCGATCCGCTCCGCCTCCGGATCGTGACCCTGCTGGCCCGCGAGACGCTCTGCACGACGCACCTGGTCGAGGAGACCGGCGCGAAGCAGACCAACCTGTCCAACCACCTGAGGGTGCTGCGCGAGGCCGGTGTGGTGGAGACGGAGCCGTGCGGCCGCTTCACCTACTACAGGCTGCGTCCCGAGGTCCTGGCCGGCCTTTCCGAGCAGTTCGCCGCGCTGGCCGAGTCCGCCCGTACCGCAGCCGGGAACAAGAGGGCCTGCCCGTGACCACCGAGCGCACCACGACGGCCCCCGCTCCGGACCAGGCTGGGGGAGGAGACGACTCGATCGTCAGGAAGCTCTCCACGCTCGACCGCTATCTCGCGGTGTGGATCCTGCTCGCCATGGCGATCGGCCTGGGGCTGGGGCGGCTGATCCCGGGGATGAACGACGCGCTGGCGAAGATCGAGATCGGCGGGATCTCCCTGCCGATCGCGCTCGGCCTGCTCGTCATGATGTACCCGGTCCTGGCCAAGGTCCGCTACGACAGGCTCGACACCGTCACCGGCGACCGCAAGCTGATGGTGTCCTCGCTGGTCATCAACTGGATCGTCGGCCCGGCGGTCATGTTCGCGCTGGCGTGGATCTTCCTGCCGGACCTGCCCGAGTACCGCACCGGCCTGATCATCGTCGGCCTCGCACGCTGCATCGCCATGGTCATCATCTGGAACGACCTCGCCTGCGGCGACCGCGAAGCAGCCGCCGTACTCGTGGCACTGAACTCCGTGTTCCAGGTCATCGCGTTCGGCCTGCTGGGCTGGTTCTACCTCGACCTGCTGCCCCGGTGGCTGAACCTCGGCGACGGCCAGGGCCTGGACGTCTCCGTCTGGCACATCGCCCTCAACGTCATCATCTTCCTCGGCATCCCGCTGCTGGCCGGGTTCCTCACCCGCCGCATCGGCGAACAGAAGATGGGCCGCGAGAACTACGAGGCGAAGTTCCTGCCGAAGATCGGCCCCTGGGCCCTGTACGGGCTGCTCTTCACGATCGTCATCCTGTTCGCCCTGCAGGGGAAGACGATCACCTCGCAGCCCCTGGACGTGGTCCGGATCGCATTGCCGCTGCTGGTCTACTTCGCGATCATGTTCTTCGGCACCTTCCTGCTCGGCAAGGCCCTCGGTCTCGCCTACGACCGCACGGCCACCCTGGCGTTCACCGCGGCAGGCAACAACTTCGAACTCGCCATCGCCGTCGCCATCGCGACCTTCGGCGTCACCTCCGGCCAGGCCCTCTCCGGCGTCGTCGGCCCGCTCATCGAGGTACCCGTCCTGATCGGACTCGTGTACGTGTCCCTGGCCTGGCGCAAGAAGTTCAGCCCCGCAGCACTCACCACCCCGGGAAGGGACATCTGATGCACTGCCTCGACTGCCGCACCACGGGAACGAACAGCACCACCGTCGGCGTCTGCCAGGGCTGCGGAGCCGGGGTCTGCGCGGCGCACGCCCGCATCGCGACCCGGAGCGTGCGTCGGGGCAGCCTGATCGGAACCCCTGGCGAGGCCGAGGCGCGGACGGTGCTGTGCCCGGTGTGTGCCGCAGCCGAGGCACCGGCCGCATCGGCTCCGACCCCGTGACCGGCACGGTGGACGTGGTGGTGATCGGCGGCGGACAGTCAGGACTCGCCGTCGGCTACCATCTGCGCCGCAAGAAGCTGGACTTCGTCATCCTCGACGCGCAGAGCACGCCCGGCGGGGCCTGGCAGCACACCTGGGACTCCCTGCACCTGTTCTCCCCGGCCGCGTTCTCCTCACTGCCCGGCCGCATCATGCCCGCCCAGCCCGGCGAGGAGTACCCGGACGCCGGACACGTGGTGGAGCACCTGGCCGACTACGAGCAGCGCTACCACCTGCCCGGCGCACCGCCCGGTCCGCGTCCGGGCGGTGCGCCGGGACGGTGACCGCCTGCGGGTGGAGACGGACACCGGCACCTGGTCGGCGCGGGCGGTCGTCTCGGCGACCGGCACATGGTGGCGTCCCTTCCTGCCCGCCGTCCCTGGCCAGGAGGTCTTCAGCGGCCGTCAGCTCCACACCACCGGCTACCGGCGCCCGTCCGACTTCGCCGGACAGCGGGTCGTCGTGGTCGGCGGCGGGAACTCCGGCGCCCAGATCGCCGCCGACCTCGCCACCCACGACGGCATCGACCTGACCTGGGTCACCCAGCGCCCGCCCCGCTTCCTCGCCGACGACATCGACGGCCGCGCCCTCTTCGACGCCGCCACCGCCCGCCGCCGCGCCCTGGACGAAGGCCGCACCGATACCGGAGGCGTCGCTTCACTCGGCGACATCGTTGCCGTCCCACCGGTCCGCGCGGCAGGCGACGCCGGACTACTGAAGGCCCAGCCGATGTTCGAGCGGTTGGTCGCCGACGGCGTCCGGTGGAACGATGGAACATCCGCCTGGGTGGACGCGGTGATCTGGTGCACCGGCTTCCGCCCCGCTCTTTCCCATCTCGCCCCGCTGGGCCTGCGCGCGGCTCGCGGCCACATCGCCACCGACGGCACCCGAGCGATCGGCGAGCCACGGCTGCACCTGCTCGGCTACGGCGACTGGACCGGCCCGGCCTCCGCCACCCTCATCGGCGTCGGGCGCCCCGCCCGCGACGCCGTCCGGCAGATCACCGAACTGCTGGCCTGAGCGCCGGAGGCATGCGGGCCGGATCCGGAAAGGGTTGCCAGTCCGTGCGACTGGCCTGCGGCCAGGCCAGTGCTTCGCCCTTCCCGAAGGCCATCCACCTGAGCGAACCAGCCTGCTTGCCCCGGCAGCAGCAGACGCAAAAGGCATCACGGCTTCACGGCGACGCCGGCCCCGCGCAGCAGTGCGGCCAGGTCGTCGGGGATGGGCATGGGGGTGGTCAGTCCGTCCCGGGTGCGGCCGGTGTTGCCGTCGGGGTATTTCCCCGCCGCCGAGCCGGGGCCGGCCACCGCCAGCCGCACGAGCTGGCCGAAGACTTCCCTCAGGTCCCAGTCGCGTACGGCGAGGCGGAGCATCACCGCGTGGGTGCGGGTGTGGGCCATCGGCCAGGGCTGGGAGAGGATGTGGGCCCGCTCCGCGGCCCGCCATCTCTCCCGCATCGGCCCCGGCGCGCGGGCGGCGGCCATCTCGGCGGTGAACGCGGCGCGTATCGGCTGGGACATCGGGACGCGGCGGGGCATGGCAGACCTCCAACAGTTCAGGGTTTTCTGGATTCAAGCATCCGTGTATTGTTCTGTCCATGCTGACCCTCGCCACCGAGCTTGACGTCCTGACCCGGTTCGGCCGGGCGCTGGCCGACCCGATCCGCTGCCGGCTGCTGCTCGTCCTGCGTGAGGCTCCGGGCTATCCGTCCGACCTCGCCGAGGCGCTGGGCATCTCCCGCACCCGGCTGTCGAACCATCTGGCGTGCCTGCGGGACTGCGGCCTGGTCGTGGCCCTGCCCGAAGGCCGCCGCACCCGATACGAGCTGGCCGACGAACGTCTGGGACACGCGCTGGACGACCTGCGCACCGCGGTCCTCGCGGTCGAGGCGGACAAGACCTGCGCGGACGCAGCGGAGAAGGGCTGCTGCTGACCATGACCGCCGAGATATCCCTGGGCCCCTCCCCGACCCGCCGTGACATGCTGGCCCGCCGGATACGCCTGCTGGTCGCCGCGACCATCACGTACAACGTCATCGAGGCCATCGTCGCGATCACCGCCGGGACGGTGGCCTCCTCCACCGCGTTGGTCGGCTTCGGCCTGGACTCGGTCATCGAGGTGTCCTCCGCCGCGGCGGTCGCCTGGCAGTTCTCCGCCCGCGAGCACGCAGTGCGCGAGGCCAGGGAGAAGACCACCCTGCGGATCATTGCGGTGTCGTTCTTCGCACTTGCCGCGTATGTCACCGTCGACGCCGTCCGGGCGTTGGCGGGCACCGGAGAAGCGGAGCAGTCGGTCCCCGGCATCGTCATCGCCGCGCTGTCCCTGGCGATCATGCCGTTCCTGTCCGCGGCCCAGCGCAAGGCCGGACGCGAACTGGGTTCGGCCAGCGCGGTCGCCGACTCCAAGCAGACCCTGCTGTGCACCTACCTCTCAGCCGTCCTCCTGGTCGGCCTGGTCCTCAACGCCACGCTCGGCTGGTCCTGGGCCGACCCGATCGCCGCCCTGGTCATCGCGGCCGTCGCGGTCAAGGAAGGCCGCGACGCCTGGCAGGGAAAGGGCTGCTGCACGTCACCGGCCGCCACGGTGTCGTCCCCGGGCGCCGAGGCGGACGCCTGCGGTGACTGCCCGCCCGGCTGCGACTGCTGCTGACCGGTGCGGGAACACGGTCCCGACGGAGCATGGACAGCGGTTGTCGCGACTCTTCAAGGCCAACTCGCCCTCCCCGTTCCTTGCCGGCGTGGAGCCTCCGACCCGATGCCGTCCGGCAGATCGCCGAGCTACTGCCCTGAGTGCCTGGGGCATGCCGGAGGCATGCGGATCGAGGTCGTGGTTGTGAAGGAATGCCCGAACGAAGAGCTGGCTGTTGGCCGGTTGCGGCAGGCGCTGGAGGTGGCCGGGCTGGACGAGGCCGATGTCGTCACGCGGGTGGTCACCGACCAGGCCGAGGCCGAACGCATCGGCTTCACCGGCTCCCCGACCATCCTCATCAACGGAGAAGACCCGTTCGCGGAAGCCGGACGGACGTGGGGGATGGCTTGCCGCCTCTACCGCACGCCCGAAGGCTTGGACGGCGCACCCAGCATCAGCCAGCTGCAACAGGCGCTTACGACAGCCTCCCACTACTCCTGATCCTGGTTCACCTAGTCACTGCGGTACGCATTCGCTTCAGGACGTGCCCGGCATCCCGGCCGACGCCGCGCAGGGTTTTGGAGGAGAAGCTGCGCTGGAACTCCATGCCGACGAAGCCGAGACCCGGGACCGCGGTGGAGAGACCGCCCCGATGCAGGGGCGCGCTGTTGGTGTCCAGGGCGCCTGATTCGGTCAGGTAGGGGAAGGTGAGGCGGTATCCGGTGGCGAGCAGGACCGCGCCGACCTCCTCTTTTGTTCCGTCGGCCCACACAACGCCGTCGGCCGTGAAGCGGCTGAACATGTCGCGTCGGTCGACGCCGTGCTGGTCCAGGGCGGTGCGGTAGTGGCCGTCATCGAGCACGGAGACGGGCACCTTCGCCAACAGCCGCCGGATCGGCGCGACGTCGAGGCGGGTGTGCTTGAGCCACCAGTGCAGGTCCCGGCCCAGCGGGCGCTGGGGGGTCCATCCGATCGGGCGACGGGTGGCCAGGGTGGTGTCGGCGAGCGGGCCGAGTTCGGCGGCGATCTGGATCGCGGAATTGCCCCCGCCGACCACGACGACCCTCTGCCCGGCGAATGCGTCGGGGCTGCGGTAGTCGGCGGCGTGCAGCACCCGGCCGCCGAAGTCCGCCCGTCCGGGAACGTCCGGAACGAAGGGGGTGCCGTAGTCACCGGTCGCGGCGATGACCGCCCGCGCGGTGAATTCCCGCCCGCCCTCGGCCCGCACGGACCAGGCGCCGTCCTGGCGTGTCACGGAGGTGACGGTGGTCGAGGTGCGGATGTCGGCGGGCAGACGGTTGGCGTAGTCGCGCAGGTAGTCCACCACTTCGTCCCGCCGCGGGTAGCGGTCCGGGTCGCCGGGGAAGCGCGTCCCGGGCAGGGACGAGTACCGGGCCGGGGAGAACAGGGTGAGGCTGTCGTAGTACCTGGGCCAGGACCCGCCCGGCTCCTCGGCGCCCTCCAGGACCAGAATGCGGGTGAAGCCGTGGCGCGGGGCGAGGGCCGCGGTGGCCAGGCCGGACTGCCCGGCGCCGATGACGATGAGATCGGCATGCTCCATGAGAACGTGACCCTTCACTTGAGTCGTTATTCCGGGAAGTGACGAAATGTTGGGCAGGGTGCGGTGACAGAGAACAGCGTTGAGACGTCCGCGGTGGATCCGGCGACGGCCGACTTCCTCAAGGCCCTGGCCAGCGAAACCCGTCAGAAGGTGATGCAGCAGTTCACCGGCGGGATCGAGCTGACGGTCGGCGAGATCGCCGACCGCTGCACACTGAAGCCGTCGACCGCGTCGGAGCACCTGAGCCTGCTGCGTCGCGGCGGCCTGGTGGTCTCCCGCAAGGAAGGCAAGCAGGTCTATTACCGGGCCGACGGAGCCACGATGGCCCAGCGCGTCTCCGCCCTCCAGGCGTACCTGGCGCGGTGCTGCCCGCCCGACTGCACCGGCTGACCGCCAGGCGCCGGCCGGAGATCAGGTGCGCAGGTCGAGCATGGCGGACATGGCCGCCACGACGGACGGCGCAACCTGGTAGTACACCCAGGTCCCGCGCCGCTCGGAGGTCAGGAGACCAGCCTCGCGCAGCTTCTTCAGGTGGTGGGAGACGGTCGGCTGGGAGACGCCGACGTCGGAGATGTCGCAGACGCACGCCTCGCCGCCCGGGTGCGAGGCGACCTTGGAGAACAGGCGCAGTCGTACCGGGTCGGACAGGGCCTTGAACATGAGGGCCATCTTCTCCGCGTCGTCCTGCGACAGTTCCCCGGCGGTGATCGGCGGGCAGCACGGCATCACAGTTCCCGCGTCGAGGACCGGCAGCTCCGCAATCTCTGACTTCGACATACGTCTATGTTGACACTCGTCGATACCCGATGGCAAGCTCCAGATATCGACAGCAATCGAAGCAGCTGCCGGACCAGCCGCCTATCTCGGAGGACATCACCGCCATGACCACCACTGCAGACCTGCCGGTCGTCGTCATCGGAGCCGGCCCCGCCGGGCTGGCCGCCGCCGCCCACCTGGTCGAACGCGGCATCGAACCGCTGGTCCTGGAAGCAGGATCCGCCGCCGCCGCAGCGGTCCGCGACTGGTCGCACGTGCGACTGTTCTCCACCTGGGGTGAGGTCACCGACCCGGCCGCCGAGAAGCTCCTGGCGCCGACCGGCTGGACCAAGCCCGACGCGGCCACTTACCCGTCCGGCGGGGACTGGGCCGAGCAGTACCTCCAGCCGCTGGCCGACGTCCTGGGCGATCGCGTCCGCTACACCGCCACCGTCACCGGCATCTCCCGCACCGGCCGCGACCGCATCGTCGACGCCGACCGCGAAACCCAGCCCTTCGCCGTCCACTTCACCACCGCCGACGGCAGCGAGGAGCGCGCCCTCGCCCGCGCCGTCATCGACGCCTCCGGCACCTGGACCACCCCGAGCCCGGCCGGGGCCAGCGGCCTGCCCGCCCTCGGCGAGAAGACCGCGGCCGACCGCATCACCTACCGCGTCCCCGACCTCAAGAACCCGGCCGTCCGCGACCGTTACGCAGGCAAGCGCACCGCCGTCATCGGCTCCGGCGCCTCCGCGTTCACCGCCCTGGCCACCCTCGCCGACCTCGCGAAGGACGAGCCCGGCACACACGCGGTGTGGATCCTGCGCCGCGGCATCAGCGGATCCACGTTCGGCGGCGGCACCGCCGACCAGCTCCCCGCCCGCGGCGCCCTCGGCCTGGCCGCGAAGGCCGCCGTCGACAACGGCCACGCCGACGCGGTCACCGGCTTCCGCACCGAGAGCATCCAGCGCACCGATGACGACCGCCTGACCCTGACCGGCGAGGACGGACGCCGCCTCGACCCGGTCGACGAGGTGATTGTCCTGACCGGCTTCCGCCCCGACCTGTCCTTCCTCTCCGAGATCCGTCTCGGCCTCGACGAACGCCTCCAGGCCCCCACCGAGCTCGCCCCGCTCATCGACCCCAACCAGCACTCCTGCGGCACCGTCTACCCCCACGGCCACCGCGAACTCTCCCACCCCGAACCCGGCATCTACCTGGTCGGCATGAAGTCCTACGGCCGCGCCCCCACCTTCCTCGCGAGGACCGGCTACGAGCAGGTCCGTTCCATCGTCGCCGCGATCGCCGGCGACCTGGCATCCGCCGACAAGGTCGAACTCACCCTCCCCGAAACCGGAGTGTGCGGCGGCTCCGGCATCTTCGACGACCCGGCAGCCGGTCAGGCCGACGGCGGAGGCTGCTGCGCCACTCCGGCGCCCTCGCTCGTACAGATCGGCGTCGGTACCTCTTTGCCGGTCGCAGCCGCCGACGAATCGACGTCCGGCGGCTGCTGCGGAGCCTGAACCCCTGCGCCCCGGCCAACGGCCGGGGCGCTTCCACCCTGCGTCAGGAGGATCGTCATGTCCCGAGTGCAACTCGCCCTGCGCGTCCCCGACCTTCCCGCCTCGATCGCCTTCTACAGCAAGCTCTTCGGTACCGAGCCGGCCAAACTGCGCGACGGCTACGCCAACTTCGCCATCGCCGACCCCCCGCTCAAACTCGTCCTCATCCAGGGCACGCCGGACGAGGACACGCGCATGGACCACCTCGGCGCCGAAGTCGACACCACCGAAGCCGTCCACGCCGCCACCACCCGCCTCGCGGACCAGGGCCTGGCAACCGACGTCGAGAACGACACCACTTGCTGTTACGCCCTCCAGGACAAGGTCTGGGTCCACGGCCCCGGCCAGGAACCGTGGGAGGTGTATGTCGTCAAGGCCGACGCCGACTCGATGACCAAGCAGCAGGGCAGCACCTGCTGCGCGGACCCGGCCGTCACCGAAGCAGGCCCGGCCACACCGGTCGAGGCCGGTGGCTGCTGCCCGTGACCGAGCTCGACGCCCGCGGAGCCGCGACCGGCACAGGGGACCGGTCGCGGCCCCGCGCCGTACTCCCGGCGCTGTGCATCACACAGATCACCAGCTGGGGAATCGTCTACTACGCCTTCCCCGTGCTCAACCCAGCCATCACCGCCGACACCGGCTGGCCCACCGGAGCGACGACAGCCGCGTTCTCCGCCGCCCTGCTCATCTCCGCCTTCGCCGGGATCCGGATCGGCCGGACCATCGACCACCGCGGACCGCGCACCGTCATGACCACGGGCTCCGTCCTCGGCGCGACGAGCCTCCTCATCATCGCCGCCGCCCCCAACCTGACGGTGTTCTTCGCCGGTTGGCTGCTGGCAGGACTGGCCATGGCGGCCACCTTCTACCAGCCCGCCTTCGCTGCACTGACACGCTGGTGGGCCCCCGACCATGTCCGCGCCCTCACCATCGTCACCCTGGCCGGCGGACTGGCCTCGACCGTCTTCGCACCCTTGACCGCAGCTCTTGCCGACCACATGAGCTGGCGCATGACCTACGCAGTGCTTGCCGTGATCCTCGCTGCCGTGACCGTCCCCGCCCACGTATTCGCACTCAAGGCCCCATGGCCGGCCGCGCCGCCGCAGTCTCCCCACACCAGCGACTCCGCGATCACGGTCTCACGCAGTCGGCCCTTTTGGATGCTCGCCGCAGCCCTCACCCTTTCCGCCTTCACCGTGTACGCCGTCGTCGTTGCCCTGGTCCCACTTCTCCTCGAACGCGGATACTCCACCAGCCAGGCCGCCTGGGCACTCGGCCTCGGCGGCGCCGGACAGACCCTCGGCCGCACCCTGTACGCAACGCTCGCCGCACGAACCGGCGTGACCGCCCGAACTGCCGCGCTGGTCGCGTTCGGCGGCGTCACCACCGCAGCACTCGCCCTGGTCTCCGGTCCGTACGCCCTGCTGGTGGCGCTGTCGATCGCCGCCGGAATGATCCGGGGCAACATCACCTTGCTGCAGGCCACCGCGATCACTGACCGATGGGGCACCACCCACTACGGACGGCTGTCCGGAATTCTTGCCGCACCGACCACCACAGCATCAGCTCTCGCCCCATTTGCTGGCGCAGCCCTGGCCGCACCGCTCGGCGGCTACCCACTCCTCTTCGCGCTGCTCGCCGCACTTTCCGGACTTGCGGCACTGATTGCGCTGGACACAGCGGTCAAGGCCAGCCCCGCTCGATCTTGATCCGCCGGACGGAAACTAGACGGGTACGAGCTCGCCGAGTACACCACGCAGGGTGGCGTCCGCCGTCGGCGCAGCCTGGGCCACCTGCCGCAGATCGTCGCTCTTCAAGTACCGATAGCTCTGCGGTGGGTGGAATGAACCGGCAGCCCTCAGAGCACTCAGCGGAACAGGATCGCTGAAGGTCACCGGGTCCTCCAGAGTGAGACCGCTGGCCTGAACGGCGCCGCTCATGTACTCGTCGTATTCGCGCCTGCTGATGCCCGCCCGAGTGCGACTGGCCGACCACACTTCCCTGGGCGAGGCCACCTGGACCGCTGCGATGCGCGCCATACCCACGATGGCCATCGTGGGCGCTGTGGCGTAGAGGAGCACGGCGGTTCCGGGAGGGGCGGCAACTCGCTGCCTCCGGACCTCCACTGTCTTACTCCCGGCCAGGATCGCCGTGGCGAATCGAGGGTGGACGGACAGCAGCATCGCGCGTTCCGGATCGCTCACGTCTTTCGGTGCCCCTCTTCGTAGACCGCCTGGAACAGCGCATTGCTGATCTTCGATCGGAGCCGCAATGGGCGGCCGGCAGGACGATCCGCCCGTCACCGTCCGCGATGCCGGGCGGTGTTCACTCGTTCGGCTGGTCGACGGATACGGCACCGGTGCTTCGTGGCGTCGGCCGGGAGAATCCCGCGTGGAGCGTTCTCGCCGCGTGGTGTCTTCCTTCTTCACGGAACCTGCCCGGTGCGGACGGCTCCTGTCGGCCTGGCGGGTGGTGTCGTGGCGGAGGGCTTCTTTGATGGTGCGGGTGAGCGACGGTCCGGCGGTACGCGGGGCGTGCAGCCCCTGGTGGCCCACGGCCGAGCGAGCGGCGGTGGCGTGGGCACGCCGGTGGGGGCTGGCGGTGGAGGACTCCGAGGTACGGCGGCTGGCACGCATGGGGCACGGCCGGATGGCTGGTCGCGTGGCTCCGGGAGCCTCTCCCGGGGAGCTGGAACTGCTGGCTTGCTGGGGGGCGTTCATCACGCTCGTCGACGACGGCTTCGACCTGCCCGGTGGTGTCTCGTCGGCCTCGGAGACCCGATCCGTACTCGACCCTCTGGTCGCGGTGGTCACCGGCGCAGGGACGGAGGCGCGGACGCCAGCGGTCGCGGCTCTGCGGGACCTGTGGCAGCGGACGGTGGTGGGGACCGAGCCGGCGTGGTGCGCACGCTTCGCCGCGGCGTACGCGTCGTTCGCGGAAGCGACCTTCCAGGAGCTGCGGTGGCGGGAGGAGGGCCACATGCCCTCCTTGGAGGAGTACGTCCGGCTGCGCCGTCTCACGATCACCGTGGAGCCTCTGCTGCTGGTGGCCGAGCGCTCCTCGTGGACGCCGGCGGGCGCGAAGGACACCGAGGCGCTGTACGCGGCCTGTGCCGATGTCGTCGCCTGGACCAACGACCTGTTCGACGCCGGATCGGAGCGTCCGGGACAGGTCGGGCTGGTCGACGTGCTGGCCCGGGAGCGGGGCGTCGGCCGCGGCGAGGCGGCAGCGGCCGCCCGCGCGATGCTGGAGGAGAGGCTGGACGAGTTCGAGACGGCCGCCGTGCGGGTGCCGGCCGCCGGCTCCCGGTCGCGAGCCGGACTGATCCGTACTTTCCTGGACGGCACGGTTGCCTGGCAGTACGAGACACAGCGCTACCGCGCCACGCTGCCTTCCCAGCGCGGGGGACGAGAGCCCCGGGCGGACCGGGTCGAAGCGGCCGTAGGTGCGCTGGAGCGGCGGCTGGTCCTGGCAGTCGCGCCCGGCGGGGACCTGCCGGACCGGTGCGCGAGCCGTGTCCTGGAAACCTCCCTGTTCCTGGCCCTCCTCCGGGCCCGCGGCAGCCATGGGCACGAGCAGCGGCAGCTGACCCGCTACCTCGAAGAGCGCCGCCCGGACGCCGATCCGCTCGACGCCTTGCTGATCGACGCCTGCCTGCGTCCGCACACCCTGCCCACCGACGCCGCCGACGCCACACGTCCCCTGACCGGTGGTCTTTCGCGGGCAACGGGAAGCCGCGGCCGGTTCAAGCGCAGTGTGCTGCACGCCGTGCTCCATCTGCTGGGGGGCCTGCGCCTGGACGCCGCCGACGCCCCGCCCCAGGCCGCCACCCCCGCACTGTCCACCTTCACTCTGGTGAACCAGCTGGCCGTACGAGCCGTCTATGCCCAGGCCACCGGCTACCCGCACGCGCTCTCCACCCGTGAGCGCTTCCAGTTGTCCGACCTGCTGGCCGACGCCGGGGGAAGACTGCTGTGGGAGGCCAGCGCCAGCACCCACTTGCTCGGGCTCAACACCCTGCAGTCCTTCCGCCCCGGCCACCCGCTGATCGACGACGCCGTGACCGGTCTGCTGTTTGCGCGTGACGCCGACGGTGGGGTGCCGTTCCTCGACAGCCAGGACATGTGGAACACAGCCTTGGGCGGCCTGGTGTTCCTCAGCCGTCCCGCGCTACGGCCGTACACGGCGCGGATCGGCGCGTTCGTCGCTGCCCACCAGGCGTCCGACGGCGGATGGCCCTTCGCGAGCGGAGTACGCCAGACCGATGTCGACACCACCTGCCGTGCCATGGAGTTCCTCCAGGCCCTGGACCCGCACCGCTACGACCACCACCTGCAACGGGGTGCGGCCTACCTCGCCGCGATGGCTGGCCCCGACGGCGGCTTCCCCACCTGGATGGAGAGCGACCGTGCCGATCTGGACATGACCGCGGGCGCCGTCCTCGCCCTCGCCCCGCACGGTCCGGACCACCACCGCCTCGTCACCGCCGCCACCCGCTTCATCCTCGACGCCCAGCACCCCGACGGCACCTTCACGCCTGGTTGGACCGTAAGCGAATCGAGCGTCATCCTGCGCGCCGTCGACGCGCTCGACGCGGCACGCGCCGTCCCGGCCGCCGACCTCGCAGGGATCGAAGCCGCGACCGCCCGGGCCGCAGCCCGACTGATCGCCACTCAGCAGCCCGACGGGGGCTGGGGCCATACGCCAGACAGCGCCAGCGACGCCCTCTCCACCGCACAGGCTCTCCCTGTCGTCGCCCGGTATGGTCCGCCCCACGCCACAACCGCCGCCACCGCCTACCTCCTCGCCGGCCAGAGCGAAGACGGTTCCTTCCCCTCCCCGCCCGACCAGGTCGGCCCCCGCCCCCTTCCCTTCGACTACCCGGTCATCTCGGACCTGTTCGCACTCGCCGCCCTCGACCGGATCTCTCGTCTCCGCAGGACCGGCCCAGACCTGTACGACGCCCCAGGCCCTGTACAGCCCGCGCCGGCAGAACCTCCCCGGCCGCGTCCCTCGACCCGGGTCGTGCCCAGTGGGACGTCGGCAAGGTGACCGCTGCGGGCGACCAGGGATACAGAACTGCCTCTCGCCGGGTGACCAGGAGAAACGGCAAACCGGCCGGTGGAAATCCGGACCGAACCTCATTCGGGACAAATGGGCCGCTGGTTCAAACTCGAACCCGCCACGGCCGACTGCTGTCTGCTCTTGACCGGCAAGGCTCCGGCCGCGCCGCGGTCTCAGTTCTGGTCCCATCCACCGGCGTTGGGGATCGTTGAGAAACCCACCTGTCGACCTCTCCGTCTCAGGTCGGAACGCCCCCCGGCCCACCTTGGGTCCTCGATGAACATTTGGAAGGTGTGCTGGCTTGGTCGTCTTCAACGGCGCCTGGATGCGTGAGCGATGCGTGAGCGGACGTGCTGACAGGGCGCACACAACCTTGGACCGGCCAGCATGCGATATGCCTCTGACCAGGCATTTCTGGACCAGTGCGGAAGCTGACGGAAGTCCCGGCAGGATCCTGCCGGGACTTTTAATCCGTTGGTTGTGGGTTCGAGTCCCACACGGCCTACCGATCACAGGTCGAGGAGAAATCCTCTGACCTGCGGCTTAGCGCCTCGGGTGACTTCGGCCGACCGAGGCGCTTCGCCGTACCTGGCCTCTTGCGTGAGCGGATGGTTCCGCAGCAGGCGAGTCCAGCACCAGCCCGTCGGCGGTGATCATCCCCGGCCGGACACCGCCGGCCCGAGCAGGTCCAACGCCTCGTCCCAACGAAACCGGTCCGTCCCGCCGAGGGCCTTCGGGCGATGGGGTTCGTGCGAGCCGATGAGGACGCCCATCTTCTGCAGCAGGTTCAGGCTCTCCCGGTAGGCGGGGTAGGCGGGGTAGGCGGGGTGGGCGGCCCGGGCGGAATTCAGGTACGGGAGTGCGGCCGTGGGGATTCCGAACCCGTATGCCTCGCAATCGTGTTGAAGGTGGCCGGGGCAACAGCGGTCGCGTCCGCCGGAGGGAGCGGCCGGGGGTCACCAGGACTGCGCCAGGCGGAGCGGATCGGGTAGCCGGTCTGGGCCACGATTGCGTCGGTGTCGATGAAGAGAACTCGGCGAACGCGCTCGCCAGGTCGCGACGCTGGAGTGGTAGTGACCCCGGAGAGGGCGATGAGGCGAGGCGCCCCGCCGCCCTCCCCGCCTGGGTGGCGTGTGCTCGGCGAGGATGTCGCGGCCGGCCTCGCTCTTGTAGATCTCGTCGACGCTGCCGAACCGGGCCTCGGAGCAGTCGAGTTCCAGGAGGGCGGCGGCCTGCCGTACCGACGTCTCGTCGGGCCCCTCGATCTCCAGGAACGCGGGGAGGTCGGGCCAGGTGTCGAAGTTGAAGGCGACCTCGCCCAGGCGTCGCTCCTCGCGGTAGTTCTCCTGGTAGCGGACCTCGGTGAGGCCGGGGGGATCGTCGAAGCGAGAGCCCCTGCCTCCACGGCTCGTGTGGGTGGGCGTCCCTGGTTACAGCCCGCAGGAGCCGCGGTCGAGGTGGAAGTATCGGGCGTTGGCCCAGCGGCACAGCCGGATACCGACGATGACGCCGACGATTGTGACCAGGGCGGGCAGGTATCCGCTGGCGACCTGGATGATCGGGATTGCAGGGCACCCACCTGAGATCGCCCAGCCCGTACCGAACAACACCGCGCCGGGGATCACGCCCCTGTGGATGCGCCCTGGGGTGCGGCGGACCCGCAGCAGAGCGAATGCGCACACGATGATCACCACGGCGCCGGCGAAGGAGAGGAGCATGCGCAGGTCCTGGAAGGTGAACATGTGGTTCAGCTCGGCGTAGTCGCCGAAGCCGATGTTGGTGACGGTATAACCGAGGGCCAGTCCGGTGATGATGTTGGCCAGCAGAATCGCGCCCCGGGTACGCATCAGATCACCTTCCACAGGAGGAACGACACCACGATGGCGGTGCCGAAGAACACGGCGGTCGCGAGGATGCTGACCGGGCGTAGACGGCCGCAGCCGCTGAGTCCGTGGCCGGAGCTGCACCCACCGGCCAGCCGAGTGCCAAAGCCGACCAGCACGCCTCCCACGAACAGCAGGGCGATCATGGTGGTCGGATTGGCGGTGACCAGGTTCCGAAAACCCGGGCCCATGTCGTAGCGGAGGTGGAACCGCCCGGAGGTGACCGCGGCGATCAATCCGCCGAGGAAGATCGATATCAGCAGGGCAGCCTGGGTGGCCAGCGGGGCCGGGCGCAGGCTCGTGGCCGCGGGGCTCTCGCTCGCCGCTGGTTCGGTATCCGCTTCGAGTGGCTGTGAATTCCCGTGCGGAGCCTGCGGCAGGGTGGACGCGCCGGTGCCGAAGTGCTCCGCCGTAGCTGCGGCGAGCGCCTCAACGAGAGCTTGATCGTCGGCGAACTCCTCGTCCATCTCCTCGAGGTGGCGTTCGCGGCGCCAGTGCAACACGCGATCCCACGCGGACGACACCCCGAAAGACCGATCGGTGATGAGGGTGTAGTTGATGGTGACCAGAGCGAGCCCGATAGCGCCCGCCCACCAGGGCCAGTAGGTACTCATGCGGGTCCTCTCATCCAATCGGCAAATCGAGCCAACCAGCCGCGCTTCGAGCTGGGAGCTTGCCGCGCTCGTCGAGCGAGGCTGTTTGAAGGTTCGGGAATGTGTGGGGGCGGTGACGGTTGGTGATGCCAGGCAGGTGCCGGCGGAGATGTCGCCCCGAAGTGGGCCGTGGCCCCCGGTGTCACGGTTCCGGTTTCTGACTGCTCATATGGGCGGGGCGGCGCCGGCTGGGACCAGGGCGCGGCCTCCGGTGACCACGGATCGGGCTGTGGTGGCGGGGCCTGCCGGGGTACCTCCCCTGGGTTGGCGGCGCCGGACCGGTCCGCCTCGGCGACGTCTTCGAGGTGTCGCGCGCGGGCTCCGTTGGGCAGCAAGCTGATTGGCACGCGCTCGCCGGTGAGTGACACCTGGTAGCGCGCACAGCCGAGCCACCGATCGTCGCTGTCGCAGTAGTATTCGCGCCAACCTCGCAAACTCGCCCTAAGTAGGGGGAAAAGGGGGCATCCTGCGGCGTGTGAGCAACTCACGTTGCTCCCTCCTGATCGGCGCACACCACCCGTTCGGGGAGAGCGGTTGCCGTTCTCGATTCCTGCCCTCGCCGCGCTCGGTCGACGATCTGCAAAGCAACGCGGTGACGGGCAGTGACAATAAGGCTCTGTGCCTCCATTCCGCGACCGGGCGTGATGCAATCACTGTTTCGATGTCCCGAGCAAATTCAGGGTATTTTTCAATCGGACGACTTGACACTACGTGGTGAGATATTCCGCGCAACGGATATGTGGCGTCTATCCCTCATGTCTGGATATTTACAACCGGCAATTAGGTCACTTGGATCACTATTCGACCCCGTGGCCGCGGCCCGTGCTGATACAAGTCAGCTGTTTGCGGAGAGGGTGAAAATACTGGAGCCCCTTGTGATGGTGGCGTGGATATCGTGGATCTCGAATGAAGAGCTAATGGAGAAGAATTATGTGCCAGCGTGCTGTCTGTCGGTCGTGCCGGAAGATGACCTATGAGGGCTGCGGGAGGCATGTGGACCAAGTGCTCATGGGCGTGCCGACAGCTCAGCGGTGCATCTGTGAGTCTGCGGAGCGCATGGGTGCGCGCGCAGAGGTCCCTCGGCGCCCAGAGAGTTCACCAAGCCGGTCGGGGGGTGGCTGGTGGGCCCGGCTCATCAATTGGGCGAAAAGCCCGACATGAGACAACCAGTCGACTATGCGCGCTTCGGGCTTTTTGGGTCGAAGACGTTGGTTATTGCATCATGAAAACCCGGATTTCGAACTCCAGGGTGGCAGGCGATGCCGAGCCCGAAGCCTGCAGTGACACCGCGTCTTGCGACGAACGTCATCGGCGCTGGTTGCCAGACTGCACGGCACGTGCACGACAGCGGGTATTTCTTCCTGAGCGGAAGCGGCGGCCTGACCCTGGCTTCGACGGACCGGACGCCCGGCGACCAGGCACAGGCGGCCACAGCGCTCCGGCCGTGACGATGCGCCGGACCGGTGTTGCGCCGAGGTGGTCGACGACGGCCTGCATGGCGTCGAGCGAGGCGCCCCCGTCCTCCAGAGACACGAGCATCCGTACCACTACGGAGCGGCCATGCCGCCCGATGATCCGTAGTACGCGCTCAACGTGGTCACGCGAGGGGATCACGATGTTCGCGGACACCTTGACCCCGTGGGCGGTCGCGGCCTCGATCGTGGCATCGAGGGCGGCGAGCTTGCGCTCGGCGAGCTTCGGAGAGGCGAGGCGCGGGGCCTGCACTGCGGCCAGTTCGTCGGGCGTGGTGCCGAACACGGACAGGTTGATGCGGTCGAGGCCGGCCTCGGCGGCGGCGGGCAGGACTGCGGCGCCGTTCTGCCCATTCGAGGTGAGTCCGACCGTGAGCCCCAGACGCCGAGCGACCCTGATCAGGCCAGGCAAGTCCGGGTGAAGCGTCGGTTTCCCACCGGTGAAGTGCACTTCGCCCGTCGGCAGGCTGCCGCGCATCGCGGCGAGGGCGAGGGCGAAATCGGCGTCGGCGGGGATGCGCGCCGGCAGGAAGTCGGCGCCGTGGGTGCGGAGGTAGATGGAGACGCGACCGGAGCGGCCCGGGGTGCCGGTGAACTGGTCGGCGGACCGGTCGGTGTTGTCGGACGCGACGGGCGTTCCCTCGTTGTGGCAGAACGAGCAGGCGAGCCCGCACGCGTCAATGATCTTCACGCGTAGGGTGCGGTCCGGCCTGACCTCGACCGGTAGGTTCTTGGGATCGTGCATGGTGCCCCCTCTCCGTACCGGCCGGGGCCGTGCGCCCCGGCCGGGAGTAACGGACGCCGACCTACTCGAACCTCAGGTCGGGAATGGAGTCCAGATCGATGCCGTACAGCCCGTAGACCTTCGTGGTGTTGATGGACGTCAGACACTCGCGGTCGATCCCGAGCGCGGCGGCCGTGTCCCAGACCTGTGCCTCGCTGTCCGCCTCGATCTCCAGATATGGCGGGATGCGGGGCCACTCGTCGAGTTCCAGACGGACACTGCCGAGCGTGTAGGAGGTGCGTCGATTCTCCTGGTAGCTGCGCGGTGTCAGGCCAACCAGACCGAGGAGCGCGTTTGCCTCCTCGAACGAGTCGACGGTGACCTCGGTCTCGTGGGTTCCGTCGACACGTTGTCCGTGATGCCGGGGCCCGACGCTCCGGGCACGTCGTACGCCCTCGATTTCCCGCGGGTCATGGGCTGGTGGCAGCGGTCGCACATCATCAGCGGTCCTTCCACATAGGCGCGAGCGGTACGCCAGGCGCGGCCGAGGCGCACTGCCGTGGGGCACGCGGCCCCAGCGCGGCAGGTGGCGCAGCTGTAGGTGTGGCCGAGGAGCGTGCGGTACTCGGAATCGCCGGGTGCCAGCTTCTTGAGGTGATCACTGCCCCCCCTTCCAGCTGGTGGGGCAGCAACAGGGGAACCAGCGGGCCGCGGTGCCGTGCGCGTCGACCGGGCGGGGCCCGAGGTCGTGTGCGGCGCCAGCGGCCAGGGTGATGCCACACCAAACGCAGGTCGCGCCGCGCTGCTCTGCGGCAGACAGAGACTGCACGGGAGGTAAGTCGATGGTGGTCATGGGCACCCCTGGGCTGTGGAGTGCGGCGTCGGCCGATCAGACGCGAGCTGGTCCGCGGTTGCCCGGCGGAACGGTGGCTGCAGCGAGTCAGCCTTCCGTTCGGCGACCGACTGCGCATGCTCCCAACGGCCTTGGCGCAGGAGGACCCAGGAGAGGGTGGAGACGCCCATGCCCTCCAGTAGCGGATCGGAGGCGCGGGCCGCTGCGGCAAGCTGCTTCTCGACTGCGGTGAATGCCCAGTCGGGGTGTCCGGACTGTGTGGAGAGCGAGGCGGCCAACTGGTAGGCCAGGGCCATCTGTCGCCACACTGGCTCGGTGTCGTGGGCATGGGCGACTGTGCGGCCGTCCTGGAGCAGGCCGGGCAGTATCGAGGACAGTTCGGAGCAGGCGCCCGTCCAGTACAGGCTGGTAGCGGTCTGTACCTCCGCAATCCACTCGGCTGGCTCGGGCGGTTCATCGAGGTTGTCGTTGCGCGGGACACCAGGCAGTGAGCCCGGGTCCTGGATCGCGTCGCGAAGGGCGATCAGGCCGCCGTCGTCAGTCAGGTGCTGTGTCACTGTGGGCTGTCCTACAAGGCGCTCCAGTTGGACATCGAGGGCTCGGACAAGACTGCGTAACGTGTTGATGCGGGACGATTCACGGATGCCCTGCTCCAGCTTGCGGATGGTGTCGACCGAAACGCCTGCGCGTTGCGCCAGTTCGTCCTGGGTGACGTCGCGGAACTCTCGCAGAGCGCGGATGCGGCCGGGGAGTGTCTGATCGGGCGAGTCGAGTCACTCCATCGTTGCGGTGCGTTGGCGAAGGACCCCCCGAGTCGGTGCAGTACGTTACGTAACACTTCGTATCCAATCGGACGCGGGGTGTGATCGATTCAAATCAGAGGAGTCCTTCATGCGTATTCGATCTGCCTGCGTCATGGTCGCCGTAGCACTGAGTGCGACCGTACTCGGGGCGGGCACCGCCGACGCGACCGGACCGTTGAGCGGCACCAAGGTCCGCGACTGGCAGACCGGCTACGTCCTCGGCGTCGCCGGTGGCTCGACGGTCGGCGGCGCCCAGATCCAGTACGAAGCCGACACCGGCGACCTGGCCCAGAAGTGGGCCATCGACCCGGTCACCAGCAGCACCTTCCTGCTGCGCAATCTCAACAGTGACATGTGCGTCACTGCGGTGGGCGGAGGCACCACCGAAGCCCTCCAGCAGCGCCCGTGTGACGCCCGGTGGGACGAGCAGATCTTCAGCATGGAGGCCTCCAGCAAGGCCAATCGGTACCAGCTCAAGAACCAGGCCCACAACCTGTGCTTGAACCCCGGCACCACCGGCGCCCCCGCCTACGCCCGAGTTGTCACCTGTAGCACCATCAACAACTACAACACCCACTCGTTCGACGTCCGCTGACCTCTTCAGGACGGCCGGGCCCACCGGGTACGAAGCAGCATGACGAAAGCCCCCTGTCCCGGCCGAAGCCGGGCAGGGGGCGGTGGTTCATGAGCGGCGGCGGTCTGGCGGGAGGCCGGTCACAGTAGGGCTCGACGACGCGGCAGGGTCCGGGCTGGACGGCGTGGTCCGGCGGCAGACGAGCGCGTGAGGATCGTCCGGCGGCGGCCGGAGACTGTACCCGTCCGGGCACGTCTGCCGCGGATCGCCACCCCGCCGTGAGTGAGAGCGGCCGCGACGTGGCGCAGGTCGCGCAGGGTGATCGGCGGCAGGCCGGTGGTGGCGAGGATGCGGCGGAACGTCTCAGAAACCGTCTCCGGGTGCAGCCAGGAGCCGTCCTCACGGGTGGAGACCTTGCCGGTCTCGTTCCAGCCGTCGATGACGATTTCCTTGGCCGGTCGGTGTGATGAGGTCGGTGTCCAGGTCGACGTCGGTCCGGTTCTGGCCGATTCCAGGCCGCACGAGCCGCCGGCCGCCGGCTGATCAGCCGACTCGACACCACGCGACCCACGGACGCGTGACCGTACAGAAGGGCTGCCCGCAGAGGCCGGTCACTCCGGTTCGGAGCCGTCGGCCGATGGCACGTGCTCGCGACGCTTCCTTTTGCCTCAGTCGTGCATCGCCTCGATGCTCGTCATGCGTGGAGGTGACGATGGAGTGCCGCGTTCGGATATGACAACCACAGCGTCGGCTCGGCAGGGTTCTATGAGCGAGTCGCCTCGTAGTCGGGGAGTGCGGCCGGGGTGGTCCGGGTTGCCGGGCGCATGGTCAGGATCAGTACGGCCAGCCCGGCGAAGATGACCGCGGCGACGACACCGGTGACGTGCAGGCCGGCGGTGAACGCCTCCCGCGCTGTGTGCAGCAGTTCCGCGCCCTGGTCGGCGGGAAGGTGCCGGCTGGCGGCGACCGCGCCGGCCAGCGAGTCGGACGTGCCGTCCATCCGGCTGCGGTAGACCACTGCGGCCACCGCGCCGAGCAGTGCGAAGCCGAGCGAACCGCCGAAGTAGTTGCCGGTCTCCGACATCGACGCGGCCGAGCCGGCGCGCTCCGGCGGTACGGACCCGACGACCAGCCCGGTGCCCAGAGCGAACAGCGGGCCGGTGCCCAGCGCCAGTACGGCGATGCCGGTCATCACCAGCGGCAGGGCGCTCGCACCGTCGGCGCCGACCAGCAGCAGACCGCCCAGTGCCGACCCCACCAGCCCGCCGGCGATCGCGGTCGTCTGCTTCATCCGCCGGGCCAGCGCCGGCGCGGTCATGGTGCCGACCGCCACGCCCAGGCCCATGGGGGCGAACAGCACCGCCGACGCGACCGGCGAGAAGCCCAGCACGCTCTGCAGGTACTGGGTCACCAGCAGGCCCGTACCAGCCATGGCGATGCCGGCGAAGGCCAGCGCGACGAGTACGGCCGTGAACGGGCGGTTGCGGAACAGCCGCAGGTCCAGCAGCGGCGTCTGAAGCCGCAGTTGCCGGCGTACGAACAGGAATCCGATGGCTGCGCCGACGACGAGGGCCACCACCGGCACGACGGGCACGCGTTCGACGGTCAGCTGCTTGATGCCGTAGACCATCAGAAGCACCGCCACGAGCGACAGCCCGACGCCGGCCAGGTCCAGCCGGCCGGCCTGGTCGCTGCGGAACTCCGGCAGCAGGACCGGCCCGGCCAGCAGCAGCAACGCCATCGCCGGCACGGCGACCAGGAACACCGATCCCCACCAGAAGTGCTGGAGCAGGAATCCGGCGAGTACGGGTCCGAGCGCGCCGCCGGTGAACTGGCAGGTCGCCCAGATCGCGATGGCCTTCCCGCGCTGCCGTTCGTCACGGAACATGTTGGTGATCAAGGCAAGTGTGGACGGCGCCAGGGTCGCGCCGGCGACGCCCAGCAGCGCACGCGCGACGATCAGCATCAGCGGGCTGACCGCGAAGGCGGCCACGACCGACAGCACCGCGAACGCCGCTCCGCCGATCATCAGCAGCCGTCGGCGGCCGATCCGGTCGCCGAGCGTACCCATCGTGATGACCAGGCCGGCCACCATGAATCCGTAGCTGTCACTGATCCACAGCTGTTCGACGTTGGTGGCACCCAGGTCGGCGCTCAGCCGTGGGAGCGCGAGGAGCAACGCCGTCGTGTCCAGCGCGACGAGCAGTGTCGGCAGCATGAGGACGACCAGTCCCAGCCACGCCCGGTTGACTCGCATATCCGAAACTCCCTGTTCTCTCGACGTTTCGCCGGTTGGTCGGAGCGGTCGAGAGCTTCTTGACATCGGTACGGACGGACATCTCTCGCGTCTGCCACGGTGGGGTGTCATCAGAAATGACGACCTCGCGGTCCGGGCGCTGCGACGGCGAAAAACTCATGCGAAAGTTCCGGCGGGGGATGTCAAGACGACGGCGGCGGCTCCGACCAACTGGTCGAAGGGCCCGACGGGGGCTCGCGAACCACGAGGAGTACGAGATGCAGTTCCTGATCAGCCTGCACATCAACCCGGCAGTGCTGGACGCGCTGACCGACGAGGAGAAGGCGGCGATCGGCGGCGGCCACGGCACGTTCATCGAGGCGCTGAAGACGTCCGGCGAGCTGGTCACCACGCAGGCGCTGGTCGACCCGTCACAGGCCGCTGTGGTGTCCGTACGCAACGGCCAGCCGGTGGTGACCGACGGCCCCTTCCTGGAGTCCAAGGAGTATGTGGGCGGCTTCTACCTGATCGACTGCGAGAACAAGGAGCGGGCGATCGAGCTGGCAGCGCAGATCCCGGACTCCGCGATCGAGGGCCTGGGTGTCGAGGTGCGGCAGGTGATGTTCGCCGACGGACAATTGGAGGCATGACAGCACCAGCCATCGAGGACCTGCTGCGTGAGCTGACGCCGCAGGTCCTCGGCGCGTTGGTGCGCCGGCACGGCCAGTTCGAAGGGTGTGAGGACGCCGTGCAGGAGGCCGTCCTCGCCGCCACCGTGCAGTGGCCGGCCGAGGGAGTGCCGAACAACCCGCGCGGCTGGCTGGTGACTGTCGCGTCCCGGCGGCTCATCGACCAGATGCGCAGCGACCACGCGCGCCGCGAGCGGGAGTCGGCGACGGCCACCGAGGTGGTGCCCGAGGACGTACCGGACACCGACGACACGCTCGTCCTGCTGTTCCTGTGCTGCCATCCGACGCTCACCGCGGCCTCCCAGACCGCCCTGACGCTGCGGGCGGTCGGCGGCCTGACCACTGCCGAGATCGCCCGCGCGTTCCTGGTGCCGGAGGCCACGATGGCGGCCAGGATCAGCCGGGCCAAGCAGCGCATCAAGGCCGCCGGCAGCTCGTTCACCCTGCCGGACGGCGCGGAGCGCGAGGAGCGGCTCCGGGTCGTCCTGCACGTGCTCTACCTGATCTTCAACGAGGGCTACACCGCCTCATCGGGCAGCGAGCTGCACCGCGCCGACCTCGCGCACGAGGCGATCCGGCTGGCCAGGACGGTGCACGCGCAGCTGCCCGAGGACGGCGAGGTGACCGGGCTGCTCGCGCTGATGCTGCTGACCCACGCCCGCCGGGAGGCACGTACGACGGCGGCCGGCGACCTGGTGCCGCTGGACGAGCAGGACCGTACGAAGTGGGACCGCCGGCTGATCGACGAGGGCAACGAGCTGGTCAAGGCGTCGCTGGCCGGCTCGACGCTGGGGCCTTACCAGCTGCAGGCTGCCATCGCCGCCACGCACGCCGACGCGGCCACGGCCGAGGAGACCAACTGGCCGCAGGTGCACGCCCTTTACCTGATCCTGGAACGGATCGCGCCCAACCCGATGGTCACCCTCAACCGGGCGATCGCGCTCGCCGAGACCGAGGGCCCGGCGGCCGGGCTGGCCCTGCTGTCCACATTGGACAGTGACGAGCGGATGGCCGGGCATCACCGGCTGCTGTCCGTACGGGCGCATCTGCTGGAGAAGACCGGCGACCTGGCCGGGGCGTACGAGCACTACCGGCGCGCCGCGAAGTCCACCGCCAGCATCGCCGAGCAACGCTACCTGGAGTCCCGGGCCGGCCGTGTGACACGCCTTGCACCACAGGAGTTGCGATCAATACAGCGCTGAGTCGCAGCCACTGATCCGGCACGAAACGAGCACAGTGCGCATGGTGTCTCTACGGGTACGTCGAGCGATGTCATCGTGTGCGACTGGTCGCATCCGCCAACTGGCGCCGGTTCGCGAGTGGTTCGGCGCACTGTCAAGGGGCGCCGGCAGTGCGCGCAGCCGGCCGACTCGGAGTCGACGCGGAGCAGCATCGTCGGCAGTTCGGCCGCCGGCGCCCTCACGACAACGTCCGGGTGTACGAACCCCGGAGCCGGGCTCGGGTCCGAACTCGGTCTGCCACGCGATCTGTCCGGCAGGTTCCCAGGTGCCCGTCCGGGGGAATTGCGCAAAAAGCAGTCATACGCTACGTATTCATGCCACTACGCTCTGCACTTGAGGCGCTGTCGTATGTGACAGCACAGAGAGAGGCAGAATTGTGAAGATGCACAAGCGGTTGGTGACGGGGGCGGCAGCTCTCGCGATGGTCACCGGGGCGATGTCGGTATCCGTCAGTCCTGCTGCAGCCGACGCCGACACCCCCGCGGCGGCCCCGCGGGCGATCGTTGCCCATCAGTTCACCCTGCGCCTGGCCAGTGACCCCAACCAGGTGGCCAACGTCCGTGGGGCGGGCAAGGAAAATGGTGTGCCGATCATTCAATACCCGTGGTCCGGCACCACGAACGAGCGCTGGGAAGCCGAGTCCGCCCAGGGCGGCTACTACCGCTTCAAGTCCGTCAGCAGCGGCAAGTGCCTCAACGTCAGCGGAGGCGGCACAGCCAACGGAACCAAGGTCATCCAGTACAAATGCGGCGGCAACATCGACAACGAGTTGTGGAAGTTCGTGTCCAAGGGTGATGGCTACCAGATCGTCGTCAAGTCCAGCAGCAAGTGTCTGAACGTCGCCGGCGGCGTCGGCGAGGGTAACTCCCTGGTCCAGTACGACTGCACCGCGCAGGGCGCGCCCAACGATGTGTGGCTGCCTGTCTGGGAACCCAAGAACCTCTGATCAGCCAGGTAATCACCTCGCACGCCCCGGACAGGTTGCCGGGGCGTGCGCAGTTCCGGCTCTCAACGGGCAGAACCGGTCGGCTCGTTCGCAAGGACGGCCCCGCCGATCCGGCCCTGTACGGAGTGCCGATCCGGGCCGAGAGGCCATCGCGCGAACGTAGTTGTGTTGTTCGCCCGGGATCCGGTGCACGGAGGAGCCGTGCTTCGCGATCCCGTACGAGGACGCGGGCGAGGCCCGATGTGGTTACGACGGCTGGGCGTCGCGTCCGTTCCGGTGGGTGGTGTTCTTGTGCTCCTGCACGTTGGCGTAGGCCATGAGGCCGAGGAGGACGACCAGGAGTACGGCCGAAGAGCCCGGTGTGCCGAGATCGAGGCCGCCCTTGGCGGCAGGTTTCGTGAGGAAGTCACCGGCGGTGGCGCCCAGGGGGCGGGTGAGGACGAAGGCGATCCAGAACAGTGCGACGTTCGGGACGGCCGGCACCCGCATCAGGGCGGCCAGTACGGCCAGCAGCGCTGTGACGAGGAGGGCGCCGCCGGCGTAGCCGAGGCCGGAGCTGTCGGAGAGGAAATCGCCCATGGACGTGCCGAGTGTGTTCGAGACCAGGATCGCGGACCAGAAGAGGGCCTCGCCGCGGAAGGTGACGATGTCGCGGATGGCGAAGGTCTGTCCGGTGAGCTTCCAGACGATGAAGATGGCGATCAGCAGGGAGATCAGGATCGCCGCGCCCGCGGGGTACCCCAGGCCCAGGCCCTGCGGGCCCCGGCCCAGGGAGGCCGTGCCCGCCGTGAGGTACTCGGCACTGGCGTCACGGTTCATGAAGTCCGACATCGTGGTGCCGGCCATGCTCGTGGACAGGATGACCGTCCAGTAGAAGAACGGGTTGTAGCGCCGGGACCGCAGTTGCACCACCAGCGTCAGCACGAACACCAGGAACAGTGCGATCGTGGTGAGGAAGTAGCCCAGTCGCAGCGTCTGGGAGAACAGGTCTCCGGCCGTCTCACCGAGGGTGGTGGCGGCGATCTTCATGATCCAGAAGGCCAGAGTGACCTCGGGGAGCTTCTTCATCACGGAACGGCGCTCACCGGCGACATCCACCGCGGTGAGGAATTCCGGCTGTCCCACGACGCACCCCTGCTCTCGACCGTTCGGCGCTTCACTGCCGAGCAGCGAGCGACGCGTTGTGGTGTGACGGCGGTGGGATGGCATCAGGTGGTCGGCTCGTGCGCCGACCACGCCCGTGCATCCGACTTCTCGCCGCACTCCTGCGTCCAGGCAACGTAGGCCGTCTACAGGGATGTAGACGCTGCGACACTCCCGTCCGGGCGCCGATACTCAGCCGGACATCGGTACTCGGCCGAAGCCGTCGTTGCCGATGGGTACGGCGTACGAAGGGCTTCGTTGTACGCAGCCGGTCCCGGGTTCACGCACTGTGCTGATGGCTGGTACTCCGTCAGTGCCCCGGTTCGATGTTCTGGTTGGCGTGGAAGAAGTTGTGCGGGTCGTAGGTGCGCTTGATGGCCGCGAGGCGGTCGTAGTGGTCGCGGTAGGTGGCGCGTATCCGGTCCGGGGCTTCGCCCGCGCCGATGAAGTTCACGTACGTACCGCCCATGGAGTGCGGGTGCAGTTCATCCCAGTAGTCGACGCACCACTGCCTGAGCTTCTCGGCGTTGTCCGGGTCCGGGTCGATGCCCGCGATGACGCCGGACCAGACCGCGTTCCGGTAGGCCCAGGCGGTGTCGTCGGGGCCCAGCCGGTGGGCGGCGCCGTCGACCGGGTACAGGTGCGTGGTCGACAGGTCGGTGGGGAGGTTCTCGGCGTACTTGGCGTGGACGGCGATGGCGTCGTCGGTGATCCGGTCGAAGAAATTGCCGCGCCAGTACCACTGCAGGCCGGTGGGGAGCAGCTCGTCGAACATGGACTGCAGGGCGGGGTAGGGCATCGGCATCGTGAAGCGGAAGGCGGGCGGGCCCGGGTCGTCCACGGGTTTCAGGGCGGCTTCGAGGAGGTCCGGGTCGCCGGTCCAGCACCACACGACACCGCTCATCTTCTGGCTGTGGATCTCCTCCGGGAACGGGGGACCGGGCGGCACGGTGAGCGCGGCGAAGAAGCCGTTCAGGTCCTCGGGGGCCGTGGGCAGGAAGCCGCGGTACCAGCGCAACAGATCAGGCGTCCGGTCGACCGGCCAGAGCGTGATGGCGACGCCCACGGTATCCACCGGGTGCATCCGGAAGGTGAAGGAGGTGACGATGCCGAAATTCCCGCCCCCGCCGCGCAGCGCCCAGAACAGATCGGGATGGGTGGTGCCGCTCGCCGTCACACAGGTGCCGTCCGCCAGGACCACGTCCGCGGCCAGCAGGTTGTCTGCCGTCAGGCCGTATCTGCGGGTGAGATGGCCGTGTCCGCCGCCCAGGGTGAGACCGCCGACGCCGGTGGTCGACTGGATTCCGGCGGGTGTGGCCAGGTGGAAGGCGTGCGCCGCGTGGTCGAGGTCGCCGAGTGTGGCGCCGCCGCCGACCGTGGCCGTTCGTGCGCTGGGGTCGATGTGCGCCCAGCGCATGGGCGACAGGTCGATGGTGACGCCGTCGTCCACCAGACACAGGCCGGCGCCGCTGTGTCCGCCGCCGCGGACCGCGCACTCAAGCCCCTCGTCCCGGAGGAATGCGACCGCGGCCATGACGTCCGCCGTGTCGCTGCACCGCACCACGGCCGCCGGACGTTTGTCGATCATGGCGTTGTAGATCGTGCGGGCGGTTCGGTACTCCGGGTCCTGCGGACCGATGACGGGACCGCGCAGCGCGCTCCGCATCGCGTCCAGGGTTTCGAGAGTGGTGCCGTTCATGGGCCGGCCATCTCCCTGCTCACCGAGATGGGGACCGCATCCCGCCCGCGCTTCTCCTGCAGGGCCGTCGGAGTGTGCAGATGGCAGATGCATGCCGACGCTCCGGGGCCCCGAGGGCCGCGGGCGGGAACGGCCACCGCGGGCTGATGTCTCAAGCCTCCCCGCGGTCCGGGAGCTGTGCCAGTTCGCCGGACCGGGCGGAGAGAGACATAGCAGGGCTGCGGGGTGCGCTCGGGTGAGTGGCCAGGGGTGTGCACGGGCGGGGGCGCGGTGCGCTCAGAGAAGGAGCTTCGTCTTCGCCCGCTGGTACTCCTCCTCGGTGATGGCGCCCCGGTCCTTGAGCTCGGCGAGTTTCGCCAGGTCGTCGACGTGTTTGCCCTCCCTCGGGGCTTCCGCTTCGGAGCTGCCGGCGGCCTCCCGTACGTACGCCTTGAAGGCGGCCTCGCGTTCCTGCGCTTCCTTGATGTCCCGCTTCCCCATGGATGTGCCGCGCACGATCACGTACACCAGGACGCCGAGGTACGGCAGCAGCAGCGCCACGACGAGCCAGCCGGCCTTGCCCCAGCCGCCGAGGTCGTCGCTGCGGAAGATGTCCGCGATGACCTTGAAGAGCAGGAACAGCCACATGATCCAGACGAAGAACCAGAGCATGGTCCAGAAGAGGTCGAGCAGGGGGTACTTGTCCACGTTCGGCTCCCTGATTACCGCGAGTTCGGCGCGGCGACTGGCTGAATGGTAAATCAGTCATATCACCACATATTCGGCCTTGCCTCCGGGCGTTCTCCGGGGTGTCCTTCGGGCCGACCTCCGTCGCCGGTGCGGAGTACCGTGGAAATGTCGAGGGAGGCTCGGGACGCTCAGGCCTCCAGGAGGCGGGGTCGCCTCGTGTTCATGAAGCGGTGTGAGAAGCGGCGTGAGCGGCGGTGTGAGCAGGCGTACGCATGGACGCTCGCGAGGGCGCATGCACACGGCAGATGAGTCCGCCCGGAGCCCGGTCGGGGCGATCGGCCGCGTCACCGTGCCGATTCCGCCCGATGGCCCGGGCGAAGTACTGGTGGCCGTACGGGGTGGGTCGGAGGCCTACACCGCATGGTCGGCGACGTCGATCGACAGGGACGTGCGCGTCGTTGTCGTCGACTCGGTCTCGGCGCGCGGCGTGATCGTGGAACGCCTGCCGCCCTGAGCCGAAGCAGCGGTGCACCTACGTCGAGCAGAGACGCACGGCAGGAGTCTTCCGATGTTCTTCTGGCACGTTCCCGCCCCCAACGAGGCGATGCTCATATCCGGTTCCAAGGGGCAGACGCTGGACACCCAGTTCCGGATCGTCACCGGCCACGGCAGTTTCGTGCTCCCGGTGAAACAGAAGGCGCGCATGCTCTCCCTGGCACTGCGCGAGGCGGAGATCACCGAGGACTGCGTGACGCAGCAGGGCATCCGCCTCAACGTCCGGGCCGTCGCCGTCTTCAAGGTCGGCGACGACGCGGTGTCCATCGCCAACGCGGCGCGCCGCTTCCTGTCCGAGCAGGAACAGATGGAGGAGCTCGCCGGCCGGATCTTCGCTGGTCACCTGCGTTCCATCATCGGCGGGCTGACTGTCGAGCAGATCATCCGGGAACGGAACCGGGTCTCCCAGGAGGTCATCGCGGGCAGCCACGGCGAGATGGAGAAGCTCGGCATCGTGGTGGACGCCCTCCAGATCCAGGAGATCGACGACGCCACCGGCTACATCAACAACCTCGCCGCCCCGCATGCCGCCGCGGTCGCCAGCCAGGCCCGGATCGCCGAGGCCAAGGCCGACCAGGAGGCCAGCCAGCGCGAACAGCAGGCCGCAGCGCTCAAGGCGGAGTACGAACGTGACACCGCGATCAAGCGGGCCGGCTTCCTCGCCGAGACCGAGCAGTACAACGCCCGCGCCGCGCAGGCCGGACCGCTCGCCTCGGCCAGGGCTTCACACGAGGTCATCGAGGAGCAGACCGCCCTGGCCGAGCGGCAGGCCGCGCTCGCCGCGCAACGGCTCGAAGGGGAGGTACGGCGCCCGGCGGACGCCGAGGCGTACCGCCAGCGCACCCTCGCGGAGGCGGCCCGGGACCGGGTGAAGTTCGAGGCCGACGGCAACGCGTACGCCGAGCGGACCATCGCCCAGGCGCAGGCCGACGCCAACAGTGCGCGCGCCGCTTCGCTGCGCGACGGCAACCAGGAGCTCATCGCGGCCAACCGCGTCGTCGAGAACCTGCCCGCCCTGGCGGACGCGGCCGCCCGAGGCATGTCGGGGGCGGACCTGACCGTTCTGAACGGCACCGACGGCGTCAATGAAATGGCGGCGGGCGTGGTCGGCCAGGGGCTGGCGATTCTCCGCTCCCTGCAGCGCGGTGCGAATCCGATGAAGCCCCCGGCGGTCAACGGGAAGGCCGCTCCCCGTATCACCGAGACGAATTGAGGCGGCGGGGCGGCGGGGCGGCGGGGGGTGCGTGGCCGGAGTACCGAGCGAGCTCCGAGCGGTCGGTGATTCGCTCAGTGGCTCAGCGATTCGCTCAGTGATTCGCTCAGTGGTCATGACCCCGCCGCGCATGCCGTACAGTTGTGTTTACCGACGCGGGGTGGAGCAGCTCGGTAGCTCGCTGGGCTCATAACCCAGAGGTCGCAGGTTCAAATCCTGTCCCCGCTACTGAAGACCCAGGCCCGGCACGCATGCAGCGTGCCGGGCCTGGGTCGTTCCAGCTGTAAACCCCCCCGAAGGAGCAGGTCCGGGCGGTGTGTGAGCTGTGCCACGTACGTACCCCCATTGGCCGAAGAGGAGTCGCCGCGCGACTCCGCTCCGGCGAGCCTGGGGGTGGGGCGCGGTACCGTCCGCAGCCGCGCGCGTACCGGGCAGGAGACCACAGGTGTGGAAGCGGCTGAAGGGGCGCGGCAGACATGCCGAGGGCGGCATCCGTACCCGGCGGTTCGTCCGCGCGCTGCCCGCCATGATGATCCTCGGCGGGTTGGCGTTCGACATCCTCACCCCGCCGACCTTCACCGCCATTCCGCTGTTCGTGGCGGCGCCGCTGATCGCCGCGCCGTTCTTCTCACTGTCCAGGACCATCTGTACCGGCATCGCCTCGATGCTGGCCGTCGTCGTGCTGCGCCTGTACAGCAACACGCTGCCGGACGTCGTGCCGCTGATCGAGCTGCTCACCCTGGCCACCGTCTCGGTCCTCGCGGTCGTGATCAACGCGGTCGTGCGGCGCAGCAATGAGCAGCTGGCGTCCGCGCGGGTCATCGCGGAGACCGCCATGCGGGCGGTGCTGCCGAAGCCGTCAGACCGGATCGGCGGGCTGCATGTGGCGGCGCGGTACGAGGCGGCGCAGGCCGACGAGTTCGTCGGCGGTGACCTGTTCGCCGTGACGGACTCCCCTTACGGGGTGCGGTTGGTGGTCGGGGACGTACGGGGGAAGGGGCTCGACGCCGTGGAGTCGGTGGCGGTGATCATCGGGGCGTTCCGGGAGGCGGCCGAGCAGGAGCGTTCGCTGGAGGGCGTGGCGCAGCGGCTGGAGCGGGCGCTGGCGCGGGAGGGGACGCGACGGGGCGGGCTCGACGCGGTCGAGGGCTTCATCACCGCCGTGCTGGCCGAGATCCCGGCCGGGCTGCCCCGGGTGCGGATCGTCAACCGCGGTCACCCCGAGCCGATCCTGTTGCACCCGGACGGGGCGCTCGAAGTGCTGGGGCCCACGGTGCCCGCACTGCCGCTCGGGATGGACCTGGGGGCGTGGCCCGACCGGTCGGACGAGTGGGATCTGCCGGCGGGGACGACCCTGCTCCTGTACACGGACGGCCTCTCCGAGGCGCGGAACGCCGACGGGGTCTTCTACGACCCGGCGGCCCGGCTGCGCGGGCGGATCTTCCCGGGGCCCGAGGAGCTGCTGTCCGCGCTGACCGATGACGTACGGCTGCACACGGGGGGTGAGACGACCGACGACATGGCGCTGCTCGCGGTCGTACGTCCCGCGGAGGGGCAGCCGGACCGGCGCAGGACCGTGAAGATCGTCGGTCTGGAAGGGGTGTGACGGGTGGGGCGGGGGCTTCGTGCGAGCCGGGCGTGGCCTTGGGCGCGGGATACCACCGTACGTAACCGAAGCGCGTCGCTCCGCATAACATTTGACGCAACGTCAGAAACCGAGTGGCGGCTGAGGGTCGATCAACTCGTCCCATTCCGCCCGGTTGTGCACCGTAAAGTCCAGGCCAAAGACGTGAACGATCAGTGGGAACGGCTTGGAATCAGGCCCCGGTGTCTATTAACGTTCGATAACGCAGCGCGGTCGTCCCAGCCGTCGTCAGTGGCGGCACCGTGCGCGAGCGCCGAATTCCGCAAGGGAACCGGGGAACCACCTACATGGGGTGAATCGGACACCTGTGTCTCGTGAGAGGCAGAGGGGCCCGTAGGAGACCTTCCTGCTCCGAACCCGTCAGCTAACCCGGTAGGCGAGAAGGAAGGAAAGGAGCGCGCCCCCGTGGCGTCCAACAAGCCTGCCCCCGAGGCCCCCTCTCGGTTCAACCCCGACTTCGGTTCCGGCTTCGGCGCTGACTTCGGATCCGGTTCCAACTCCGGTTTCGCTTCCGACTCCAACTCCGGTTTCGCTTCCGACTCCGGCTTCGGCGCCGATTTCGGTACCGGCTCCTCCGAATACGGGACCGGTGGGACGGGAACGGCGTACGGCACCGAGCCGGGCGGCGACTTCGGCGGCGATTCCCGTGCCGACGGCAACGGTGAGCCCGAACGCAGCTGGGACGAGTGGAACCCCACCGAGGAGTCCGTCCGCCCCGTACGCGGCAAGCATCGCGTCGCCAAGCAGCGCAACGGACTTGCCCGTAGCTCCACGGTGCTCGGGGTCGGCGTCATCGCGGCGGTCGGTGCGGGCGGCATGGCCACCGCGCAGAGCAAGCCGCCGGTCTCCATCTCCCTTCCCGATTCCATCGCGGACAACCTTCCCGACGCCAAGTCCCTTCCGGGCGTGGGTTCTCTGTTCTCCGGAGAGTCCGAGGCCGACAAGGCCGCTGTCGCCGCCGCTGCCGCACCGCTCACCACCGCCGGCCTCACCACCGCCGAGGCCGAGCAGGGCACGGCGGACGCGGGCGAGGCGCTCCGCGCGCGCATCCTCCAGCAGGCGGAGCAGCAGCAGGACGCCGCCGACGCCGAGGCCAAGGCGGCCCAGGAGAAGGAGGCCGCGGAGAAGGCCGCCGCCGAGGCCAAGAAGCAGCAGGACGCGGCCGAGGCCAAGGTCGCCGCAGAAAAGAAGAAGGCGGAGGAAGAGGCCAAGAAGAAGGCCGAGGCACTGCGGCTCGCCAAGCTCGCCGCCAGCTACGCCATCCCGACCTCCTCGTACACGGTCACCTCGACCTTCGGCGAAGCCGGCTCGATGTGGTCGTCCGGCTACCACACCGGCCTCGACTTCGCGGCGCCGACGGGTACGCCGATCAAGGCCATACACGGCGGCACCATCAAGTCGGCCGGCTGGTCCGGTTCGTACGGCTACCGCACGGTGCTGGAGCTCGACGACGGTACGGAGCTGTGGTTCTGCCACCAGTCCTCGATCGGCGTGAGCGTCGGCCAGAAGGTCACCACCGGTGAGACCATCGGCCGGGTCGGCGCGACCGGCAATGTGACGGGCCCGCACCTCCACCTGGAGGTCCACACCCCCTCCGGTACAGGCATCGACCCGATGGCCTGGCTGCGCGGCAAGGGCCTCAACCCCTGATCCGCAGGCCGTCCTCCCGGTTCTCCCGGCCTGCGTGATCCGGTGATCCGCGCGATCCGAGCCGGTTCGCCTGCCGATGAACTCCGGCAGCCCTGACGCTCCCCCCCCGACGTCAGGGCTGCCGGTCTGTCGAACATGACCCTGCAGCGTAGGGACAGCCGGCCGACCTGCAGAAGCGGTTCCCGCGGCGGCCCGTCAGGCTCGGTCGGCTCCCGGCGTGGAATTATCAAACGATGGACTTCGCATCATTCGCCAGCACTTCAACAATCCGCCGCTTGACCAAGTCGCGATGCGGAACCTGACGAGGCGGCTGCCCCGGCTTCGGCGAGACGCCGAGGTCAGCGAGAATGTAGAGCATCCGCAGGGTGCGTAGTGCGTTGGAAACGTACGTCGGAGTGGTGCCCCGAGCCACGGCCCGCAAGTCGGCACCGATTTCGTCGAGCCACGCGACGGATTGATCCGCGGTGAGCTTCGGGTTGGTGAGAGTCAACGCAATTGCACGGGCGAGCCGATCATCTTCCCGTTCGGCGTACAGGTAATCGGTGGGCGCGACGAGCCGCGCGGTCGCGACGCCCAGCATCTCGACCGGTTCGACATCGCGGTGGCAGCCGAAGGCACCGAGCAAGTCAGCGCCGTGTGCCACAGCGTGCAGCCACCCCAGACGCACATCGTGTCCGCGTAGGTCACTCTCTGTGGGGTACCAGCGGGCGAACGCGTTCATCCATTCCCGACAGAAGTCCCCGCGGCTGACGATCATATCCAGGACCAGCGGCGCGAACGTGCGGGCCTGAATCTGCGAATCGGCGAAGCGGGCCGCCATTTCATTGCCCAGGCGGATCCGGCGGTCGCCGTCGATGACGTCGCGCTCGATCCAGGTCCGCAACACGACGTACGGGTAGCCGTCGCGCACCTCCGGGTCTGGATCTCGCAGACACTCCGCCAGCTCTGCGGTGAGCTCGTCCAGGTCGCCCCCCGGGGGCAGAGCACATTCGTCCGAGTAAATTTTGTACCAGTCAGTCATGATCAGCGAGGTTAACTCGCCACGGGTGGTGTGCCCAGCCAGTATTTGAGGGCCTTCCTCAACTGGGCCATACAAAGCCGCCATTGCCGACGCTCCCTCTCCATACCCGCGATGAAGGCCACCCGACGAGCCGCGCTGAGCGAAGACGAGCGCCTGGCCGCCCTCGGCCGACTACTGACCGACCCGGACATACCAGGAAACCTCCGCGTCGCCGGCGCCATCGTGCTCCTCTACGCACAGCCCCCCACCCGGATCGTCCGGCTATTTTCGGCGGGAACTACTGGGGCCCCGGCACGGCCCGCTCGCTCGCCGATTGCGGCTGGTGACAGCGTTCTTACCGGCACCCCTACAGCGGTGGAATCCCCAGGGCCGGGGGTATGTACGGGGGGCGCAGGCGGCTCGTCGCCTGCGCGGCGTACGTCAGCGCGGGGGCAGCCACGTCCCTGCGTTGCCAGAGGTGGTGCAGCAGCTCCAGCTCGCGTTCGGCGAAGTCCGGGCCCGCGGCCCCGCGGCGGGCCTGCCGGCGCAGCGAGGCCAGTGAGGTCGCGAACGATTCGTACTCGGCGACGGCGCGGGCGGCAGCTCTGCCGTGGGCCTTGGCCTGTGCTGTGGCATGGGCCCTGACCTGCGCCGACGGCCCGCGCCTCGGGGTATACACCGGCGTGTATCCGGGCGCGTATCCCGGTCCGGGGCCGTGCGTCGGCCCGTATCCAGGGCCGTGCGTCGGCCCGTATCCGGGCCCGTATCCCGGACCGTATCCGGAGCCGTACGTCGGCCCGTGCCCCGGGCCGTATGGCGGTGGCCAGGACGCCGGTGCGTACGGGCTGCTCCAGCTTCCCCCGGCCGCGGCGGCGTGTCGTTGGCGCGCCGCGTCGCGGGCCATGCCGCGGGCCCGCATCGAGGAGAGGGCGAGCGGTTCGGCGGGGGTCAGCCAGCCGGCCGCGGCATAGGCGGGCAGCTCGGCGGAGAGCGTACGCAGCTCCCGCTGGCGCGACCAGATCGCCAGCCAGGTGACCAGGCCGAAGACCGGGACCATGAACACCCCGTACACGGCGTAGAAGCCGTACGGGCCGAAGGACGCCGACCCGTTCCACAGGGCGTGCATGCCCATGGCGAGGACGAGACCGAGCAGCGGCAGCGCGACGCGGCGGAACCGGCGGCGCCGCGCGCTGACCGCGGCGAGCCCGAAGCCTATTCCGGTCAGCACCGTGAAGAGCGGATGCGCGAACGGCGACATCACCGCCCGTACGAAGAACGTCGCGGCGGTCACCGAGACGACGCCCGAGGTACCGATCTGCTGGTCCTCACCGAAGGCGTTGCCCAGGTACAGGATGTTCTCGGTGAACGCGAAGCCGCTCGCGGTGAAGCCGGCGACGACGATGCCGTCGACGATCCCGTTGAACTCCCGCTTTCGGAACAGGAAGATGAGCAGGACGGCCGCGGCCTTGGCGCTCTCCTCGATGACCGGTGCTATGACCGTGGCGCCGAGGGTGTCGGCGTTCGACGGGTCGGCGGTGGCCGTGGCTATCCAGCGGGTCGCGAACGAATTCGCCAGGATCGCGACCAGGGCAGCTGCGAAAGCGCCCCAGGCGAAGGCGAACAGCAGATTCCGCCACGGCGCCGGTTCGACCCGGTCCAGCCAGCGGAACGCCGCCATGAGGAGCGGTACGGGCAGCACGGCGAGCCCCAGCCCGACGAGAAACCCCTCGGTGCCCGTCTGATCGCGGACCAGGGCCAGGATCGCCAGCCCGCACAGCGCGAGCACCGTGCACACGGTCGCGATGCGGAACGTCCTGCTGCGCCACACCACACCGACGCGGCGCGGCCGGTAACGCCAGTGCCTGCGCTCCGGCACGGCAGCCAGGATCTCGCCGACCCGCTGCTCCTCCAGGAGCGGGACGGCCGGCTGTGACTGCCGCTGCTGGACAGACCCGTCGGACACCACCCACTGACCCTAACGAGCAGCACTGACACCTGGCCATGGGGCGCCGGGTCCGGAAGGTTCCGTCTCCGGCTCCGTACGCGGGTCTCAGCGGCGGGCGAAGAGCAGGTCGTGCACGACGTGGCCCTTGTCGAGGCCCTGTCCCTCGAACCGGGTCAGCGGCCGGAACGCCGGCCGCGGCGCATAGCCGCCGTCCGCCTGGGTGTTCTCGAACAGCGGGTGCGCGGTCAGCACCTCCAGCATCTGTTCGGCGTACGGCTCCCAGTCGGTCGCGCAGTGGATCACGGCCCCCGGCTTCAGCCGCTGCGCCGCCAGGTCGAGGAACTCCGGCTGGATCAGCCGCCGCTTGTGGTGGCGCTTCTTGGGCCAGGGGTCGGGGAAGTACACCCGCAGCCCGTCCAACGAGTCCGGCTTCAGCATCTCGCGCAGCAGGATGATCGCGTCACCATTGGCGACCCGGATGTTGGACAGTCCGTTCCGGTCCGCGAGTCCGAGCAGATTGCCCTGGCCGGGAGTGTGCACATCCACGGCGAGAATGCCCGTGCCCGGGTCGTCGGCCGCCATCTGCGCGGTGGCCTCACCCATGCCGAAACCGATCTCCAGCACGACCGGGAGCCCGTCGAACAGCTCGGGCAGATCGAGGACGCGGTGCCCGTCGATGTCCAGGCCCCACTGCGGCCAGAGCCGCAGCAGCGCGTCCTCCTGGCCGGGCGTGACGCGGCTGCGGCGCGGCTGGAAGCTGCGGATCCGGCGCTCGTGGTGCGATCCGGCCGGATCGATGGCGGGTCCGCCGGGGAAGCGCGGCTCCTGGCGCAGCCTGCGCTGCCGCTCGAAGGAGGCGGCGCGCAGATCGTCCGGAATCCCGGCAGCCGGGGAGGCGAGGCTCTGGGCCGAGGACACGGCGCCCGTCCCGGCTGCGGCGCTGTTCGGCCCGGCCGCGGCCTCGCCGGGTGCCGGGGCGGAAGGGTTCGCGGAGGGATCTGCGGAGGGGTTCAAGGGCTCAGACACAATGCCCCGATTCTACGGCGGGCGGCTTCCACCCCGTCCCCCCTGCCCGGAGCAGCGCCCTGCGTGCCACCTCCCGCCCGATGGGCAGGGAGGCCGTCGCGGCGGGCGACGGAGCGTTCAGTACATGGACGGTGTGCGGTGCCTCGCGGATCAGGAAGTCGTCGACCAGGGTGCCGTCCCGGAGCACGGCCTGGGCCCTGACCCCGGCCTGGGCAGGCCGCAGATCGGCCTCCGTGACCTCGGGCAGCAGTCGCTGCACGGCTGTCGTGAACGCGCGCTTCGACAGCGAACGGTGCACCTCGCCCGCCCCGTACCGCCAGTGTCTGCGCGCGATCCGCCAGGCGCCCGGCCAGGTCAGGGTGTCCGCCAGCTCACGGGGGTGTACGACGGGCCAGCCGTACCCCTCACGGGCCAGCGCCGGCACCGCGTTCGGCCCGACGTGGACACTGCCGTCGTGGCCCCGGGTCAGATGCACGCCGAGGAACGGGAACGCCGGATCGGGCACCGGATAGACCAGGCCGTGCACCAGCTCCGGCCGCGCCAGCTCGTAGTACTCCCCCCGGAAGGGCACGATCCGCACCCCCGGGTCGTCGCCCGCGAGCCGCGCCACCCGGTCGCAGTGCAGCCCCGCGCAGTTGACCAGGACCCGGGCCCGCACCACCGGGCCGTCCGCCGTACGCACCGCCACACCCCAGGGGCGGCGGTCGATCGCGGTGACCTCCGCCCCGTAACGGATCACCCCGCCCGCCCTGCTCACCTCGGCGGCGAACCGCGCCGCGACCGCCCCGAAGTCGCACACCCCGGTCGTCCCGACGCGGATCGCGGCGAGCCCGCGCACCTGCGGCTCGTACTCCGCGATCTGGGCGGGCCCCAGCTCACGCACCGGCAGCCCGTGCTGCCGGCCGCGCTGGACCAGGGCGTGCAGCCGGGGCAGCTCGGACCGTCCGGTCGCGACGATCAGCTTGCCGGTCACCGCGTGCGCGATGCCGTGCTCGGCGCAGAAGTCGACCATTTCCGCGGCACCGCGCACGGCGTAGCGGGCCTTGAGCGAACCCGGGCGGTAGTAGATGCCGCTGTGGATCACTCCGCTGTTGCGCCCGGTCTGGTGACGGGCGGGGCCCGACTCCTTCTCCAGCACCGTCACCCGGGTGCCCGGAGCGGTGCGCGTGATCGCATACGCCGTCGACAGGCCGACGATCCCGCCGCCGATCACCAGCACATCGCAGTCGTACGCCGCGTGCGTCATCATCACGCCACCTCCCACCCCGATAGTGCACTCACCCACTGACAACGCACTCAAACCAGCGCGGCCCAGCGTGGCGCCGGATCTTTACGCCCGGCGGCGACCGGGTGGTGCACCGGATGCCGCCCGGACACCCTTCGGATGCCGCAAGGACATCGTGGTGACGCTGTGCGGAGGTATGCGGGGGAGGTGCGGGGGCCGGTCGTCCGGGTCGGCAGGGCTACGCGGGCGCCACCAGCAGCGGCCGGGCCCGTTCGCGCAGCTCGGCGACGCGCGGCTCGTGCCCGTACGGTTCGAGCCGGTGCAGCAGGTCCCGTACGTACTCCGTGGTCCGCGCCGAAGAGATGCGGCCCGCAACCTCCACCGCCCGGGTACCCGCCGCGCAGGCCGCGTCCAGATTCCCCGACTCCAGCTCGGCCACCGCCGACACCACGAGCCGCAGCCCGTGCGAGCGGACGAACTCCTCGGTGGGTCGGGACAGGGCCTGCTCGGTGAAGCGCCGCACCTGCCGGGGCGCCTTCAGGTCGAGGTGGCACTCCGCGGCATCCGCCGCGAATCTGTCGTACGAGTAGAAGCCCAGCCACGACGGGTCCGCGTCGCCGTCCCGGGAACGCTCCAGCCAGCCCTCGGCGGCCTTCAGCGCGGCCCCCGCGGCCGGTGCGTCGCTCGCCTTCGCATGGGCGCGCGCCTCCACCAGGCGGAAGAAGCTCATGGTGCGGGCCGTGGCGAGCCCCCGGTTGCGTTCGACGGCGGCCTGCGCGAGGTCGACCCCCTCGTCGGCGAAACCGCGGTAGGTCGCCTGCAGCGACATCGAGGCGAGGACGTAGCCGCCGAGCGGTACGTCGGCCGCGGCCCGCGCGAGTCTCAGTGCCTGGATGTAGTAGCGCTGCGCGGCCTCCTGCTGACCGGTGTCGAAGGCCATCCACCCGGCGAGTCTGGTCAGCTCGGCCGCCGCGCCGAAGAGCGCCCGGCCCACCTCGTCGCTGTACGAGCCGAGCAGCAGCGGTGCGGCGTCGACCCGTAAGCACTCCGGGACCATGGAGGAGCGCCAGTCCCCGCCGCCGTACTTGGAGTCCCAGCGGCGGGCGTCCTGGGCTGCCTCGCGCAGTTTGGAGACATCGCTGTGGCCGACCCGCAGCGGGGAGATGTCGCTCGTGACCGGGCCGACCGGTGCGGAGGCGGAGGCGGCGGGGGATGTGAAGGAGGGCGCGGACGTGGGCTCCGGGCCCGGCTGGGCGGGGATGGACGGTGTCCGCTGCGTCCCCATCGCTCCCAGGGTGCCCAGTGCCGCTTGAGCCGCCCGTGCATTCAGCGCTGTCTGCGTGACGGGGGCGCCCGCCACGCCGGGAGTGGCTGTGGTGCCGGGCTCCGCCTCCGTGCTCTTTCCCGCCGTGACCGGTGTCCTCTGCGCCCCTGCGCCGGTACGTGCGCCCCTTGTGCCCGGGGGGCCGAGGATGGCTGCCTCGGCGGCTGTCGAGTCGCGTTCCACCGACGGGTCGGCGGGGGATATCAGCCAGCGGGACGCGGGCGTCGCGTACGCGCTCACCGAGAACGAGCCCGCCAGCGACTGCCAGATTCCGCCGCTGCCGGCCCGCCGCCCGGCCAGATCCAGCCGGTACAGCTCGGTCGCCGAGCGGACCGCCTCGGCCACATCGCGCGGAAACGCCAGACCGACCTCCGGCGCCGGATCGGCGTCCGCGAGCCCGATTTCGTGCAGCGGGACCGGCCGGCCGAGCTTGGCGCCGATCGCCGCCGCGATGAGATGGGGCGCGGCGCCCTGCGGCACCATGCCCTTGGAGACCCACCGGGCCACCGAGGTCTTGTCGTACCGAAGTGTCAGTCCGCGCTGCGCCCCGAGGTCGTTGACCCGCCGGGCGAGCCCGGCGTTGCTGATTCCCGCGAGGGCGAGAACGGTTCCGAGCTTCTCGTTCGGTCCGCGTTGCTCCCTGGACATGCGCCACCCCTCGACACACAGACGGCCGCCGCGTCACCGTTGCGGCGCGCGGCATTCGTACCGTGTCCTCCCCAGGGACGAGCCCCGGCACTCCGCCGCACACGCATATGGCCGAGCCCCGAGGAATATGCCTCCTGCCGAGAACCTCAGTAAACACAGGGTAGTTCGCCGCATCCCTACCGTTAAGGGGCAGACGTCCGTATGGCGGGATTGTTGTCCGTGCGTACGCGGTCGGCTGTGGGGCGTCGCTCCCGTTGCCGGCGCGGTGCCCCTCCGTCGCCGCGCGGAGCGGCGCGGACCCCGCCCGAACCCGGCCGGCGACCCGGCCCGGAAGCCCGTGTGACGTGCCGCTCGGGCGGGGTGGCGGCGCCCGCCCGCCGGGCTCCGTACGTGCTCCTGGTGTGTGGCCGTGCGCCCGGCCGTGCGCTCTCGTCCGGCCGTTTCGGGAGCGCTTCCATGGTTGCTGCGTGGGTCGGCCCACTTCATTGGACTCAGTGGGCTGGGGGACACTGCCGCCTCATTCCCCGCAGGCGGCGGACCGGTCCGGGAGGTGAACTGCGCCTCCCGGACTGTGCATCGGACCCTGCGTCGGGCTGTGCGTCGAAGCCGGCACGCCCACCCGCACGCCACCGGCACGCGACCGGTATGTGACCGGCGCCGGGCCGGCATCGGGCCGGTGCGAGTCGACGATGCGGGGAGTGGAGCAGGGATTGAAGCAGGGCGAAAGGGACTTCTGGTGCGGTGAGGTCCCTGTCGTCGCGTTGCCGCACGCCCGGAGAATGGCCGAATGTCGTCGGTCGGCCGAGGTTGGGGCAACCGATTCGCGGACATCTCGTCGACCGTCCGGTGATCGTCCGTCATCGGTCGGTCGCCGACGGCATCGGTCCGTGGGCGGTTCGGGGCGTGGCCGGATTTCGGCCGGTGGATCTCGCCCGTACGGGGTACGCAACACGCCCGGCCCATAAGCGCGTTGCGCTCGAGTTGCCGCGCGCGCCAGGCGCCGGTCGTCCCCGCGGGAAACCCGGCGCAGGTTGCCGCCCGGCGTGCGCCCGTACGCACCCCGGCCCGGTTCGGTCTTTGCCAGGGGCGCATGCCCTTCCGACGTGCGCCGTCCGTAGCCCCTCCTGCGCGCGTTTGTCGTGGCAGCATGTTCGCAACGGCGCCGCGCGCTAGCGGAGTTCTCCCGATAATGTCCTGCTGCGCCGATTTGTCCACAGCCTGTGGAGGCGGCGATGCGTTGGTTGGTGGGGTGGAGCAGTATCGCCGCGCGCTTCGGCACGGCCGGTGCCGTCGGCGACGCCGACGAGGGGCGCACGATGCACCCCGTCGGATCCCAACTCCTGTGGGGCGACCCGGATCCGCTCTGGGCCGTCGGCGACTGGCGCCCCGACGAGATCCGTACGAGCAAGGTCGAGACCGCCGAAGGCGCGCCCACCGCCCGACTCGCCGTCCTCGGCTGCTGCAGCGCCACCGACGAACAGCTGCGCGTCGGCCTCCTCGCCGCCCGCGGCGGAGCCCTGCGCCATCTCACCTCCTGGCCCGGCAGCTACACGGCCGTCGTCCAGGTCGGCCGTCGCATCACCGTCATCGGGGACCTCGCCGGAGCCCGCCCGGTCTTCTACACCCCCTGGGCCGGCGGCACGGCGTACGCCACCGCCGCACTCCCGCTCGCCGACCTCATCGAAGCCCAGCTCGACATCGGTCACCTGGCCGCCCTGCTCGCCTGCCCCGAAACCCCGGAGGCGCTGCGCGACGGCACCCCGTACGCGGGAGTGAAGCGCATCCCGCCGGGGCACGCACTCATCCTCCGTGAGGGCTCGCGCGAGATCACCGGGTACGAGGCGGTGGCCTCCCTCGCCGTCGCCGCGCCCCAACTCGACCCGGTCAGCGCCGTCGACGGGGTGCGCGACGCGCTGGTCGAGGCCGTACGCGCCAGACTCACGGCCCCGCGCCACGCCCCCGAAACCCTGCCGCCCGACCCCGGACCGGTCCCCGGCATGGGGCCCGCCGAACGACGCGCCGCCCGCGGCGCCCCCGTACCCGGCATCGGCGCCGACCTCTCCGGAGGCAGCGCCTCCGCCACCCTCGCCCTGCTCGCCGCCGGACTGCCGGGCCTGCCCGGCACCCTCCTCGGCCACGGCACGGGAGCGGGGGAGCGGCTGCTCGCCGTCACCTTCAACGACCTCACCGCACGCGGGCACGAGGACGAACTCGAACGCGCCCGCGTCATCGCCGCCAACCCGCGCCTGCACCATGTCGTCGTCGCCGCCGGGGAAGAGGCCCTGCCCTACGCCGACCTGGGCGGCGGCCCGCTCACCGATGAACCCGCCCCGTCCCTCGTCGTCGCCGAGCGCCACCGCCGCCGCCTCGCCTCGGGCAGCGCCGACCACTTCGTCGGCAGCGGCGCCCGGCAGGTGCTCGACGCCCACCCGGCCCGCCTCGCCGACCTGCTGATGGACCGGCGCCGACGCCATCTGCTGCGCCCGGTCGCCGCTCTCGCCAAGGCCGAGGGCCCGACCGCGCACTCCCTCTTCGTCCCGCTGACCGTCTACCGGGCGGCCCGCCGCCTGTCCCGTACGTCGTACCGCAGCGGCCTCGAAACGGCGGCCGACCGGCTGCCGGACGCCAACCGCCACGCCCCCGACCTCGACACGCCCGCCGACGCGTCGCTCGCCGCCCTCGCCTGGTCACGGCCGGGACCCGCCGCGCGCTGGCTGACCGGAGAGGCGCTCACCGAGGTGGCGTTCCGTCTGCAGGAGGCGGCGATCCGCCCCGCGTCCGTCCCGCGCCCGGGCGAGGCCCGCGCACGGGCGGCCCTCGCCCGGTTCGCCGCCGACCACCGGATCCTGGAGCAGGCCGCGGAGAACCGCAGTCAGCGGCTGCACGCCCCGTTCCTCGACAATCAGGTCGTACGCGCCGCCCGTGCGCTCCCCGAATCGCTCCGCGTCCAGCCGGGCGCCCGCGCCGCGATCCTGCGCCGGGTGCTCGCGGGCGCGGGCATCCACGAGCTGCCGCCCGGCTGGGGCACCCCCTCCCTCGCCACTGCGAACGCCACCGCCCGCACCGGCCTGCGCGCCGCGCTCCCCGACCTGATCGCCCTCTTCGACGCACCGCTGCTCGCCGACGCGGGCCTGGTCGAGGCCCGCGTCGTACGGAAGGCCCTGCGCGCGGCCTCGGAGGGCGAACCGCTCCCGCTGGACGGCCTGGCGCATCTGGCGTCCATGGAACTGTGGCTCCGCCGACTCGTGTCACGGCGCGGCACCTGCTGGACGGGCACGGCGGCGCCGCGCCAGCGCGCGGTCGCGGGCGGAATCGTTCCGGCGAGGCGGACGCTGCAACCGTAGGCGCGGGCGGCGTGGGGCGTGGCCGACGGGGACCTTCGACGGGGGATTGCGTCCGCTGATGGGCGCGCGGCCGGGCATCCGATACCGGACGCGCCGCGTCGATCCCGCCGTCGGGCGCCTGCTTCCGTCCGCCCCACGGGACAGAATGGCCGGATGCGGTACCTGATCCTCGGCGTCACCGAGGCGCGAGACGAGAACGGCAGGGCGCTGCCCGTGGGCGGTACGCGGCTGCGCGCCCTCCTTGCCGCACTCGCCCTGCGTACGGGCCGGCCCGTGCACGTCGCCGATCTCGTCGACGACGTATGGGCCGGGGATCCCCCGCACGACGCTCCCGCCGCACTCCAGGCCCTCGTGGGCCGGCTGCGCCGGGTGCTCGGCAGGGACGCGATCACCAGCGACCACGGCGGTTACCGCTTGGCGGCCGCGCCCGACGAGGTCGACCTGCACGTGTTCGAGCGGCTGTCCCGGCAGGGGGCCGACGAGCTCGACGCGGGCGACCCCGTGACGGCCGCCCGCACACTGCGTACCGCGCTCGCCCTGTGGCGTGGCCCGGCCCTCGTCGACCTGCCGGACCGGGAGAACGGCCACGGTCTGCGCCCGGAGGCCCACCGCCTGGCCACGCTGGAACGCCGCATCGAGGCCGATTTGCGGTGCGCCGCGACCGGGGCCGGCCCGCGCACCCTCGTACCGGAGCTCAAGGAGCTGACCGCCGCCCACCCGTACGACGAACGCTTCCGGGCCCAGCTGGTCCGCGCCCTGCGCGCCGAAGGCCGCCGGGCCGACGCGCTGGCCGCTTACGAGGAGGCCCGCCGCGCCCTCGCCGACGGCCTCGGCACCGATCCGGGACCGGAACTGGTCGCCCTTCACCGGGAGTTGCTCACGCCTCCGTCGGGGACGTCATCCGAAGCAGCCGGACCGCCCTTCTCATCCCTTTCGGCCCACTCGTTCCCCTCGGTCCACGCGTCCCTCTCAGCCGCCTCCACCCCCTCAGCCCTCTCAGCCGCCTCCACCCCCTCAGGCACCTCCGCCACATCGGTCCCGCCCGACGCACCCGGCGCCCACGCCCCCGTCCGGGGCAACCTCCGCCCCCGGCTCAACTCCTTCGTCGGCCGCGAACCCGAACTGAGCTCCATCCGCGCCGATCTGACCCGGTCCCGACTGGTCACCCTCACCGGTCCCGGTGGCTCCGGCAAGACCCGTCTCGCCGAGGAGGCCGCCGCCCGAAGCGGCCGGGCGGCCTCGGCCCCCGTGGATGCCTGGATCGCCGAACTCGCGCCCGTGGACGCCCCCGTGGATGTCCCGGGAGCCGTACTCTCCGCTCTCGGGCTGCGTGAGACGACGCTCCTCCGGGACACCGACCGTGACGGGCAGCCGCTGCGCAGCGACCCGACCGACCTCCTCGTCGAGTACCTGGCGCACTGCTCCCGCAGCCGCCCCTTCCTGCTCATCCTGGACAACTGCGAACACGTCATCGACGCGGCCGCCGCCCTTGCCGAAACCCTGCTCACCCACTGCCCGCAGCTGCGCATCCTCGCCACCAGCCGCGAACCCCTCGGCGTCCCCGGCGAATCCATACGCCCGGTCGGCCCGCTCCCGGCCGATCCCGCCCACCACCTGTTCGCCGAGCGCGCCCGTGCCGTACGCCCGGACTTCGACCCCGGGCAGGAGGGCGCACACGATCCGGACGCCGTCGCCGAGATCTGCCGGCGGCTCGACGGGCAGCCGCTCGCCATCGAACTCGCCGCCGCCCGGCTGCGGCTGCTCAGTCCGCGTCAGATCGCGGACCGGCTCGACGACCGGTTTCGTCTGCTCACCGGCGGGGCCCGGACCGTACTACCGCGTCAGCAGACGCTGCGCGCCGTCGTCGACTGGTCCTGGGACCTGCTCGACGAGGACGAACGTACGGTTCTGCGGCAGGTCTCCGTCTTCGCGGGCGGCTGGGACCTGGCCGCCGCGGAAGCCGTGACGACGGCTGAAGCACCCACTGCCCGGCCCTCCGCCGCCGACCTGATCGGCGCTCTCGTGGACAAGTCCCTCGTCGTCGCCGCCCCCACCGCCTCCGGCGAGATGCGCTATCGCCTCCTGGAGACCATTCACGAGTACGCCACCGAACGCGCGGCCGAGGCCCCGGACGTACGCGCCGCCGCCGCGAGAGCGCACACCGCGTACTTCGTCGCGCTGGTGGAGGCGGCCGAGCCCCGCCTTCGCTCCGGCGAGCAACTGCGCTGGATCGACCGCCTGGAGACCGACCTGGACAACATCCGGGCCGCCCTCACCCGCACCACCGTCACCTGCCCGTCGGAAGCGGACGCGGCACGCCTGGTGCTCGGCATGGGGTGGTTCTGGTGGCTGCGCAACTACCGTGCCGAGGGGCTCACCTGGTCCGAGCGGGCCGTGGCGCTCGGACCGGAACCGTCGCACGGCAGCGACCCCCGCTTCTGGCCGCGCATGCAGTTGGAGATGCTGCGGTTCTTCCTCGCGGCGGAGAGCCGGCCGGCCGGCGACGTCCGCGGTGACGGCCGTCGGCGGGCCCTGATCGGCCGGGTGACTGACGCGTTCATGTCCTCCGGCCCACAGGCCGCCCGCTTCCCGGGACTGCTCTGGCCGATGACCTCGTTCGTGAGCCGTACCACCGCCGAGGCGCACGGGATGGTCGAGGCTGGGGTCGCCAACGCCCGTATCCACGGCGGCGCCTGGGAGTACGGCGTCGCGCTGATGTTCCGTACCCACATGATCGTGGACATGCCGGGCGGCATGCCCGGGGTCGACGAGGATCTTGCCGAACTGCGCGACCTGGCCCGCCGGGTCGGCGACCGCTGGCTGCGCGCACAGGTCGCGAGCGCCGCCGCGGAGGCGGGCGTGATGCGCGGACGGTACGAGGACGCGGGTGCGGCGTACGAGGAGGCGCTGCTGCTCGCCCGCGAGGTCGGGGCACACGTCGAAGCGCCGTTCCTGCTCGCACGCCTCGCGGAACTCGCTTACCGGACCGGGGACCTGGCGGCCTTCGAACGGCTGCTGACGGAGTCCGAGACCGAGGCGGAGCGCCTCCAGGTGCACGACGCCCGCGCCTACGCCCACTTTCTGCGTGCCACCCTGGCCCTGGACCGCGGTGAGATCGCGGGGGCGCGACGGCTGGTCACCGAGGTGGAGGCGGCGGCCGGGCGGGGCAGCCCGCCGTCGCACTTCACTGCGGTGGTCAAGGGGCTGGACGCGCGGATCTCCGTGCACGAGCCGGGGCCCGGGGGCGGCCCGGCGGCCGGGGTACGCGGCCTGACGCTGGCACTTCGCGAGGCGCGGGACGCCCAGTGCGCCGAGCTCGTCACCGGACATCTGGCGGACGGTGTCGCGGCGGTGCTGCCGAAGGTGGGACGCCATGGCGAAGCCGTACGGATACTGGCGGCGGCCGACGGCTGGTGCCTCACCAGTCCTCGGACCAAGGCGCAACAGGCCGAGGCGGACGAGGTCGAGCGGCAGGCGCGCGAGGAGCTGGGGCCTCAGCTGTACGAGTCGGAGCGCGCCGCGGGCCGCACGCTGACGGTCGACGACGTCATCGAGCTCCTGACCCGCATCACCACAGAACTCCCGGATGCCACTGCCGCGCCGGATGCCCCCGCCGTCTGACCGCCCGTCGTCTCACCGACAAGTGATGGTCGAATCCGCCCAGTCGGCAAGTGTCGCGCCGCCGCCCGGACGTTCCCGCTCGACGACGAGCCGGATCTTTTCCTGACCGGCGATGCCGACCCCGACGGGAACGGCCGGGTCGTTGCCGTTCATCACCGGGGACTGCCACAGCCGCATCCCGCCACCGTTGAAGACGGAGAAGCGCACGGAGCCCAGCCCCTTGGTCATGTCGTCGACCCCGACCATGGCCTCGTAACGCGTGCACTGCCGGTTCAGCTGGATGGTGACCGAGGACTTGCCGTGGACGGTGACCCCGTGCGCGTACTGCGTGCCTCCGATCGACAGACCGGAACGCTGCCAGACCCAGTTGCTCTCATTGATCACCACCTCCGGCCCGGTGTGGTCGCCCACCATCGAGTAGCTCAGCTCGCTGAGCCGATAGGCGGTCGGTGCGGGCGGCGGCGGTGGAGGAGGGGTCGGCTTCGGCGGAGAGGGCTTCGGCGCGGGTGTCGTCGGCTCGGGAGTGGGTTTCGGAACCGGGGCCGGAGCCGGAGTCGGTGTGGGCGTCGGCGTCGGCGTCGGTATCGGCTTGGACTTCGGCGCGGGCGGCGGCGCGGACGCCGGTGGTGCTGGTGGCAGGGGCCGAGTGGGTTTCGGCGGCGGTGGCGGCTGCGGGGGAGTCGGCGTAGGTGAAGCGGGCGCCACGACAGCGGGCAAGGCCGGCTGTGCGGCCTCGGGCATCGGCTGGTCGTCGCCGACCAGCGCCCAGGTCAGTCCGGCCGCCACCGCCACGGCAACCGCCGCCGCGATACCGGCCTTCGCCGCGGCACCGAGCCCTTCCGAGACCGCGGCACCACCGGCGGCGCCCCCGGAAGAGCTCCCGCCGGTCGTCGCCGCGGCGGCACCCGCACCCGCGGCTCCCGCCGCGCCACCGGCGACGATTCCGGCAGCCTTGAGCGCGTACCCGGCGGCGAACCAGCCGATGACCGCGACCGGCAGCAGCGCAGGAATCCCGGCGTTGACATGGGCCAGTTCGCCCGCGGCGAGCCGGCACTTCGCGCACTCGTCCAGATGCCCCCGCAGGCCGCGCTCGGCCCGCATCCGGAGCCCACCCCGGGCATACGCGCCGAGGCGGTCGGCGTACCGCGCACAGTCGCCGCCCGAGGTGAGCGCCTGACTCACATGCGCCTGCAGGTAGGCCTGCTTGAGCCCTTCGCGGGCCCGGCCGGCCAGGACCGCCGTGGCATTGGCGGTCAGCCCGAACAGCGGGGCGATCTCGCTGGGCGACTCCTCCTCGACGGTGGTGTGCCACAGCACCGCCTGCCAGCGCTCCGGCAGACTGCGGAACGCCTGCATCGCCATCGACTGCTCGGCCTCGTGCATCGCCAGTACATCCGCACCGAGGTCGAGCGTGTCCGCGTCCGACACCTGGGAGGCCTGGGATGCGTGCGCGGCGAACACCGCGAAGTCATCGACCAGTTGCTCCCGCTTCGCGGTCTTGGTCCAGGCGGCTCCGACATGCCGGACAGCCGTCATGAGGTAGGCCCGTACCGCCTGCTCGGGCCCCTTGCCCCGGCGTACCGCCTGCAGCGTGCGGGCGAAGACCTCGGCCGTCAGGTCGTCGGCGGTGTGCGCGTCCCGGCAGCAGGTCCGCGCGTAGCGGCGCACCGCGTCCGAGTGCCGCCGGAACAGCTCCTCGTACGCGAGATCGTCGCCGTCCCGCATCTGTCCGATCAGCTCGGCGTCGGAGAAAGGGGAGTCGGAGGCACCGGCGGCGCTGGTGCTGCTGCCCACCCGCTGCATCGGCACCGCAGCGTCGGCCTCGACACCGGCGCCGAATCCGGCGTCGACGGGCGCCGGCCACGGACCGGGCAGGACGGTGCCGCCCGCGACGTCACCAACCGACCGCTCGGGCCCCGCCTGGCTCGGTACCTGCCGGGAGGGCGGCCCACCGGCCTCCGTCACACCGCCCGTGGCGGAGACGTCGTCGAGCGACTCTTCCTGCTGCCCGTCACCGCTCATCGCGGAAGCCCCCGTTTGCGCTGTCGGACCCGAACACCCGGGCAAGAGTGCCACATGGCGCAATCACGCCGACCCTTCAGCCCCTGCAACCACTCATCCGGGGCGTTTCCCCGAATATGAGCACTAGTGATCACCTATTCGGGGAAGGGGATTGAGCTCTTTTACGCGGGTGGGCCGCAGACAACGGGCGGGCAGCTCCACCGACGAGGGCCACGGGGAGTCAACGCACCGCCGACCAAACACCGACCAGGCACCGGACCGACACCGATCAGAAGCCGTGGAGCGCCGGGTCTGTGGACTGGGGCAGCCGTGGGAGCCGGAGCCGAGAAGCGCAGTCACGTAAGACCGGACAGACGAGTCGGACATATAAGACGAATGCGAGAGCGTATGGGCGACAATGAGCCGCCGAGCCCGCCTCGCCGAAACGGCCACGCAGGCTGCGGACTGCGGATTGCGAACCACCGAACGCAGCAACCTATTCACGCCAGCCATGCGCGGCCGGTCATTCACATCGACCGCGCACCCCGGCAACCGGGCCCGACCGCGCACCCCGGCCATCCGCCCCGGAGAGGCAGTGCGCGCACGTAACACGCCCGCGCACCACCACACCCACGCGCCGCCACCCCTTACCGCGCCGACGCCATCAGGCTTCAGACGCCGACCTGAGCCGACGCCACCAGGCTCAGACACCACCAGGCTTCAGACGCCGACCCGCTCACGCGCCGACACACCCGCGCCTGCCCCGCGGAAGCACTCCGCTCACGGCTCACGCAACGCCCCGCGAACGCAGCGCGACACACCCGCGCACGCCCCGCGGAAGCACTCCGCTCACGGCTCACGCAACGCCCCGCGAACGCAGCCCCTCCAGCAGGATGTCCAGCAACCGGCTCGAAGCTGCGGCCTGCTGAGCCGCATCGGGGAGCGAAGGCGCCGCCGTCGCGATGACCAGCAGCACATCCGCCACCGTCACGTCACGGCGAAGCTCACCGGCTGCCCGCGCCCGTTCCACCAGGCGGCCGACGACCTCCAGCAGCTCACCGGTTCCCGTGCCGTCGTCATCGAGGCCGGTCTCCACGGCTGAACGCCCGTCAGCCGGCCGGGGGCCAGTGTGACCCGCGCCCTGCCTCTGCTGAGGCACCCACGTCTCGTCCCGAGCGCCGCCCGAGCCTGATCCCGATCCGGAGGCCGCCGTGTCCCCCGACTCCCCGACCACAGCCGGGGCGGCGGCAGAAACGGCGGCAGCGGCCGTGGAGTCGGCAGCGGAGTCGACATCCACTCCGACCCGCAGCACCTGAGGCGGCAGCAGCCGCCCCGCACCCGAGGCCACGGACGTCCGCAGGAAGCGCGACAGCGCCGACCACGGCTCGTCCTCCTGGCCCAGCGCGGTCCGCGCCTGGTCCGTCAGCCGGGAGGTCTCCTCCTCGGCTATCCGCCGCACCAGCACGTCCTTGCTCGGGAACCGCCGGTACACCGTGCCGACTCCGACTCTGGCGCGACGCGCCACGTCCTCCATCGGAGCCCCGTATCCCAGCTCGCCGAACACTTCGCGTGCGGCTCGCAGCACATGTTCCAGATTGCGCTGTGCGTCCACGCGGAGCGGAGCCGAGCGGCCGTTGGCCGCAACCGCCCCGACCGTCGCGGCCGACGCGCCCGCCCCGCCCGTCCCGCCTGGTTCGGCCGCTGCGACCGCGCCGACCGGACCTACCGTGTCCACTGTCCCCACTGCACCGTTTCGCCCGTTTTCGTCGGACGAATGGGACGTGACTGCCGCAGCAGTCTGCCAATGAGAATCCTGAATGTGCATAGCTGTTCCCCCGGTTATGACGTCTCCCCCCGGAGACTTCCCGCCGTTTGAGCCGGAGCGCGGATCATGGTCTCCACCCGGCACCCCGACGACATACGAACATAGTTGAGCCCGAGTCAATTCAGAAGGGGGTAGTTCCGCACGGAGCGCCCCCCGATCGGAGCAAGGACCGCTTGGTCACTGATTCGACCCCCGCCCACCACCCCCACCCCAACCTCTGACCTGCGCAGCTTCCGTATCCCCACGGCGATCAGCAGCAGCGGCCTGTCCAGAACCTCCGGTCACACAATTTGCCGGGGCTGTGGACAAACCCTTGAGCACGTTGCGTCATGGGGTGGTGATGGCTTCAGATTCCGGGGGAACACCCCCCGGCCCCCCGCCGGGTGTGCGCATTCTCGTCGTCGGCGGCGGCTACGTCGGGATGTACACCGCACTGCGTCTCCAGCGGAAGCTGAAGCAGAGACTCAGAAGCGGTGAGGCCGAGATCGTCGTCGTCACCCCGGAGCCCTATATGACGTATCAGCCGTTCCTGCCCGAAGCGGCCGCCGGTTCGATCTCGCCGCGCCATGTCGTCGTGCCGCTGCGCCGGGTCCTGGCGGACTGCACGATCGTGATCGGTGAGGCAGAACGTATCGACCACGCCAAACGCACCGCGACCGTCACCACCCTCGCCACCGGGGAGGACGGCACCGGCGCCGTCGAGATCCCGTACGACGAACTCGTCCTCGCACCCGGCTCCGTCTCGCGCACCCTCCCGATCCCCGGCCTCGCCGAGCACGGCATCGGCTTCAAGACCATCGAGGAGGCCATCGGCCTGCGCAACCACGTCATCGAGCAGATGGACATCGCCTCCGCCACCCGCGACCCGGCCATCCGCGACGCCGCCCTCACCTTCGTCTTCGTCGGCGGCGGCTACGCGGGCGTCGAGGCCCTCGCCGAGCTGGAGGACATGGCCCGCTACACCTCGCGGTACTACCACAACATCAAGGCGGACGACCTGAAGTGGATCCTCGTCGAGGCGTCGGACCGCATCCTCCCCGAGGTCGGTGAGGCGATGGGCGTCTACGCGATCCGTGAGCTGCGCGGCCGCAATATCGACGTACGCCTCGACACCAGGCTGGAGTCCTGCGAGGACCGGATCGCCGTCCTGAGCGACGGTTCCCGCTTCCCGACCCGCACCGTCGTGTGGACCGCGGGCGTCAAACCCGCGCCGGTCCTCGCCGCCACCGATCTCCCGCTCAACGAGCGCGGCAGACTCAGATGCACGGCAGAACTCACCGTGGAAGGGGTCGAGCACGCCTGGGCCGCCGGGGACGCCGCGGCCGTGCCCGATCTGACCGCCGCGGAAACGGGCAAGGAGACCGCGCCCAACGCCCAGCACGCCGTGCGCCAGGCCAAGGCCCTCGCCGACAACGTCCTCGCGTCGATCAGCGGCGAACCCCTCACGGAGTACCGGCACAGCTACGCGGGCTCCGTCGCCTCACTCGGCCTCCACAAGGGCGTCGCCCACGTCTACGGTCGCAAGCTCAAGGGCTACCCGGCCTGGCTGATGCACCGTACGTATCACCTCAGCCGGGTTCCGACGTTCAACCGGAAGGCCCGCGTCCTTGCCGAATGGACCCTCGCCGGGCTCTTCAAGCGCGAGATCGTCTCGCTCGGCTCGCTGGAACACCCGCGCGCCGAATTCGAACTCGCCGCAGGAGGCAAACGCCCCGGGCCGGACCACCCCCCGGCCCCCGACGGCCCGCCGGGCAACGGCGGCTGACTGCCCGTCGGCCCGCCACGTCACCCGACCGGGGCCGGACCGTACCGACGACTGTCAGTACGGTCCGCCACACTGGACGTGTGACCATAGGTGGGCCCACATCTGCACAGAGTGACCCGGCCGGCAGTGACCGACAGTGAGCAGCCCGCCCCAGCGGACCAGACCGACACACGAGGCCAGAAATTCCGTGAACTTCACGCGTTGGAGCGCCCGCCTACCCGGAACGCAGCGTCGCGCCGCCGCACGGGACGACCACAGTTCCGTGCCCTCGGCCCGCGCCGAGTACGCAGGGCCCGGGACCGGGCCCTGCCCACCGGACGGCGGCGCGCGGGGCGACACGCACGGCGCGCCTCCCGGGGACCGCGGCCCCGCCCTGGAGGATCTCTCGGCCCAGGACATCCTCGGCCAGCTGCCCGCCCTGGTGGCCCTGGTGTACGGCCCCGACCACCGGATCGCGTACGTCAACGACGCCTACGCCGCCGCCTTCGGACCCCGCCCGGCCGGCGCCCCCGCCGCCGAGGCCATGCCCGAGCTCGCCGAGCTCAGCCTGCTGCCCCTCATGGACCAGGTCCTGCGCAGCGGCACACCCCGTACGGTCAAGTCCCGCAAAGTCCGCAGCGGCAATTCGTACACCGTGACCTGCACCCCGGTACACCGGGACAGCGACGCCGAAGCCGACAACGGCGAAGGGGCCAGGAGCAACAAGCAGACCAAGAAGGACAAGAGCAAGAGAGGTACCGAAGGCGGAGTGCTCGTGTACGCCGCCGACGTCACCGACCACGCCGAAGCGGCCGAACGGCTCCGCGCCAGCGAGCGCCGCCACCGCGAAACGGCCGTCACCCTCCAGCGCTCCCTGCTCCCGCAGGAGCTGGAGCAGCCCGACGACCTGCGGATCGCCGCCACCTACCAGCCCGGTGGCACGGACGCCGCGGTCGGCGGCGACTGGTACGACGTCATCACCCTCGGCGCGGGCCGCACCGCCCTGGTCATCGGTGACGTGATGGGACGTGGGGTACGGGCCGCCGCCGTCATGGGCCAGCTCCGCACCGCCGTGCGCGCCTACGCCCGCCTCGACCTCCCGCCCCACGAGGTGCTCCAGCTCCTCGACGGTCTCGCCGCCGAGATCGACGCCAGCCAGATCGCCACCTGCGCCTACGCGGTCCACGATCCGAACGAGGGCCGGCTCGTCTACGCCTCCGCCGGGCACCTCCCGATCCTGGTGTGCCACGAGGACGGTACGGTCCACCGCGCCGAGGACCCGACAGGACCGCCGCTCGGCACCGGCGGCTGGATCCACACATCGGGCACGATCGCGCTGCCGCCCGGTTCCACCGCGGTCCTCTATACGGACGGCCTGGTGGAGCGCCGCAGCGAGGACATCGACGAGGGTGTCGCCGCCCTGGAGCGCGCTCTTTCCGGGGCGAAGGGTTCCCCCCAGGTGGTCTGCGACCGGCTGATCCGCTCCCTCGGCGTCACCGCGGAGCACGACGACGACGTGGCGGTGCTGGTGGTCCAGCACCCCGCCCGTACCGGCGCGGACGCGGAGCTGTTCCACAACGCCTCGCTCGAACTCCTCGGCGGCGTGGAGGCGGCGCCGCGCGCCCGCGCGTTCGCGAGCGGCGTCCTGACGTCGTGGCGATTCCCGGTCGAGCTCTGCGACCTGGGCGTCCTGGCCGCGGGCGAACTCGTCGCGAACTCCCTCAAGCACGGCACCCCGCCGATGCGCCTGGGCCTGCGCCGCACCGACCGCCGCCTGATCATCGAGGTGACCGACGGCGACGACCACATGCCGCGCCGCCGCCGCGCCGATCCGGCGGACGAAGCGGGCCGCGGCATCTCCATCGTCGCGACGATCGCCACGTCCTGGGGCAGCCGCCGCACCCCGGGCGGCGGCAAGGCGGTCTGGTGCGAATTCGCCCTGCCGCGGTAGGGGCCCTGTCACAGCAGGCCCCCTACCGCCCCGGACACGGACTCAGCGAGTGGCGACGGCGGGGGCGGCGGTCACCGGCTCGGCCTCCGGCAGTGACACGGCCACCACCCTGGACGGCGCCGCCTCGATCGAAGGCTGATCCTGTACGGGAGTGAGCCGTCGGCCGAGCCGCAGCGCCAGCACCGTGATGCCCAGCGAGAACAGCACGAACGTCACGATGTACGGCCCGTGCAGCGTCGCCCCCATCGGCCCGCCCACGGCCGGACCGACCGCGAGTGCGAGCTGCTTGCACAGGGCGAAGGCGGAGTTGTACTGCCCGACCATCGACTCCGGCGCCAGATCGGCGACCAGCGGCGCCACGGTCGGCGACAGCATCGACTCACCGAGCCCGAACAGCGCGTACGTGGAGATCATCGCGGCCGTCGCCATGGTCTGGCTGCCGTGCCCGAGCCCCGCGTACCCGGCCACGATCCAGGCGAACGCCCAGATCAGACCGACCGAGGCGATGACCCGGCTGCGCCTGCGCCGCTCCACCAGACGCAGCACGACGAACTGCGCCACGACGATGACGGCGGTGTTGGCGGCCAGTGCGATACCGAGCGTCGAGGGCTGGATCCCGGCGGCCTCGGTGCCGTACGCCGCGAGCCCGGACTCGAACTGTCCGTAGCAGGCGAAGAACACCACGAAGCCCAGCACGCACAGCTGCACCATGGCCCGGTGCGACAGCAGCGCCCGCAGCCCGCCCGGCGCCTTGGACCCGTCGGTGGGCCTGGAGTCGGAGAAGGACGGCGTACGGGACAGCCGCACCGTGGCGGTGATGACACCGAGCACGACGAACATCGCCGCCTCGATGAGGAACAGCAGGGTGAAGGTCTCCGGCCGGCTCGTGTCGACGATCTGTCCGCCGACCAGCCCACCGATGCCGAGCCCGAGGTTCTGCAGGAAGAACTGCATGGCGAAGGCGCGCGTACGGGTGGCGGTGCTGGAGCACCACACGAGCATGGTGGCGAGCGCCGGCTGCATGACCGCCGTACCGGCCCCGAGGACCGCGGCCGACAGTACGGTGGCGGTCACACCCGACGACAGGCCGAGGGCGATCGAGCCCAGGGAAGCGACGACCGAGGCGACGACGAGCACGGGCAGCGGCCCGCGCCGGTCGATGACACGCCCGCTGAACGGCAGGACAGCCAGCGCCGCCATGGCGAAGACCGCCAGCACGACTCCCGCGGTGCCGGCACCCAGATCCCGTACCTGTGCCACATAGACGTACAGATACGGAACGGTGAACCCCAGCCCGAACGCGCTCAGCGCGCTCCCCAGCTGGATCCGCCGAAGTGCTGCACCCATCTCCCTGGTCACACTCACCTACCTCAAGGTCTCGAAGCGACTTGCCGAGCCACCAAACGACTCGAACCCGAAGACTTTAGCACTAAAGTTAGATGCTCAACAATTCAAGCCGAAGGACTTCGACGGCTTTGGAGGGCATGCCATACTGCCCGCCATGTCTGACACCACCGAGCAGCCCGGCCCGCAGGAGCCGAGCCTCGACGAGCAGCTCGCCGCCTACCAGCGCGAGTTCCGGGACCTGGACCCCCAGGTCGAGCAGGTCGTCTCGGCCCTGGGCCGGCTGAACCGCCGGATGAACGTGGCGTACGGCCGCCAGCTCGCCGCCCTCGGCATCAGCAACGCCGAGTGGGAGGTCCTCAAGACCCTGGTCCTGGCCGGCTCCCCGTACCGCCTGGGCCCGGGAGAGCTGGCCAAGCGCCTCGGTCTCACCCCGGCCGCGATGACCCACCGCATCGACCGCATGGCGGGCGAGGGCCTGGTCACCCGCGACCGGGACGAGAACAACCGGGTTCGGGTGATCGTCGAGCTGACCGATGAGGGCCGCACGAAGTGGCTGGAGGCGATGCGCATGGCCACCGCCTTCGAGGAGGACCTGCTCCAGGACCTCGCCGGCGACGAACGCGGAGTCCTCGGCGACATGCTGATCCGCCTCCTGCGCCGCGTGGAGCACGCCCAGCCGGACGCCGGCGGCCGCCTCACCGACCTGGACTGAACCCGTGCCGGACACGCAGGAAAACGGCTTGACCTGGCCGGGTTGACACCCCCCTCCACGACCCGTAAGGTTCTTCGAGTTGTCACCGAGCCGGAACGGTTCTGCGACAACCAATCCCGCCGCGAATGCGGCAACCAAAACTCAGCACGATCTCCCACTCGGGAAAATTTCGGCATGCCGAAATTAATTTCGAAGACTCGATTATGAGCCGCCGGGAAAATCCGCTAGAGTTTGGAACGTCGGAACGGCCCAACGGCCAGGAAGACAAACCCCGCTGACTGGGAATCAGGCCCGAAAGGATCTGATAGAGTCGGACTCGCCGGAAAGGGAAACGCGAAAGCGAAGAACTGGAAAGCAACCCCCG
>NZ_JBHVSY010000029.1:0-109778 GCF_042884935.1 Streptomyces sp. NPDC058092
GGCCCGGCAAAGACCGTCCCACTCCCATTCCAGCCCGCTACACTCTCCACGCCCAAGCCGTTGACCAGCGCTAATGGAGAAGTCCGGCTGGAGTATTAGGCTGTCCTTTCCCTGCGTTCGGGTCAGTTCGGCATGAGGGGCGGCGCCGTCGACGCGCGGACTTTGAGGGTGCTGGGCGTGACGTGCTCACGTTGCGCCGGGGGCCGTCCGTCCAGGACATCGAGCAGGATCCGCGCGGCCCGCCGGCCCGTGTCGGCGCTGTGCAGGCTGACGCTGGTCAGCGCGGGGTCGACGAGTTCCGCGGCCGTGGTGTCGTCGAAGCCCGCCACGGATACGTCGGTCGGCAGGGCTCGCCCGTGCTCGCGCAGCCAGCGCATCGCGCCGAACGCCATGCTGTCGTTGAAGGCGAAGATCGCGGTGGGCGGCTCGGGTCGCGTCATCAGACGTCCGGCCGCGGCGTAGCCGGACGCGGCGGTGAAGTCGCCGTGTTCCACCAGGTCGTCCGGGGTCGTACGGCGGACGTCGACGAAGGCGCGAAGCAGGCCCCGTAGCCGGGCGGCCATGGCGAGCCGGTTTTCCGCCGGGCCGTCGACGACACCGATCCGGCGGTGTCCCAGGGCGAGCAGGTGCTGGGTGACGGCGTAGGCGCCGCCGTCGTCGTCGGGGTGGACGCGGTAGAGGTCTTCGTCGGTGTGGCCGACGACGACGGTGGGACAGCCGGCCGACCGCAGCGCGGGCAGCGCCTCCCCGCCGGCCCCGGCCTCCACGAGCAGCCCGTCGACCTGGCGGCGCCGGGTGAAGCGCCGGTGGGCCGAGGCCGCGTCGTCGAGCACCTCGCGGGTGGACAGCAGCAAACCGTAGCCGCGGGCGGCGAGTTCCTGGTCCGCTCCCCCGACCAGGCGGATCAGGTGGTCGTTGGAGAACGCGAAGCCGGGGTTGTGCGGGAGGACGACGCCGACGACCTCGGTGCGCCCGCTTGCGAGGGCGCGAGCGCCCGCGCTCGGGCGGTAGTCGAGCACACGCATGGCGGAGAGCACCTTGTCCCGAACGCCGTCGGTGACCGTGGGGTCGCCGTTCACCACCCGGGAGACCGTCTGGTGCGAAACACCCGCCTTGGCCGCGACGGTGCGCAGAGTCGGCCGATCGGACACTCAGGGACCTCTACCCCATGACCGTTCACTTGAAGCACACCGGATCATAGGACTCCCAGTCACCCAGTGGAAGCCGACTCACATGGACTGACGCACTGCTTGAGCGACTCTATCTTCAGCGGCGTCAAGTGAACGGTCACTTGCTTGCCTGTCTGTCCGGCCGACCGGAAGATGCTCGCCGAGCAAAGGATCCTGATCACGAGCGACAGGACGCCGGAACATAACCTCCCCTCACCCGGCAAGGGCGCGGTGACCCGTCGCCAGGCGCTGGCCTACGGCAGGAACGCCGCGATCGCCGCAGGACTGGCCGGTGCGTTCTCCATGGAGAGCTACCACGGCGGCGGCAGCGCCTGACGTTACGTCAAGAAGCCTTGTCGCACCAGCGCCCGACGCCTCCCCGTACGCCAGCACGTCCGACGTCGTCACCTCCTGGACCGGGAACACGTTCTCCAGGGCCACCGAGTGGGTGCAGAACTTCATCTTCAACATCGCCGTCGCCGCCGACGGCACGGTCTACACCGTCAACTTCTGGGACGAGGCCGGCAACTACGCCGGTATCTACAAGGACGGCCACCTCATCGGAAACTGCAGAGGGGCCAACAGCGACGCGGTCGCGGTCAGCGCTTCACCCTGAACGGCACCGGCACGCCCTTGACGTTCACCGTGGGCAGCCCGCCGGCCGCAGCGGCCACTTCGGCGGCGCAGGCCGCGGCGACGGTCGTCGTCGACATGCTCGGCCGGGTCGGGATTCCCGACCCGACGCGCCGGTACTCGGCGTACCCGCACGAGTTCTCCGGCGGCATGCGGCAGCGCGCGCTGATCGCCATCACGCTGGTCCGCGAACCCGAGCTGCTGATCGCCGACGCGCCCATGACCGCGCTGGACGTCACCGTGCAGGCCCAGATCCTCGATCTGCTCAACGAGCTGCAGGCCGAAACCGGGACCTCGGTGATCCTGGTGACCCACGACCTCGGCGTCGTCGCCGAGGTCTGTCACCAGGTCGTGGTGATGTACGGCGGGGTGTGCGGGAGCAGGCAGCCGTCGCCGGCCTGTTCAGAGACCCGCGAGACCCCTGCACCCCAGGCTGCTGGCTTCGATGCCGTCACTGGCAGGGGAATCCGAGCGGCTCGGCCCGATCAGACTCTTTTCCTGGCTCGCCGCAAAACCTCGTGCTTTCGACTCCACCGCAACAGCGCACGATCCCGTCGAAGAACCCCCAACCCGAAGCGCGGCATGACCTGTGTCCGGTGGCAGTGCGCTAATCAACGGCTGCGGTGCCGGGTTCTGCGGTGACGGGGTATCGCCCGCCTGAGCAGCCAGAACGGGGGAGGGGATGTGGCCGAGGGGTGTTCGGGGTGGTGGCGTGGGACTGCTGTGTGGGTCGTGTCAATGAATGACACGCCGTCAACGGGGTGATCGGGTTTCAGCAAGTCGCCCGTACAGGCTAACGGCATTTCAAGTCCCTTGAATTCAGGGACTAGTTCACTTTGCCTAAGATTATATGAAAATAGCATATGGCGTACGTTGTGTACCTCGATCGGAGTCCCGGCACCAGCACCCAATGTGCCCGATATGACAGGTATGGGGACCGTTAGTACGTTCAATCACGGGTCGGCTACTCAGCCGCCCCCTCTGAGACAGGAGAAGTGACATGGCTACCCGTTCCACCGTTGTTACGGCCGCTGTCGCGGCCGCTGCGGCCCTGGCCGCTACCGGCATCACCTACGCGTCCGCCGCCACCTCCGAGCCGGCCCAGGCCGCCCCCGTCGTCCAGCAGGCCGCCCCCGCCGTCCAGCAGGCCCCCGCCCCCGTCACGGCCCTCGACGGCGGCGACGCCGGCAGGGGCAACGAGGGCAGGGGCAACGAAGGCAGGGGCAACGAAGGCAGGGGCAACGAAGGCAGGGGCAACGAAGGCAGGGGCAACGACGAGGGTGGTGGCCGCGACGAGGGTCGCGGCCGCCACGAGGAGGGCCGCATCCACATCAACGAGCGGACCTACTCCGACGAGCGCGGCGGCTGCATCACCGTCGTCAGCGGCCTCGGCTCCAAGAGCCTCAACATCCGCAACGACAGCCGCCGGACCATCGAGGTCTTCCGCGGCGCCACCTGCGACAACGGCGCCCCCATCGCCACCGTCGGACCCCACAGCTCCAGCGACGGCGTCTTCCCCGGCCACGTCCGGGGCGGCGTGTGGGTCAAGAACGGCGTTGTGGGCAGCTTCCGCGTGATCGATCACCACTTCGGCGGAGGCCGCGACCGCGGTGACCGGGACTGATGACCGAGTCACTCGGTTGACGTAGAACCCCGGCCCGCCGGAATCGGGCCGGGGTTCCACCCCGAACTCCCCACATCCCATACACAGCCCACGATCCTCGGCAGACCCGGCCATCCGGCCGGCACAACGTGGCACCGGCGCGGCAGACGCCACCCACGACCCAACCGCCCAGAAGCCCGCCCCACCCCCACCACACCGCCTTCGATGCCTGCCCCTCGGCGACCAACACCTGGATGACCGAGGTGCGGTGGTGATGACCGGATGGTGGTCGGTCCTCTCGGACCGGCGGCTTCCGCGGTTGCTCCGCATGTCGGCTTCGTCCGGGCAGAGCCGGGCGATGTCGACGGCGCGTTCGGCATAAGCGACCGGCCCCCGGATCCGAGGGCCGGTTCTGCCTGTCGGTGTCTTGCTCGCCGTTCGACGGTGCGCCGGTGACGGGGGCACCTGTCCGGGCCATGTCGAGCACGCGCAGTCCACCGACTTCGCTGCGACCCTCGGTCCCATGGGACGGCGGACACCCCGGGAGAGCGGCGCCGGTCCGGACTACTCGGTCAGCCGACGTTCACATCGATGCAGGCGTAGAACGCGTTGGCGGTGTCCGCGATGTTCCACACCGCGAGGACCTTCTGCTTGCCCGTCAGGCCGCCGAAGTTCACCTGGTGGGTGACGGTGGAAGCGGGTTGCGCGCCATTGCGAACCGGCTGTTGCCACCGCTACAACTGGTCAGCCCCTTGGGTCCTTCCGCGCTCTGCGGCTCGTACGTGATGTCTCCGCAGCTCACGGTGCCCGCGGCGCACTGAGCCCGGCGGCTCGGAGGCGACGAGAACTGGGAGTTCGACGAGAACGGGCTCATGAGTGTGCGGCACGCGTCCATCAACGACGTACCGATTCGGGAGTCCGAACGCAAATACCACTGGCCGCTGGGCCGTCGGCCGGACGGCCACCGTGGGCTGAGTGACCTCGCCCTCCGACGAGCTGATCGGACAACAGCAGCGAGGGGCTACGGAGGCCAGAAGTAATGCAGCGGTCAACAAGCTGAAGCGGTTCCGGGCCGTTGGACTCCCCTGTAACGAGCGCGGATACGGTTGCCTCGACACCGTTCACCGCCGCTGCACTCCCGCATCCAGCTGCGAACCCGGCTCGGAATCCGGCTCCGATCACGAGCGCGGCCAGACGAGGAGCGGGCGTTTCAGGTGCGCTTGGCGATGAACGGTCCGCCGGTGGCGAAGGCCAGGGCGGCGAAGCGTTCACCGATGCGGCGATGCGTGGCGGCGTCCGGGTGGAGCTGGTCGGGCAGCGGCAGCTCGGCGAAGTCCGCCTCGCCGTAGAGGTCGCGGCCGTCGCCGCACTCCGGACCGATAGCGCCTGTCGCCCTGCCCCACTCGGCACCGGGACCGCGCACCGGCGGTCCCGGGCCGAAATGTCGCAGCGGCCGATCAGGTCCCGGCCACAACGCCCCCGCGGGCGGGCGAGCGGGTCTGCGGGCCGAGCCGTTCTCCGTGACGCATCACGAGCCGGTCACACCGTCTGTACGCTCCCGCAACAGGTCGGCGTGGCCACTGTGGCGGGCGTACTCCGCGATCATGTGGACGTGGACCATGCGTAGCGAGTACACCTCGCCGGCATGGGTGAAGGTGTCGTCCATCGAGGCATCCGCGACGATCTCGTCCGCCAGCCGGCATTCCTCGACCAGGCGCGCGTAGTCCTCGGCTGCTCGGGACGGGTCCACGTCTTCGAAGTCCGCGTCCTTGCCCCTCTCGGGGTCGTACATCGGGTCGAGCTTCCGACCGGCGAACCGCTGCCGGAACCAGACGCGTTCGACCTTGGCCATGTGGCGGATCAGTCCGAGGAGTGTGAGGTTCGACGGCGAAACCGTCTGCTCGGCGAGTTGCTTCCCGGTCAGGCCGGCGCACTTGTGCAACAGGGTGCTGCGGAACCAGGCGAGGTAGCCGGTGAGCATCTCGCGCTCACCGGCCACGAGCGAACCGGGCGTGCGCTCAACATCAGGTGCTGTCCATGTCATCCCTCGATCTTGCCCCGTGCCCGCCTGACAGGGACAGGGCTTTTCGCTCGGACAACCGGCCTCTCGCCGGTGAGTGATCCGTCGGTCGTCCGCACCCGCGACCTCGCGCCACGCCGGGCCGGGGTTGAGGTATGGCCACACACGTCGGGCGCGCGAACGGGCGCCCCCACGCCGGCGTGACCGGCGCGCGCCGGTTCAGGCGCTCCCTACGGCCGTGGAGCACTCGGCCGGTCGGCGTTCGCCCGCGGGTTCGAGGAGGTTCTCGCGCAGAGCGGCCAGCAATTCCTCGTCGACACCCAGGAGTTCGACCGCGTACGCGCGGACGGAGCCGTGGGTCGCGGTGAGATCCGCCAGAAAGAGCCGCATGATGTCGGCGGGCGCCCGGCCGTACCCGGGCCAGACCGGTTTCCGACCGGCGTGGTCCGCCCGCCAGTCGGCCAGGAGCCGTTCACTGGCGAGCTCGGTGAGGGTGAAGTCGGCGACGATGTCGTCCTCGGCCACACCGAGCAGGGACAGGACGAGTGCGGCGAGCAGCCCGGTGCGGTCCTTGCCCGATGCGCAGTGGAAGACGACGGGCCCGCTGTCCTCGGCCGCGAGCACGTCCAGGGCGCGGCGGAGTTCGGCGACTCCGTCGTGCGCGACCTCCGCGTACCGGTCGGCCAGGAAGCGTCCGGTTTCCACGTCCGGGCCGAGCGCCGCCTGGTCGTAGGGCCGGTGCTCGATGCTGAGGTGGTGGTAACGCAGTCCCGGGGCGTCGGGCACTCGGCCCTTGGCCGCGATCTCCCAGTCGTAGCGCAGGTCGATGACCGTACGGACACCGAGGGCCAGGAAGCGGTCCCAGTCCTCGCCGCGGAGCTTGCCCAGCGAGTCGGATCGGTAGAGCCGCCCCCAGCGGACCGGGCGGCCATATTCTCCTCGATATCCGCCCACATCACGGAAGTTGTGCAGTCGATCGAACGATATGTGTCTGTTCATGATGCAGAACCCTAAGGCCGCTCCGACTCGCAGCCGGCCCGGCTCCCTGCCGGTGCCCGGCTGTGCCCGGCCGTGCCGCTCGCCGCGCCGGTCCGGCCGCGAGTCGGCGCCTTCGGCGGGACTGAGCCGAGAATGCAGGCGTGTCTACTCCTGTTCTCCCTGCCGGGCGCGATCCACGGGACGAATGGTCCCTGCTGCTTCTGTCGGCCGCTTCCGGTGCGGCCGACGCGTTCGTCTTCATCTGTGTCGGCCAGGTCTTCGCCGGGGTGATGACCGGGAATCTGGTGCTGCTGGGCGCTTCCGCGGCCGGTGTCGGGGAGCACGGGGTGGCCCTGCGTGTGATCACCGCGCTCGTTTCGTACGGCGTCGGTGTCGTATGCGGTGCGCGGATGAGCGAACGGTTGCGGTGGCCGCTGCCGGTGATGCTGCTGATCGAGGTGGTGCTGCTCGCGGCAGGGGCTGTGCTCTGGGCGCTGGATCTGATCACCTCGGACGGGGACCGGCTGGGGCTGCTGGTGCTCATTTCCGTGGCCATGGGTATCCAGGGCCGTGTCCTCGCCACGCCCACCAACTACTTCACCGGCACTCTGACGTCTCTCGTCGGCCGCGCGACGCTCCGGTCGTGGAACCAGGGGGACGTCTGGGTGGCCGGCCGGCTGATCGCGGTCGTGGCCGGCGCGTCCGTGACCGCGCTGGCGGTACGGCTCTGGCCGGGCGTCGCTGCCGTGGTGGCCGTGGTTCCGGCGGTCGGTGCGCTGCTGGCCGAGACTGTGCCCAGGAGGCTGCGCCGGGCTGACCGCACCCGTCCCGGGAGTCCTTGACCGGTACGGACCGCGGGGCGCAGGCGCCGCAACGCGTAGGGGATGCCGGACAGGAACCGCCGCCGCACACAGGGTAACGGGAAGCCCCGGCCGGATCGGGGGAATCCGGCCGGGGCGGCCTGGGTGTGGGCGCGGTGCGCGACATCCACACATAGGTGAACAATAAACCATTGCGCCCCGTTCCCGGGAGCCGCACCCCGCACTGTGATTCACGGCACGGAATGCGGCCTTCCGGCGGTTCGGACCAGCGTCCGGACCACGGCCGCCCGACCGCCGCAGCGGCGGCCGGACTCAGCGTTCCTCACGGAAGAGGACATGCTGCCCCGCGACGGCGTCGAACTTGCGCAGGACCAGCCGGTCGGGATTGTTCCGGCGACTCTTGCGCGTCACGTAACTCTGCCCCGTTCCGGCCGTCGACCGGAGCGTCACGACGGGCCGGGTCTCACTGCGGGCCATGGATGCCTCCAGACTCCCTCTCCGACCCCACCCCCCTCATGGGAATGGGTATCGTTTTCGCTCCGTGTAACGCGAGGGGACCCTGGCGCATTCCCACCCACCCGGTACGGCGCACGCGGGCGCGCAGCCGGCCACACACGCCGGGTGACTTGCGTCAACGTCCGTCGACAGCAAGGCTGTTCGACAGGCTGGCGCTGTGCGCCGCCTGCGGCATATGCCAGAAGCAACAACGCATCGAGTGTTGCCAAATCCCTTACGACCCCCCGCAGCCTGTGCGACAGTCGTCTACGGTCCACCTTTCAGACCTGGTCGTGCCGCGCCTGTATCGGAGTACGAGATGCCGTCCCATCTGTCTGCGGAGCGCCCCGCCCCTCAGCCCCCCGGACACGATGCCGTCGATGCCCTGATCAACCGGACCCGTCGGCTGCGTGGCGATGTGGATGCCGTGCGGCGGGACGCGGTGCTGATCGACGAGGAAGACCCGCAGATGCGCTGGCAGCGCGCGCTCTGCGAGCTGGCAGTCCATCACCTCGACGATCTCGGCACCCAGCTGGGACAGCTCAAGGAGGGCATCCCGCCGGAGGCGCCGGAACAGCCCGCGGGGGGTTCGGCGCAGGGCATCTCGGACATGACCTCCGACCAGCCGGATTCCGGTTCACTCATCGGCAGGGTGGGCAGCGCGGAGTGGAATCTGCTGACCGACGAAGTCACCTGGTCCGAGGACCTGTTCCAGATCTTCGGCAGATCACGCGACGCGGGGCCTCTCTCGCTGGACGAGCTTCCGGCCATGCTCCTGCCTGAGGACCAGCCCCTGCTCACCTCTCTGGTGACGGACTGTCTGGTCGACGGCAAGCCGATAAACGGCGAATTCCGCATCCTGCGGACCGACGGCCGGATGCGTACGCTCCACATGATGGGCGAGCCCGTCCTCGACACCGACGGGTGCACCGCCTCCATGTGGGCGGTCCTGCGCGATGTCAGCGAGCTGCGGCGCAGCGAGCAAGTGGTGCGCCGGAGCCGTGATTCGCTACGGCGCCGGCAGCACATGGCACGGACCGAGCACCAGATGGCGGTCGAGCTCCAGGAGGCCGTGCTCCCCCGGTGGCGGGGCTCGCTGCAACTGCCCTCGAAGGGAGCGGGCGCGCTGGACATCGCGGCCCACTACCTGCCGTCGGAGTCGAGTTCCCTGATCGGCGGTGACTGGTACGACGCGCTGGAACTGCCGGACGGCAGGGCCGTTCTCACGGTCGGTGATCTGACCGGCCACGGCATCCAGGCCACCTCGGCCATGGCGATGCTCCTGGGCGCGCTGCGCGGGATGGCGATGGCCGGCATCGAGCCGGGGGCCCTGATGGGGCATCTCAATCAGCTACTGGAATCCTCCGTCCAGCCCGCACTCGGCAGCGCGGTGTGCTGTCGTTTCGATCCGTCGACCGGCATCCTCGCCTGGGCGCAGGCGGGGCACCCCGCACCGCTGCTGTTCCGCGACGGCGAAGGGCGCCCGCTACTGCCACCGGACGGGGTCCTGCTCGGTGCGGCCTCCGGGGTCGCGTACGAGCAGAACGAAGTGCACCTGCTGGCCGGTGATGTGCTGGTGCTGCACACCGACGGACTGAACCGTCACAGCGACCGGGGTGCAGGCCCGGACGCCCTGCTCGCTCTCGCACCGCACTTCGCGCAGGCCCGTACGGCACAGGAGTGCGTACGGACGGTCGTCACGGAGTTCGGCGGTACCGAGCGCCTCGACGACGCGTGCGTGCTGATCGCCCGCATCGGGGCGTAGGGCACAGCGAACACGCGAGCGGCGACGCGGTACGCAGGAGGACGAGCCGCCTACAGGTGCGGCGCTCCGACAACCGGTGCGCCGACAGCAGTCGGTGGTGGGGCAGTTGTTGACCGGCGCCCCCTGATCGCGGCGCCCTCATGTCAGACCTCGGACGAGCGCCTGCGCTGCTTGATGATGGAGCTCTGCGGCAGGGAGAGCTTGATCTCCTCACGCAGGTCCTCGATCTTCGCGTAGCCCGCGAACTGTCCCGTCAACCGGTACATCTCGCGCAACCGGTCCCAGGTGCGGTGCGAGGAGGTCTCCCCCATCGACACCAGGGCGAGCCGTGCGTAGCGGTCGGCCTGCTCGGGGTCGTCGGCGATGAAGCACGCCGAGGCGAGCGAGATGTAGTCGAAGATCTTGGACCGCTGACGCCCGTTGGCCCGCAGCTCCAGAGCCTGCCTGGCGTGACGCTGAGCCACGATCGCCACCGACGGGTCGTGTTCGGCGAGCGTGCGGAACGCCAGGGCCTGCATGCCGTGCAGATCCGCCTCGTCGAACAGCTGCATCCAACTGGGCGGCGGCACATCGCTCTTGTCCGATACGAAGAGCTCCTCGGCCTTGCCGAGGGTCCGGCGCATGGCCTGGCCGCGGCCCATGGACGCCTGCGCCCAGGCCTCGATGGTGTGCAGCATGGCCTGGGTTCGCGGCAGCACCATGTCTCCGGAGCCGGACTTGGCGAGCTTCATCAGGTCCAGGGCGTCATCGGGACGGCCCAGGTGGACCATCTGACGGGCCGCCCTGGAGAGCGCCTCGCCCGCGCGCGGGCGGTCGCCGCCCTCGCGCGCCGCGTGGGCGGCGATGACGAAGTACTTCTGGGCGGTCGGTTCGAGACCGATGTCGTGGGACATCCATCCCGCGAGTACGGCGAGATTGGCAGCGACGCCCCAGAGGCGGCGCTGCAGATGTTCGGGGTGACGGAAGGCGAGCATGCCGCCCACCTCGTTGAGCTGGCCCACCACGGCCTTGCGCTGGAGTCCCCCGCCCCGGGACGCGTCCCAGGCGCGGAACACCTCGACGGACCGTTCCAGCGCCTCGATCTCCTCCGAGCCGATGGGCGCGGCCTCGTACCGGTCGAAACCGGCTGGGTCCGCGTACAGCGGGTCGTCGATCCTTGGAGCGTCGGCCGCCAGCACAGGGTCGGTGTGCAGCCAGTCGTGCATGGGGCCGGTGATGGTCGATCCTGCGGCGAGCGCGGCGCCCGCGCTCACCAAGCCGCGTCGGTTGAGCATGAGGTCCATTCCCGTGAATTCGGTGAGGACCGCTGCCGTCCGTTCGGGCGCCCACGGCAGTGCGTCGGGATTGTGCTGCGTCCCGTCCTCTTGCCGATTCCCCACACGCCCGCGCCGGCCGAACCCGAGGTCCTCGATGGTCACGACACGACCGAGCCGCTCGGTGAACAGGGCAGCCAGCACTTTGGGCACGGGATCGCGGGGGGACTCCCCCATATCGATCCAACGCCTCACCCGCGAGGTGTCGGTGGCCAGCTGCGGGTGGCCCATGGCCGCCGCCTGCCGGTTCACCATTCTCGCGAGTTCGCCCTTGGACCAGCCGGCGAGGCCGAACAGGTCGGACAGGCGGGTGTTGGGTTCTCCGGTCACGTCAAGCCCCCAGGTTCTCGGCTGTGTTGACAGTAACCCCCTGTCAGGTGCCTTGCGAGTATTCGCCAGGGTTCGCCAGGGTCCGCCAGATGGTCTGCCACCCGCGCGCCGGTGTCAGGTAGGAAAGCGCCACCCCGCCCGGCAGCCCTAGGTACTCCCCAGGGTGCCGAACGGCCGCCGGCCGGGGCGGTGCACGCAACTTGTCGGCGCACGAAGGGATCTGTCTCGCCCATGTACACAGCATCGTCCTCCGTGACCGCCCCGCCCCGGCCGCTTCGTCCCCTGGGGGCGGGCGGCGGGCCGTACCTCGCTCCACATGCTGCTCCCCCGGCACCCGGCACGGTCCGGCCGCGGCGGCCGGCGGGGCTGGGCGGACCGCCGCTCAGCGGGCGGCTGGACCTCTCCGGGCCGCAGGGCGCCCAGCTGAGGATGGCGATCGCCTCGGTCCAGCGGATCTGCCCGGAGTTCAACCCGGTGCAGGTCCTGCGCCGCAGCGGCCGTTCGGTGCTCCTCGTCGGCTCCACCGGACGTGCGACCGCGGTCGCCAAGTGTTTATTGGACCACTCCCCCGCCTGGTCGGAACGGTTCCGTCACGAAATAGCTGCATACCGTGCGTTCGTCCGGCACCGCCCGCCGGTGCGGGTGCCTCGGCTCATCGCGGCCGACCCGGAGAACTGCACGCTGGTGATCGAGCGGATGCCCGGCCGGGTGGCGGCGCTGACCCGGCATCCGTCGGAGGCCCCGCCCCGCGCCGATGTGCGGGCCGCACTGGGCGCGATCAGCCGGGTCAATGCCTGGCGGCCGGCTCCGGGGCTCTTCGACGCGCCGCTGGACTACGCCTCGCGGATCGCCCGGTACCACGAGCTGGGGCTGTTCACCGACCGCGATCTGGGCGATCTGCAGAAGCTGCTGCACGGCCTGGCGCACGCGGGCGGCCGTCAGGGCATGGGGCAGTTCTGTCACGGTGACGCGCTGCTCTCCAACATCCTGCTGTCGCCCGCGGGTCCGGTCCTGGTGGACTGGGAGCACGCGGGCTGGTATCTGCCGGGCTACGACCTGGCGACGCTGTGGGCGGTCCTGGGCGACGCTCCGGCGGCGCGGCGCCAGATCAGCCAGCTGGCCCAGGCCAGGGGGCCCGCACAGCGGGATGCGTTCCTGGTGAACCTGATGCTGGTGCTGACGCGGGAGATCCGTACGTACGAGACGGCCGTCCAGCGGGCCATGCGGGAGCCGGTGCCCGCGGGCGCCGGTCAGGACCGGCCGGGCGTGCTCTCGTCGAGCGAGGAGCAGCGGCTGCTGCTGCGGCGGCTGCACGACGACTGCGCGATGGCCCGCCGTGCCGTACGTGCCGCGGTCGGCACTCGCTGACCCTGCCAGGGGGACGCGCGCTGCGGGTCCGGTGCCGACACACCGGTCCCGCAGCGCGCCGATGTGGTGTCAGGGGCTCTTGAAGTCGACCGCGTCCACGTCGAACGAGTTGTTCTGCGGGGACGTGAAGACGAGGTACAGCTTGTGGGTTCCCTTCAGTTCCTGGACGGACACGGGCGGGGTGGCCTGATAGTTGTCCCAGCCACCCGTGTTCGGGACCGGGGTGGTGGCGAGCAGCGGGCCGTCGGGGGCGTCCGCGCGCAGTTCGATCGCGCCGACCCCGTACGGTGAGGACAGCCGGTAGCCGACCGTACCGATGTCTTCGACGCTCATCGGGTCGAAGGCGACCCAGTCGCCGTTGGAGACGTCTCCGATCCGTTTGCCGTTCTCGGCGCCTTCCTGGGCGACGATCCGGGTGCCGGACTGGGCGTCGTAGTACTCCGCCTGCTTGTGCTTCGGCTGAAGCACGGCGCGGCCGTAGCCGGTGAGGGCCGAGACGCCTTCGCCACCCTTGTCGGTGTATTTGGCGTTGAGCACGTAGGTGAGGTCCGCGCCTTCGGGATGGCCGCCGAGGTCCCCGGTGTCCACGGTGCCTTCGCAGCCGGGGATGTCGGTGGTCGGGTGTTCGTGGTCGTCATGTCCCAGCGCCGGGTTGACGGTGACCTTGGAGCAGTCGACCGGGCCGTCTTCCGGATCCGTGACCGTGACCTTGTACGGGATCTTGTCGCCGAACTCGATGAGTTTGCCGTTGACCGGGAAGTCGATGGTCACCTCGGGTGCGGTGTTGCCGGCCGTGACCGGGATGTTGGCGTAGCCGGATTTTCCGGTGGAGTCGGTGACCTTGAGCTGGGCGGCGAAATTGCCCTTGGCCGTGTAGGTGTGGCTGGGGTTCGCGTCGGTGGAGTCGTACGTACCGTCGCCGTCGAAGTCCCAGGCGTAGCTGAGCGGGTCACCGTCGGGGTCGTTGCTGCCCGCGCTGGAGAAGTCGACGTTCAGCGGTACGGGGCCGTCGGTGGCGGAGGCGGCGGCCTTGGCGACCGGTGCGCGCTGTCCCTGGGCGTAGTCGATGCGGTAGAGCCCGGAGTCGTTGTTGCCGCCGCCGAAGGAACTGCCCCATTCGAGGACGTAGAGCGAGCCGTCGGGGCCGAACGTCATGTCCATCGGCTTGTTGAACTTCTGGGAGGAGAGGAAGTCATTGATCTTGAGGACTTTCCGGTCCTTGCCGAAGCGGATTTCCTTGACGAAGTTGCGCGACCACTCGTAGAAGAAGCTCGCGCCCTCGAAGTAGGCGGGGAACTTCGTGGTGGACGGGTTCTTCGCGTCGTAGTGGTAGACGGGGCCGCTCATCGGGGCCGAGCCTCCGCTGCCGACTTCGGGAAACTCCGTCGACGCCCCGTAGCCGTACCAGATCTCCGGCTGCTGGATCGGCGGGAGTGCGGTCAGGCCGGTGTTGTTGGGTGAGGGGTTGACCGGGTCGGCACAGTCGAACTTGGGCCCGACTTCCTTGGTGTCGGGGTTGTACGGGGCGTAGGCCTGGTTGTTGCCGTGGCAGAACGGCCAGCCGAAGTTTCCGGCCTTCTTGATGACGTTGTACTCGACGAGGCCTTCGGGACCGCGGTCGGTGGTGGGCAGTCCGCGGTCGGGGCCGTAGTCGGAGGCGTGGACGTACCCCGTTTTGGGGTCGACGGTGAAGCGGAACGGGTTGCGGAAGCCCATCGCGTAGATCTCGGGGCGGGTCCTGGCGGTTCCCGGGGCGAAGAGGTTGCCCTGGGGAATGGTGTAGCCGCCGTTGTCCTTCGGTTTGATGCGCAGGATCTTGCCGCGCAGGTCGTTGGTGTTGCCGGCGGTGCGGGCGGCGTCCAGCATCTGCTTGCCCTCGCGCCAGTCGAGCGGGGCGTAACCCTGCCAGTCCGGGTCGAGGTTGGGCGGGGTGTCGTCGCCGACGCCGAGGTAGAGCGTGCGGCCGGGGCCGAACTCGACGGCGCCACCGGTGTGTCCGGGCTCGGGGAAGGTGCGGTCGCGGTAGGCGGGGACGTCGATGAGCTTCTTCTCACTGGTGCGGTCGAGGACGTTGCCCTTGACCGTGAAGCGGGAGAGCCGGTTGACGTCCTCGGTGACGCCCGCGGGGGCGTAGTAGAGGTAGATCCAGTGGTTCTTCTTGAAGTCGGGGTCGAGTTCCATGCCGACCAGGCCGTCCTCGCCGCCGGTGTAGACGTCGAGTTTCCCGGCGGTGGTGGTGGCGTGGGCCGCCGGGTCGTAGATGTTGACTTCGCCGCTGCGCTGGATGTAGAAGACGCGGCCGTCGTCGGCGACGTCGAGTTCCATCGGGTCGGCGGTGTTGTCGTCGAGCGTGATCTTCTCGTAGCCGCTCCAGACGGTGCCGCCGCAGTCGCCGGGCTTGTTGCCCGCGGCCCATTTGACGCCGCCGAGGACATGGGTACGGAAGGCGGCTTCGCTGTACGAGGCGGTGTCGTGGCCCATGGCGGTCGCCCAGACCTTGCCGCCCTCGGTGTTGCGGCACCAGGAGATGGGGTGGTCGGCGCCCATGGCGGAGCCGCCGGGGTTGTACGTGGTCTCGTCGGCGGTGACCAGGACGTGGACGTCGCCCCGGGGGTTCCGGTCGAAGTTGTACCACTCCTCGGGGCGCTCCCAGCGTTCCGGGAGGCCCGCGGTGGAGGGGTGGACGCGGTCGGCGACCTTGGCGGTGCCCTGAAGGACTCCGGGTGAGTGGGCGGGCATGTGGACGCCGCCGTTGATGGCCTCGTCCCACCAGGGGAAGGTGTCCTCGATGCCCATGTCGAGGGTGTTGTGGATGGCGACGACGCCGCCACCGCCCCGTACGTACGTCTGCATCGCTTCGCGCTGGGCGTCGGTGTCCCAGACCATGCCGGAGTTCTGCAGCATGACGATGACGTCGAAGTCCTTGAGCTTCGCGGTGTCGAAGACCGCGGGATCGGCGGTCTCGACGACTTCGAAGTTGTTGGCGGCCGCCTCCTCCTTGAACATCTGGATGCCGGCGGGGATGGATCCGTGCACATAGCCGACGGCGCGGGTGAAGAGCAGGGCGCGGAAGGCGGGGGCCTTGCCGGTGGTGGCTGCGGTCGCGGGCAGCGCGGTCAGTGCGAGGAGCAGTGCGCTGATCAGCGCGATGAACGTATGTCGTATGTCGCGAGCATGACAGCGTATGCGGTGGCGGCTCACGTGCGGGTCCTCTCTGCGGGTCGCGGACGAGCGGGTTCAGGGGGTGGTTTCGAGGGCCCGGCGAAGAAAGGCCAGGCCGTCGGTCGCGAGGGTGTCCTGGGTGCCGGCGAGCGGTCGCCAGACGGAGGCGGCGACTGCGATGGCGTCGTTGTGCGCGGTGAATGATTCGATGCAGAGCGGTCCGTGGTAGCCGCTCGTGGTGAGTGCGGTGAGGAAGCCGGGCCAGTCGAGGGAGTCGGCGCCGGGAGTGCCACGGTCGTTGGCGCACACCTGGACGTGGACGATGCGGCCCGCGGCGCGGCGTACGGCGTCGGGCAGGGAGCGTTCCTCGATGTTCTGGTGGTACACGTCGAGCGCGAGACCGATGGTGTCCTCGGGGAGTCCGGTCAGTGCTTCGAGGGTCTGGTCGACGGTGTTGAGCAGACTCGTCTCGTACCGGTTGAGGGGTTCCACGGCGATGCGCACCCCGTCGGCGTGTGCGTGATCGACGATCGGGGCAAGGTTCTCCCGTAACTCCTCGTAGGCCGCCGCGCGTTCGGTGCGGTTCATCCGCCAGGTGCGGCCGACCGCCGTGTACACGGGCCCGGCGACGGTGGGGGCGTTCAGGGCCCTGGCCGCGTCGACGCAGCGGTGCAGGTAGTCCTGGGTGACCCGGACGGTCTGCGGATCGGCGCGGACCAGGTTGCGCTCGGGCGGCATGACGGCGATCACCGCGGCGGGGGCTAGTCCGGATGCGTTGAGGAGCTTGGTGACGGATGCGGGTGCCCAGTCGCGTTCGTTCTCCAGCGGGATCTCGACGCAGTCGAAACCCCATGCGGACAGGCGCGGCAGAACGTCACCGAGTGCTTCGTACGTCACCGGCGAGTGCCAGATCCACGGATTCGCGCCGAGCGGGAACGCGGCGGCACTCACTTCTTGCCTCCCCACTTCTCCGGGAAGCCCGGGAGGTTCTCGCAGCCGCACATCGCGTAGTGCAGGGGCGGCATGCCGGGCTTGAGGTACTGGTCGAGGGTGTCCTGGGTGACGGTGGGCTGCGGAAGCTTCCACTCCTTCGGGACCTGTTCGCCCTTGAGGATCTTCAGCGCGGCGATGACGGGCGTTCGCCACTGAAAGGTGGGGTACGACGGGGCGATCGCGGTGAGCTTCTTCTCCTTCCACGCCTGGAGGAAGTCCTGCTGGTCCTCGCCGGTGATGGGCGGTACGTCCTTGCCGGCGTCCTCGAAGGCTTCGACGGCGGCGACGGAGGTGGCTCCGGAGTCCATCCAGACGCCGTCGATGTCGCCGTTGCGGGTGATCGCGTCGGTGACGATCGCCTTCGTCCTGGCCGGATCGCCGTCGGTGAACTTCACGTCCACGACGTCGAGTCCGCTCTTGTCGAAGGCGACCTTCGCCGCCGACCAGCGGGTCTCCAGCACATCGACGCCCGGGGAGATCCGCAGGGCGAGGATCTTCCCCTCGGGTTTCACCTTCTCGACGAGGAAGTCCGCGCCGACCGCCCCGTATCCGTAACCGCCGATCGGGTTGATGAAGGTGACGGCGCAGTCCGTCTCGACGCCCCGGTCGAAAACGATCACGGGCACCTTCGCGCAGGCCTGCTCGACGGCGGGGGTGAGGGTGGCCGTGGTGTTCGGCGAGACGATCAGTGCGTCGCAGCCCTGGCCGGTGAGCTCCTGGATGTCGGAGATCTGTTTGTCGTCCTTGCCCTGTGCGTCGAGCACGGTGAAGTCGGTGATCTCCTTGTGGAGTCCGGCCTCGGCCCGCAGGTTCTTGAGTCCGACCTGGCGCCAGGGGTTGAAGACTCCCGCGTTGGAGAAGCAGAGATGGATGCCGTCGGCGCCGTTCTTCTTCCTGTACTGCGTGGTGTCGACGAGCTGTGGCCGGAGCATCTGCTCCCACGGTTTGCCGGCGGGGCCCCGCGGGGTCTCCTCGGCGAGGGCGAGCTGGCGGTCGTACTCCGCCCGGTCGAAGAATTTCGACTGCTTGCCGGTACCGGGGTCGCCCGAGCTGCCGCCTGCTGCGGCCGCGGGCGCGTCGGGAGGTGTGTCGCTCGTGCAGCCTGCGAGCAGGGCCGCGCCGAGCAGGGCGGCGACGGACACGAGGGTGTGCCGGATCTTTCGCGTGCTCATGAGGTTTTCGCTCCCGGGGGCTCGGTGCCGCGGCGGCGCAGCCGGGACCAGTCGGCTGCGCCGAGGGCGACGGCGGCGATGACGATGACGCCTTGTACGGTCGATTCCAGGGCGCCGGAGACGCCCTGGAGGTTGAGCAGGGTGAACAGTGCCTGGAGCGAGAAGGCTCCGGCCATCGCCGCGACGACGGAGCCGCGCCCGCCGCCGAGCACCACGCCGCCCAGGACGACGGCGGTGATCGCCTCGAACTCGTAGCCGCGGCCGGCCTGCGCCGAGACCCCGGAGAAACCGGCGACGAGCACGGCGGCGAGTGCCGCCGCGACGCCGGAGAGGACGAAGGCGATGGTGCGGGCCCGTGCGACCCGGACTCCGGCCAGGGCGGCGGCGCGTTCGCTGTCGCCGGTGGCGAGGAGCGTACGGCCGAACCCGGAACGCATCAGGCGTACGGCGAGGAAGCCCGCGACGACGCAGGCGAGGACGGCCCAGGGCAGCCAGCCGAACGCGGTGCCGCGACCGATCCGGCGGAAGGCCGCGGGCAGCGCGCCGTGCGGGGAACCGCCGGTCCAGAAGAACACGGCGCCTTCGAGGATCAGCATCATGCCGAGCGTGGTAATGAACGACGGCACGCGCAGCAGGGTGGTGATCAGTCCGCTGACGAGGCCGGCGAGGGCTCCGGCGAGCAGCAGGACCGTGCTGACGAGCAGCCAGGGCGCGTCCGGGAACGAGCCGTACAGTTCGGCGGCGACGACTACACCGGCGGTGACGATCGCTCCGACGGACAGGTCGAACTCGCCGCAGACGATGACCAGGTACTGGCCCGCGGCGAGGATGACGAGGGGGGCGGCGCGCTTGACGAAGGCGAGGAAGCGGTCGGGTTCGTAGAAGCCCGGGTCGGTGAGGGCGAGTGCGGCGAGGAGCACCGCGAGCAGGATGTAGACGGGTGTGCCGGTGGTGAGGGCGCGTACGGCACGGCGGGCTGCGGGCGCCTGTGCGGTGGTCATGCGGTCCTCTCCTGCGAGGTGCGGCGGCCTCGCGCGTAGAGGGCGACGGCCGCGATGATGACGACGCCACGGACGACGTTCTTGAAGAACGGGTCGACGGCGAGCTGGTTGAAGACGCTGTCGAGTACGGCGAGGACGAGGATGCCGCCGAGGGTGCCCGCCACTCCCCCGCGGCCCCCGGCGAGCGCGGTGCCGCCGAGCACGACGGCGGCGATGGACTCCAGGTCGTAGCGGGCTTCCGTGCCTGCCCAGGGCGCTCCGGCGCCGAGCCGGGCGGCGAGGAAGAGGGCCGCGGCGCCGACACAGAGTGAGCACAGGATGTGCGCGGTGATGACGGTGCGCCGGGTCCGGACCCCGGAGAGCCGGGCGACGTGTTCGTCACCGCCCGTCGCGTACATGTGGTGGCCGAGACGGGTGCGGCGGGTGATCAGCCAGAGGGCGGCGGCGAGGGCGAGGAGCAGGAAGAGGGAGACGGGGACGGGACCGATCCGGTCGTAGCCGAGGTGCTGGAAGGAGGCGGGGACCTTGCCCGCCGGGCCGGTGTAGTTGTCCTCGATCCAGCCGCGCAGGATGAAGGCGGTGCCGAGGGTCGCGATGAACGCGTTGACCTTGAGGCCGGTGACGATCAGTCCGTTGGCCAGTCCGACGGCGGCGCAGAGCGCGAGGACGGCGAGGACGGCGACGAGGACGCTGCCGCTCTCCATCGTTTCCGCGGCGACGAGGGTACCCAGGCTGATGAGGTAGGCGACGGACAGGTCGAGTGATCCGGTGAGGATGACGGCGGACTGACCGACGGCGACGAGGCCGAGGGCGACGCAGTTCTGCAGGATCGTCACCACGTTGGTGACGGTGAGGAAGTCCCCGCCGCGGGCCGCGACGACGATCCAGCCGAGAACGGTGACGGCGAGCGCGGCCAGCCACACTCCGGCCACGGGGCCGGCGGGGCGCAGCCGGGCGGTCCGCCGCGGGCCGGTGCGGGGCCGGGTCTTCAGGTCGGGCCGGAGTGCGGTCATGCGGCTCCCTCCCGGGTACGGTCGCCGCCGGTGGCGATGCGCATGATGGCCTCTTCCGAGGCGCCGGCGGGAAGTTCGCCGGCGAGGCGGCCTTCGGACATGACGAGGATGCGGTCGCTCATGCCGATCAACTCGGGCAGTTCGGAGGAGATGATCAGTACGGCGAGGCCCTCGTGGGCCAGTTCCCGTACGAGGGTGTGGATGGCCGCCTTGGCGCCGACGTCGACGCCGCGGGTCGGTTCGTCGAAGAGGAGGACCCGGGGGCGGGCGGCGAGCCATTTGGCGATGACGACCTTCTGCTGATTGCCGCCGGACAGGTACTGGACCTGCTGGTTCCCGCCAGGCGCCCGCAGGCGTACGCGTTCCAGGAGCGCGCTCACGTCGCGGTCGGCGGGCGGTCCGCCGCGGGCGGGCACGGCCCGGGTCACGAGCAGCGCGTTGTCGGTCACGGACTGGCGCAGGGCGAGGCCCTCGGCCTTGCGGTCCTCGGTGACCAGGGCGATTCCGGCCCGGACGGCGTCCCGGGGGCGGGTCGGGCGCAGCGGTGTTCCGTCGACGGTCATGGTGCCCGTGGTGAAGGGCTCGGCACCGAAGAGTGCCCGGGCGAGGGAGGTGCGGCCGGAGCCCTGGAGGCCTGCGAGGCCGACGATTTCGCCCGCACGCAGGGTCAGATCGATGCCGGAGATCCGGGCGTTGCCGCCGCGGCTCACGGTGAGCCGCACCGCGCCGGCCTCGCCGGGACGGGCCCGGGGCGGGTAGTAGGCGCCGAGTTCCCGTCCGACCATGGCGCGTACGACCGTGTCGGCGTCGGTGTCGCGGGTGGTGAGGGTGGCGACGCGGCGGCCGTCCTTGAGGACGGTGATGCGCTGCGAGAGTGCGAAGACCTCGCGGAGCCGGTGCGAGATGTAGAGAATGCCGAGCCCACGAGCGGTCAGACGGCGTACCAGGGAAGCGAGTTGTGTCACCTCGTGGTCGGCGAGTGCGGCGGTGGGTTCGTCCATCACCAGGATCCGGACGTCGGAGGCGAGGGCCTTGACGATCTCCACGGTCTGCCGGCGTGCCACGGACAGCTCGTGGACGGGGGTCCGTGGGGTGATGCCGGTCTCGTCCATCTCGGCGAGGAGTTCGGCGGTGCGCCGTTCCATGGCGCGCCGGTCGACGAGTCCGTACCGGGTCGGTTCGCGGCCGAGGAAGACGTTCTCGGCGACGGTGCGGTGCGGGAGCAGCGCCAACTCCTGGTGGACGATACCGATCCCGGCGGCCTGGGCCTGCGCCGGGTGGCTGAAGGAGTACGCGGTGCCGTCGATGGTGAGGCTCCCCGCGTCGGGTACGTGCTCGCCCGCGAGGATCTTCATCAGTGTTGACTTTCCCGCGCCGTTCTCCCCCACCAGGGCATGCACTTCTCCGGCTTCGAGATCGAGCCCCACCTCGTGGAGCACACGCACCCCGAGAAAGCTTTTGGACACACCGTGCATCGTCAGCATCGACTGGCTCCTCGCTCAGCGGTCTGCAGAGCAGAGTCGTGACATGCCTTAGGACTGTCAAGGGCTCAAGCACCTTTGTTTTCAGGTGACTTGGCACGGACTTAGGTCGAGGGCCGAACACTTGATGCCTTGTGAGCAGCGGAAGTCGTCCTTAGGGTGGCTGTCATGTCTTCGCCGTCGGATCGCACATCCGCTGCCGCCTCGCACTCGCCGGGCAAGGTGCTCGCGCTGATCAGTTCGGGTGCGGTGGCGACCCGTGCCGACATCGCCCGGATCACCGGGATGGCCCGTTCGACGGTCTCCCAGCGGGTGGACGCGCTGATCGCGCACGGCCTGGTGGACGAGGACGCCGACGGCGGTTCCACCGGTGGCCGCCCGCCGCGCCGGCTGGCGCTGCGCACCCGTGAACACGCGGTGGCCGGGGTGGATCTGGGAGCCTCGCACTGCAGAGTGGTGCTGATGGACATCGGCGGCGCCACCCTGGCGGTGCAGGAGGAACCGCTGTCCATCGGCGACGGCCCGGACTCCGTTCTGCGGCACGTGGAGCGGACGGTGCGCACCCTGCTCAAGGAGGCGCACCGGGAGCCGGAGACGCTGCGGTCCATCGGTGTCGGGGTACCTGGCCCGGTGGAGTTCTCCACCGGCCGCCCTGTCGATCCGCCGATCATGCCGGGCTGGCACCAGTATCCGATCCCGGAGTTCTTCGCCGCCCGGTTCGGGGTGCGGGCCCTGGTCGACAACGATGTGAACGTGATGGCGCTGGCCGAGCAGCGCCGCGCCTTCCCGGACTGCCGCTACCTGTTGTACATCAAGGTCGGCACGGGGATCGGCTGTGGCATCGTCGCCGACGGGCAACTGCACAGGGGGGCGCAGGGATGTGCGGGCGACATCGGCCATATCCGGGTCGCGGACCTCCACGATCCGTGCCGGTGCGGCAATTCGGGGTGCCTGGAGGCCGTGGCGGGCGGTGCGTCACTGGCGGCGAAACTGGTCGGGCTGGGGCTGCACGCGGCATCGGGAAGTGATGTGGTGCGGCTGGTGCAGTCCGGGAACCGGGACGCCGTACGGATGGTGCGGGAGGCGGGCCGGGCGGTCGGCGAGGTCCTTGCCGGGCTGGTGAACTTCTTCAACCCGGACACGGTGGTGATGGGGGGCGCACTGGCGGCCGTCCACGACCAGCTGCTCGCGGGGGTACGGGAGGCGGTCTATCGACGCTCACATCCGCTGGCCACGCAACTGCTGCGGATCGAGCCGAGCCGTACGGGCGAGAACGCGGCCGCGGTGGGGGCGGGCATCCTCGCGATCGAACACGCGCTCTCTCCCGCACAGGTGAACCGGCAGGTGGCGGGCTGAAGGTCGCGGGCCGGCAGGTGGGGCTTAAGGTCGTGGGCCGTCAGGTGGCGGGCCGACGGGGCCCGGACGAACCCGGGCCGTGACCGGACGGTCAAGTGCCCCTCCGTGCACGGATGCCGCACACAGAGGGGCACAGGGCACACCCGCGGTCTCAGTGCGCGCGCACGATGTCCACGTCGGACGCCTTCACGAAGGCGACCCGGTGGCCGATCTGCACCGTCACGTACTTCTCCTTGCCTTGGAAGTACGCGTGGTCGAGCGGGTACGAGGCGTCGATCGTCGGGGCGTAGAAGAAGCCCGTGGGTGCCTCACCGCCGCCGGGGTAGGACTGACCGGCCTTGATCGTGTACTGCAGTGGCGAGCCCACCCGCCGGTCCGCGAAGTCCGCGGGGTACTCGGACTTCTCCGGGTATGCCACCCCGTACACCGGCACCTCCGTACGGCCGGCCTTCGGCTCGACCACGTAGCCGGAGGTGGGCGTGGTGGTCCTGGTCTTGGCCGGGGTCTGGAACCAGGCCTTCTGGCCGTACCACCAGATCGCCGTCCAGCCGGGGGCGTGGTCCGCGACGACGGCCTGCTGGGTCGCGCTGATCTTGCTGCCCCAGTCGGCGGCGCAGTTCGTGCCGGGCTTGCCGTCGGTGTGCAGGCCGGGGTCGGAGAAGAGCGGCGCGTCGGTGGACGGCGCGGTGTGCAGCGGGACGGCGCTGGAGCCCTGGACCGGCAGGTCGACGCCCTTCTCGCAGTCGCGGAAGGCCTGCTTGTTCTGCTTGAAGTCCGGGCTGACGGTGATGAGTTCGCTGCTCTTCGGTGCGCTCGGCACGGTGGGCTTTCCGAGCAGCTTCATGAAGTGGTTCCAGTCCCAGTACGTGCCCGGGTCCCAGTGCATGTTCTTGGTGCCCGCGGCGCTGGTGGGCGGCACACCGTCGTGGCCGATGATGTGCTGACGGTCGAGCGGGATGTCGTACTTGGCGGCGAGGTAGCGCACCAGCTTGGCGGTCGAGCGGTACATCTCGGGGGTGTACCACTTGGCGCCCTCGACGGCGACGCCCTCCTGCTCGATGCCGATGGAGTGGCTGTTGACGTACCAGTTGCCTGCCTGCCAGGCGACGTCCTTGCCCTTGACCATCTGCGTGACATGGCCGTCGCCCGAGCGCACCACATAGTGGGCCGAGGTCTGTTTCAGCGGGTTCTGGAAGATCTTCAGGGTGGTGTCGAAGTCTTCCTCGGTGTCGTGCAGAACAATGAATCTGATCTTGTTGGTGTGCGGCCGGTCCGAGGTGTCGTAGTTCCCGTACGTCTCCTTGTCGGCCGGGTCACCCGTCTGCTGGTAGGCCGCCGGTACCCAGTCGCATTCGAGGCCGCGCGGGCATTCCGGCCGCACCCCGTCCGCACCGGCCTGCGCCGCGGGACTGAGCAGTGCCATGCTCAGTGCGCCGACCGTGGTCAGCGCGAGTGCGAGTCCGGTCCTCTGCTTGGACGTCATGACAACCCTTCTTGGAGCCGTGCGTGATGGAGCCGTGCGTGATCCGATCTCACTGTTCCGCTGTGCGCGCACACTCTCTGACCTGAGGTGATGGCGCGTCAAGGGTTCGGTGGGGGCCGTGCGTCGAGTCAGTGGACCAGACCATTGGCAGGGTGTCTGACCTGCGGCCGGAAAGAAGCAACCGGTCGTTGGCGGCGCCTCGTTACCCGGGTTTTGCGAGTGGCCGGCCGACCGGCGGCACGCGGTGGCAGGCCACGAACGGGCGCACTTTTTGTGTGACTAATTGTGGATGTGCGTGCCCCGAACGGCCGAAGGGTAGTGCTCGCGCGGACACCACCGGTCCGTGCGGCGTACGCACGGAGATCTCTGAAAGGCCGGACGCACATGGCTCAGCCCTTCGCCCTGCCGGACTTCTACGTTCCGTATCCGGCGCGGCTCAATGCCCATGTCGAGGAGGCGCGAGCGCACACCAGGGAGTGGGCGCGCAGCATAGGGATGCTGGAGGGTTCGGGCATCTGGGAGGAGAAGGACCTCGACTCCCACGACTACGCGCTGCTGTGCGCGTACACCCACCCCGACTGCTCGTCCGAGGCGCTCTCACTGGTCACCGACTGGTATGTGTGGGTCTTCTTCTTCGACGACCACTTCCTGGAGCTGTTCAAGCGCACCCCCGACCGTGAGGGCGGGAAGCGGTATCTGGACCGGTTGCCGGCGTTCATGCCGATGGACCGCGGGGCCCGGATGCCGGAGCCGACGAATCCGGTCGAGGCGGGGCTGGCCGATCTGTGGACGCGGACGGTGCCGGACATGTCCGACGCCTGGCGGGTCCGGTTCGCCGAGTCGACGAAGAACCTGCTCGACGAGTCGTTGTGGGAGCTCGCCAACATCAACGAGGGGCGCATCGCGAACCCCGTCGAGTACATCGAGATGCGCCGCAAGGTGGGCGGTGCCCCGTGGTCGGCGGGTCTCGTGGAGTACGCGGCGGGCGCGGAGGTCCCCGAGTCGGTGGCCGAGGAGCGTGCGCTGCGGGTGCTGCGGGACGCCTTCTCCGACGGCGTCCATCTGCGCAATGATCTCTTCTCGTACCAGCGGGAGGTCGAGGACGAGGGTGAGAACAGCAATGGTGTGCTGGTCCTTGAGCACTTTCTCGGCTGCTCCACGCAGGAGGCCGCCGACGCGGTGAACGATCTGCTGACGTCGCGGCTGCAGCAGTTCGAGAACACTGCGCTCACCGAACTCGGTCCGCTCTGCGCCGAGAAGGGGCTCGACCCGGCGGACACCGCGGCGGTTCTGGCGTACGTCAAGGGGTTGCAGGACTGGCAGTCGGGCGGTCATGAGTGGCACATGCGTTCCAGCCGCTACATGAACGACGGCGGGGCCGGTGAGACCGCCCTCGGTTTCGGTATGGCGGCGGCCTCGATCCGGCTGACCCCCCGCTCGGAGTCGGCCCGGCTGCGCAGCCACACCCATGTGCCGTACCAGCATGTCGGCCCGTCCCTGCTGCCCGATTTCGAGCTGCCCTTCGGTACGACGCTCAGTCCGCATCTGGACGGGGCGCGGGTGCGGATCGTCGACTGGGCTCGTCGCACGGGAATCCTGGAGGCGCAGCCGGGAGTGCCGGGTTCGCACATCTGGGACGAGGAGCGGCTGATCGCGACCGACCTGCCGCTGTGCGCGGCGGGACTGCACCCGGACGCGACACCGGCTGAGCTGGATCTGTCCTCGCAGTGGCTGACCTGGGGGACGTACGGTGACGACTGGTTCCCGGTGGTGCACGGGCGGGCCCGTGACCTGGCGGGGGCCAAGCTCGCCAATGAACGTCTGTCGCTGTTCATGCCTCTGGACGGGTCCGGGACGCCCGAGCCGGTCAACGCGCTGGAGCGGGGGCTGGCGGATCTCTGGGCGAAGACCTCGGCGCCGATGGACGCGAGCGGGCGCCGCGCCTTCCGGACGGCGATCGAGGAGATGACCGCGAGCTGGGTGTGGGAGCTGGCGAACCAGGTGCAGAACCGCATTCCGGACCCGGTGGACTACGTCGAGATGCGGCGCAGGACCTTCGGCTCCGACCTCACGATGAGTCTGTGCCGGCTGGGCCACGGCAGGAGGGTGCCGGAGGAGATCTACCACAGCGGTCCGCTGCGCTCGCTGGAGAACGCGGCGTCGGACTACGCGTGCCTGCTCAACGATCTGTTCTCGTACCAGAAGGAGATCGAGTACGAGGGTGAGGTGCACAACGGTGTCCTGGTCGTGCAGAACTTCTTCGGGGTGGACTATCCGACCGGGGTGGCGATCGTGCACGATCTGATGAAATCGCGGCTGCGGCAGTTCCTGTACGTTGCCGAGCAGGAACTCCCGGTGCTGTACGACGACTTCGGGCTGGACGCGGAGGCGCGGGAGATCCTGGCCGGGTATGTGCTGGAGCTCAAGCACTGGATGGCGGGCATCCTGATCTGGCACCGGGACTGCCGGCGCTACCGCGAGCAGGATCTGCGGCGGGGCACCGGCACCCCGTGGCACCTCAGCGGTCCCACGGGGCTCGGCGTCTCGGCGGCGCGGGTGACCGCGCTGTTCGCTCAGCCGTCGGCGACCAGCGTGTAGCGCCCGCCCGCACGTGCCTTGAAGACCTTCTCGCTGCTCGCGAACAGCGTGCTGCGGACGGTCGCTTCGCGGCTGAGGCTCGCCGTGATCACCACACGGCGGGCCTGCCCCGCGGCCCATTCGATGTCGACGGTGAAGCCGCCCCGGGCGCGCAGCCCGCGTACCGATCCGTCCGGCCGGCTCGCCGGGAGGGCCGGGAGGATCTCGACGGCGTCGTGCCGGCTCTGCAGCAGCATCTCGGCGATGCCCGAGGTGGCGCCGAAGTTGCCGTCATGCCCTGCGCCGAACCGGGGGTTCGGGCAGGTGCCCCGCGGCCGCCCCATGCGTATGGGCGGCCGGCGAAGAGGGTTTCAGCCCTGCTGGAACAGCTCGGCGGGCAGGGGCTTCAGCAGGGTGTACAGATCATCGGTGATCGGCCGGTCCCAGCTGGCGATGGTCACGAGCACGCCGTCGCTGCGGTCGAACTGGACGCAGGAGATCCGGCTCTCGGAGAGCTTGACGCGGCGGACGATCAGCAGGTTGTCGCCCTGCATCACGGGCATGTCCTCGGTGCCGGTGACCTCGACCGGTTCGTCGTTCTCCAGCGCGAGCAGCAGCTGGGCGACCTCGAACGGGACCTGCCCCTCCTCGGTCTCGCGGGCGGGCGAGCCCTCCGGGAGATTCCCGATGATCATCGCGGGGCCGCGGCCGCCGAACAGGTCGTAGCGCAGAAAGACGCCCTGACAGCTCCCGTCGGGCGCGGGCAGCAGACCGGCGCCGAGATTTCCGGGCCAGTCTCCCGGGTCCATGGCCAGGACGTCGAAGTCGGGGCCCGCGGGTGTGGCGGCGCTACGGCGGCGGAGGAAGGACATGCAGACATGTTACGTGTCCGGGCTCACGTTGCGGAGCCGGGTCCGCGCAGGCGGGGGCGCCCGCGGGTCCGCCGGCCGGGCTCCGGCGGGCCCCAGGGCCCGGCTGAGGCGGCGCCGCGGCGCCGCCTCAGGCCGATTCGGCGGCCAGGGTTTCCAGCACGTCGACGGCCTCGGCCGCCCGGTCGTACGGGACGAAAAGATGGTCGTGGTGGAAGCCTGCCACCACATTGCAGCTCAGCCCCACGTCGGCGAGCGCCAGGGACACGGCAGCGGTGAGGCCGACCGCGTCCAGGGACGAGTGGACACGGAGCGTGATCCAGCCCGCGGGGTATTCGTGCGCCAGTCCCGCCTCGTCGGCCTCCGCCTCCGGCAGGACCAGGGTCACGCCCTCGGGTTCGGTGACCGTGACGACCGGAGTGACCCAGGTGGGCACGGCGTCTCCCGGCACGGTCGTGAAGACGTAGCGGCCGGGGTTCAGTTCCGGCCGCATACCGCTCAGCAGGGTTCGAAGGTCGCGCTCGCCCATCATGATCACCACGCTACTGGGTGCGGTGCCGCTCGTGGTGGCGGGCGCCCCTGGCGCGGTTGCCGCACGACAGTACGCACTACTGCCGACGGGGGTGTTCCTTGAACGCGTTCCCTTCCGCCGTGCCGCCGAAGCCGCAGCCGGCCCCTGTCCGCGGGGCCGGGCTCACCCGGGCGGACGCCGTACGCGAAGAGCGCCCGGCCGGCGGCGTGCAGCGACCGTACGGCTTCTCTTGCGACGCTCAGGTGAGGTCGAATTCGCCGTCGCGGGCGTTCACCACGAAGGCCCGCCATTCGGCCGGGGTGAAGATCAGCGGGGGGCTGCCGGGTTTGCCGGCGTTGCGCATCGCGATGAATCCCTCGACGAAGGCGATCTGGACATCGCCCGCGCCCTGACTGCCCGACCGCCAGTCCGCGTTGCTGAGATCCAGGTCCGGCTCGTCCCAGCCCGCGAAGGGCTGTCGGGTCGTGGTGCTCTCCGCCACGTCGGCTCCTCCCACTTGTCGTCCCGGGCCGAATCGTAGCCACCCCGGGCGGCCCGGGACAGGCCGCGTGACGGACTCCCTCCGGTCCGCGACGGCCTGCGGTCAGCCGGTGGGAGGCTCGGCTCCGACCAGCCACATGGAGAAGAACTGCGCCCCGCCGCCGTAGGCGTGGCCGAGCGCTTTTCGCGCCCCCGCCACCTGGTGCTCGCCCGCCTGTCCCCGGACCTGCAGCGCGGCCTCGGCGAAGCGGATCATGCCGGAGGCGCCGATGGGATTGGTGGAGAGCACCCCGCCCGAGGGGTTCACCGGCAGGTCGCCGTCGAGTTCGGTGACGCCGGATTCGGTGAGCTTCCAGCCCTCGCCCTCCTCGGCGAAGCCCAGGTTCTCCAGCCACATGGGCTCGTACCAGGAGAACGGCACGTACATCTCGACGGCGTCGATCTCCCGTCGTGGGTCGCTGATCCCCGCCTGCCGGTACACATCGGCGGCGCAGTCCTTGCCCGCCCGCGGCGAGACGAAGTCCTTGCCGGCGAAGAGTGTGGGTTCGCTGCGCATGGCGCCGCCGTGCACCCAGGCGGGCGGGTGCGGTGAACGGTCCGCTCCGGCACGGTCGGTGAGGATCATGGCGCAGGCCCCGTCGGAGGACGGGCAGGTTTCCGAGTAGCGGATGGGGTCCCAGAGCATCGGGGCGGACTGGACCTTCTCCAGGGTGATGTCCGGGTCCTGGATGTGCGCGTACGGATTTCTGAGCGCGTTGCGCCGGTCCTTGTACGCGACGAGCGAGCCGATCGTGTCGGGCGCCCCGGTGCGGCGCATGTACGCGCGGACGTGCGGGGCGAAGAAGCCGCCCGCTCCGGCCAGCAGCGGCTGCTGGAACGGGATGGGCAGCGAGAGGCCCCACATGGCGTTGGACTCGGACTGCTTCTCGAAGGCGAGCGTGAGGACGGTGCGGTGCACCCGTGCGGAGACCAGGTTGGCGGCGACGAGTGCGGTGGAGCCGCCGACCGAGCCCGCGGTGTGCACCCGGAGCATCGGCTTGCCGACCGCGCCGAGGGCGTCCGCGAGGTAGAGCTCCGGCATCATCAGGCCCTCGAAGAAGTCGGGAGCCTTGCCGATGACGACGGCGTCGATGTCCGCCCAGGTCAGTCCGGCGTCCTCCAGCGCGCGGACGGCGGCCTCGCGGACGAGTCCGGCGAGGGAGACGTCCCGGCGGGCGGAGACGTGTTTCGTCTGGCCGATGCCGACGACCGCCACGGGCTCCTCAGACATGAGCGCTCTCCCCTTCGAGTACGGCGACCAGGTTCTGCTGCAGACAGGGCCCGGAGGTGGCGTGGGCGAGCGCCCGGTCGGACTCGCCGCGGTGGATGCGGGCGGCGGCCTCGCCGAGGCGGATCAGCCCCGCGGCCATGACGGGGTTGGCGGCGAGCGCACCGCCGGACGGGTTGATGACGGTGACGCTGTCGTCGAGCCGGAGCGCCTTGCGCAGCACCACCTCCTGGGAGGTGAACGGCGCGTGCAACTCCGCGGTGTCCACGGGCCGTTCGAAGGCCCCGGCGCGGGTTGCGGCGAGCCGGGTGGAGGGTGATTCGGTCAGCTCGCGGACGCCGAGGCTATGGGCCTCGATGCGGTGGTCGATCCCGCGGATCCAGGCAGGGCGGGCGCACAGGGCCCGTGCGGTGTCGTCGGCGGCGAGGAGCACGGCAGCCGCGCCGTCGCCGACCGGCGGGCAGTCACCGGTGCGCAGCGGCTGTACGACGTACTCACCGGCCGGGACCGGGCCGGCGAGCTGGGCGTGCGGGTTGTTCACGGCGGCGGCGCGGCTGCGGGTGGCGATCGCGGCGAGGGCGGCCTCGTCGGTGTCGCCGGCGTCGATCAGCGCCTGCGCCTGGAGCGCGGCGAGGGCGACGGAGTCCGGCCAGAGCGGGCCGACGTAGTACGGGTCGAGCTGGCGGGTGAGCACGTCGCGCACCGCACCGGGCGAGGACTTTCCGTACGAGTAGACGAGGGCGGTGTCGGCCTGGCCCGTCCGGATCTTCACCCAGGCCTCGTACAGCGCCCAGGCGCCGTCCATCTCCACATGGGACTCGGAGATCGGCGGGTACGCGCCGACGCCGTCGAGCGCCATGGTGAAGGAGAAGGCGCGGCCCGCGAGGTAGTCGCTGGAGCCGGAGCAGGTGAAGCCGATGTCACTCGCCCGCAGACCGGTCGCGTCGAGGACCTGGTGGAGGACGGGCATCAGCATCTCGACTTCGGAGAGTTCGTCGGTGCGCCTGCGGTGGTCCGTCTGCGCGAAGGCGACGATCGCCACGTCTCGCATCTACAGCAACTCCTTGTACGCGTCGTAGTCGGCGTCCGGTTCGCCGGTCGGCCGGTAGTGATCGGGGTGCCGTCCGCCCTCGGTCCAGACGGGTTCGACCCGCAGGCCCATGCGCACCTGGTCGTACGGGAGTCCGCCGATCCGCGCGTGCAGTGCGAGGTCGGCGCCGTCGAGGGCGATGTGCGCGTAGACGTAAGGGACTTCGATGTCGAGGTTCTTCGCCTTGATGTTGACGATGCAGTACGTCGTCACCGTGCCCCGCGGGCCGACCTCGACCTGTTCGGCGGTGGCGACCCCGCAGGTGGGGCAGGCACCGCGGGGCGGCACGTACACCTTGGTGCAGGACGGGCAGCGCTCCCCGACGACCCGCCGCTCGGAGAGTGCGCCGAGGTAGGCGCTCTGGGCGCGGCCGGGAGTGTACCGGTAGTCGAGGCGGGCGGGGGTGACGATGCCGGTGACGGGATCGCCGAACTCGCCGCTGTGCGGGACGGATCGACCTGTCTCGCCGTCGTCGTACGGCTCGAAGCAGGCGATGTCCGTGATGGCGCCGGCCCGTTCGGGGGCCCAGCGGATCCGTACCCGCATGCCGGTGCGGACGGATTCCGGGCCGGGCGCGTCCAGGGCGTGCAGCAGGGCGGTGTCGGCGCCGTCGAGCCGGACGAGGACCCAGGCGAAGGGGGTGTCGAGGGGCTGGCCGCGGCGCGGGGCGGGGTTCCAGGCCCAGGTGGTGACGGTGCCGGTGGCGGCGACCTCGGTCAGCTCGCGGATCTCCTGTGCGGTGACGGGGTCGTACTCGACGGGCGGGACGAGGACCTTTCCGTCGACGGTCCGGACGCCGAGGACGGTGCGTGCGCGCAGTCCGGTGAGGAAGGCGCTCTGGACCGGTCCGAGGGAACGGGTGAAGGGGAATTCGACCACCAGCGGTGCGCTGAGGATGTCGGGCACGGTTGCCTCCTTGGCTCAGGCGCGCCGGTAGACGGGCGGGCGCTTCTCGGCGAAGGCGCGGGCGCCTTCCTTGGCGTCGTCGGTGGCGAAGATCGGCCGGCCGCGTTTCAGCTCCGCGGCGAGCCCCTCGGTCTCGGTCAGCTCGGCCGTCTCGTACACGGAGGCCTTGACGGCTTCGACGGCGAGCGGTCCGCAGGCGTTGATCCGCTCGGCGACTTCGAGGGCCTGCTCCAGGGCGGTGCCGTCGGGGACGACCCGGCCGATCAGCCCGATGCCGGCGGCCTCCTCGGCGCTGTACGGGCGTCCGGTGAGGAGCATTTCGAGCGCGTGGGTACGGGCGATCTGGCGCGGCAGCCGTACCGTCGACCCGCCGATGGGGAAGAGGCCGCGCTTGACCTCGAAGAGCCCGAAGGTGGCGCCCGCCCCGGCGATCCGGATGTCGGTGCCCTGGAGGATCTCCGTGCCGCCCGCGACGCAGTGGCCCTCGACGGCAGCGATGACCGGTTTGCGGGGGCGGTGGTGGCGCAGCATCGCCTTCCAGTGCAGATCGGGGTCGGCGGTCATCCGATCGCGGTACTGCTCGCCCTCCATCCCCTTGCCCGCCAGGGCTTTGAGGTCCATACCGGCGCAGAAACAGCCGCCGGCGCCGGTGAGGACGATCGAGCGGACCCCGTCGTCCTCGTCCGCGGCCAGCCAGCCGTCGTACAGCCCGACCAGCATCGGCAGCGAGAGGGCGTTCTTCGCCTCCGGCCTGTTCAAGGTGAGCACCAGCGTGGCGCCCTCGCGCCGCACGGTGAGGTGTTCCGTACCACCCATTGCCTGCCTCCCGTCTCAAGACCTAGAACAGGTTGCAGTAGGAGAGGGTCCAGTTCAATAGTTTTCTGACAGTCAGTCAGATTTCTTCGGCGGCCCCTCTTCCCACTTGCGCCTCCCGGCGCTCTAATGACCGCCGGGCCAGTCAGCATCCGGGGTCAGGAGGAATGGTGGAGTACAACCTTGCCGACCTGTTCGAGTCGGTCGTCGACGCGGTCCCGGAACGCGAGGCGCTCGTCTACCTCGACCATCCCGGTACGGGTGCGGAGCGCCGGCTGACGTACGCGGAGCTGGACGCGGCGGCCAACCGCGTCGCGCACCATCTGATCGAGGCGGGCATCGCTCCCGGCGAGCACCTCGGGCTGCACCTCTACAACGGGGTCGAGTATCTCCAGACGGTGCTGGCCTGCCTCAAGGCCCGCATCGTTCCGGTGAACGTCAACTACCGCTATGTGGAAGAGGAGTTGGCCTATCTCTACCGGGACTCGGATCTCGTGGCGCTGGTCTTCGACGCCGAGTTCGACGTCCGGGTCGCGGCCGCCGCGCCGAAGGCCCCGACGCTCCGTCACCTGGTCCGGGTGGGGGCGCCGGTGACGGGTGTACGCGGTCCGGGTGCCGTGGCGTTCACGGACGCCGAGGCGGCCGGGAGCCCGGAGCGCGGCTTCCCGCCGCGTTCGGCCGACGACCAGTTCATCATCTACACCGGTGGCACCACCGGAATGCCCAAGGGTGTGATGTGGCGTCAGGAGGACCTCTTCTTCTCCGGCCTCGGCGGCGGTGCGCCGACCGGTGATCCGGTGAAGACCCCGCAGGAGCTGGCCGAGCGGGTGGCCGCCGGTGGTGACGGGATCACCTTCTTCCCCACTCCCCCGCTGATGCACGGCACTTCGACGCTCACCGCGTTCATCGGGTTCAACTTCGGGCAACGGGTCGTCGTCCACCGCAAGTTCGTGCCGGAGGAGGTCCTCCGTACGATCGAGAAGGAGAAGGTCACCAGCGTGTCCCTGGTGGGCGACGCGATGCTGCGGCCGTTGATCGACGCGCTGGAGGGGCCACTGAAGGGCACCGACTGTTCGTCGCTGTTCTCCGTCTCCAGCTCGGGTGCGATCATGTCGGACTCGGTGCGCGCGGAGTTCCAGGCGCTGGTGCCGACGGTGATGCTGCTGAACAACTTCGGCTCGTCGGAGTCGGGGTTCAACGGTACGGCGACGGCCGACTCGGGTCCGGAGAAGGGCTTCCGGCTTCAGGTCAACTCCCGTACGGCGGTGGTCGATCCGGTGACGTACGAGCCCGTGGCTCCGGGCGAGCCCGGGCGGATCGCCCAGCGCGGCCACGTACCGCTCGGGTACTACAACGACCCGCAAAAGACCGCGGAGACGTTCTTCCGCAGGGACGGTCAGCGCTGGGTGCTGCTCGGCGACATGGCGACCGTCGACGCGGACGGCATCGTCACGGTCCTGGGCCGGGGCTCGCAGTGCATCAACACCGGGGGCGAGAAGGTGTATCCCGAGGAGGTCGAGGAGGCGCTGAAGGCCCATCCGGATGTGTACGACGCGCTGGTCGCCGGGGTGCCGGACGAGCGGTGGGGAAACCATGTCGCGGCGGTGGTGCAGCTGCGCGAGGGGGCGGCCGAGCCCTCGCTGGACGACGTCCAGGCGCACTGCAGGACGCGTCTGGCCGGCTACAAGATCCCCCGCCGGCTGGTGATCACCGGGCAGATCCAGCGCTCACCGAGCGGCAAGGCCGACTACCGGTGGGCCCGCTCGGTCGTCGCACCCCGGCGCACGCCCGAGGGCTGAGGACGCGAGCCCGAGCAGAGGGGCACCACGGGCCCGAGGACGAAGAGGCACCCGAACGGCGGCCGGACGGGATCCCCGAGGAACACCCGAACGGCGGCCCGACCGTTAATCCTCGCAAGAGCCGTGACAGCGCCGGTCCGGATCACCCGGGTGCATCGCTGCGCGTCCACCCCCTGCGCCACGCGACGTGCCCAGGCGTAAGCCATTCGGGAACGCCTGGTACCCGTCAGCTCACCCTATGTGGCAAAGGGGGGAAAACGCCCATAGCTTCGGCTCATGAGGAAACGACACATCAAGATCCTTGTCCCGGTCGCGGTAGTCTCCGCCGCTGGAATCGGCGCGGCAATGCCCTCCGCATCAGCCACGAGCGCCCATGTGGTGCGGCCCGGCCAGTCGATCCAGAAGGCGGTGGACGCCGCTCGGGCGGGTGACACCGTCGTCGTCATGCCCGGCACGTACCGGGAGACCGTCCTGATCACCAAGCCGAACCTCACCCTGCGCGGCTACGGCGACCGGACCGTCATCCGGCCGGCGGCGAAGAACCCGCGCTCCGTCGACGCCTGTGCGAAGACCGGCAGCGGAGTCTGCGTCCTGGGCCGGGCGGGCCGGACCGTCGACGGCGTGAGCGTCGACTCGCTGACCGTCTCCGGCTTCAAGAAGAACGGCGTCTGGGCCTCCCGGACGGACCGGCTGTCCGTGCGGCGGGTGATCGCCGAGCACAACGGCGTCTGGGGCATCGCCCAGGAGCGCTCGACCCGTGGTGTGTTCACGGGCAACACCGCCCGCGCCAACGGCGACGCCGGCATCTTCGTCGCGAACACGGTCGACGAGGAGGGCGGCGCCACCGACACCCGGGGCACCGAGCTCCAGGACAACACGCTCTCGGACAACCGAATCGGCTTCACCGCCAGGCGCGTCAGGAACCTGTCGGTCCACGACAACACCTTCACCGCCAACTGCAGCGGTGTGTTCGTCGTGGGCGACGAGGGCAGGCCGCAGGCCGGAGCCATGACGATCCGGTCCAATCAGATCAACAACAACAACAAGTTCTGCGCCAAGACCGAACGGCTGCCCGCCATCCAGGGTTCCGGCATCGTGCTCACCGGCGCCGCGGACACCCGGGTGCGCTCGAACACGATCAGCAACAACGTGGGCGCCACGCCGCTCTCGGGCGGCGTCGTGCTGTTCAAGAGCTTCGTGGGCACGAAGAACACCGGCCACACCATCAGCGGCAATGTCGTGCTCGGCAACAAGCCGGCCGACCTGGCCAACGGGGACACCGGCAAGGGCAACACGTTCACCGCCAACGTCTGCACGAAGTCCACACCGGCCGGGATGTGCTGATCGGCGCACCCCGCACGAGGAGAAGCGATACAGCATGACCACTGTGAGTCCCACTCCCGCATCCACTTCCGCATCGACCCACGTCCACGTCGCCGTCCCGCACCCCGTCACGCCCCCTCAGCCGGCCATGCAGCTGCGCGAGATCGTGTTCGGGGCGGCCCGCGCCGCCGCGGTGCGCGCCGCGGCCCGGCTGGGCGTCGCCGACGCACTGGGCGAGACACCCGCCACCGCGCAGGAGCTCGCCGCGCTGGTGAAGGCCGAGCCGGTGCCACTGCGCCGGCTGCTGCGTGCCCTGTCCTGCTACGGGATCTTCACCGAGACCCCGGACGGGTACTTCGCCCATACCGAGATGTCCCGCCTGCTGCGCGAGGACGACCCGAACAGCCTGCGCTCCATCTCGCTGTGGTGCACCGAGCCCTGGACCTGGGATGTCTGGCCGCGCCTCGACGACGCGGTGCGTACCGGCCGGAGCGTCTTCGCGGAGGTCCACGGCAAGGGCTTCTTCGACTACCTCCACCAGGATGCCCACGAGTCGGCCCAGATCTTCAACCGGGCCATGACGACCTCCAGCATGCAGTCCGCGCTGGACGTCGCCGAACTCCTCGACCTCACCGGGGTGTCCGCGGTCGCCGACATCGGCGGCGGCCAGGGGCACGTACTGGCGAGCCTGCTGGAGAAGCACCCGTCGCTCCACGGCACCCTGATGGACCTGCCCGGTGTGGTGGCGCGGGCCGATGCCCGGCTGCGGGACGAGGGGCCGCTCGTCGACCGGACCCGGATCGTGGCCGGGGACTGCCGCGAGGCCATCCCGGTCGAGGCCGATCTCTACATCATCAAGAACATCCTGGAGTGGGACGACGACAGCACGCGCCGGACACTGCGCAATGTCGTCGCCGCGGCCCGCCCGGGAGCCAGGGTCGTCGTCATCGAGAACCTCGTCGACGACACTCCCTCGATGCGGTTCACCACCGCGATGGACCTGCTGCTGCTCCTCAATGTCGGCGGCGCGAAGCACACGAGGGAGAGCCTGGTCGCCCGGATCTCGGACGCCGGACTGCTGATCGGCGACGTCGTGCCGGTCAACACGTACCTCCACGCCTTCGAATGCGTGGTCCCGGGCTGATTCCCCGTCCCCCGGGAGCAATGGAAGCCCCCGAGGGAGACGAAAATCGCCCCGGGTCCGGCCGACTGGCCGGACCCGGGGCGATTTTCCGTCTCAAGCGGTGGTGCCGCGCTCCCACCGGTAGAACTCGTGGGCCATGGCGTCCTTGGGGCTGCGCCAGGTCTCCGGGTCGTACGCGCTCACGTATGCGGTGAGCTTGTCGCTGATGTCCTTGAACGCCGGGTGCTCCGTCACCTTGGCGATCTCGGGGCCCGGCGGGCGTTCCGATTCGATCAGGTGGAGGTAGACGTCGCCGAACTGGAACAGCTTGCGCCTGGTGACGCCGACGAGGTGCGGCAGTTCGGTGCTGTCGGAGGCCGCGAACAGCTCGGCGATGTCCGGCGCCGAACCCGGCGCCATCCGGGCGACGATCAGAGCGTGGTGCATCGTGGGATGCCTTTCTGGTTCCCGGCCCGGCACCCCGCCGTCCGGCGGGGTGCCGGGCCCTGTGGGGCGGGCGGACGGCGGGTCAGCTGGCCGATACCGAGGCGGTACGGCGCTCGCGGGCGCGCTGCTCGATCTTGTCCCGGATGAGCTCCATCTGGACCTTGGAGTTGCGGTTGATGTTGTCGGTCATCCACGCGTCGTCGACGGGTGCGTCGGGCCGCATCGCGAATTCCTGGGTCCAGCGCATCTTCGTACCGCCGGGGACCTCGGAGTACTCCCACCGGATGTTCATGTGCTGGAACGGGCCCGGCTCGACCCGGCGGGCGCGGACCGTGCGGCCGGCGCGGTCGACGGTCCGCTCGGAGACCCAGCTCCACACCTTGTCGTTCTCGTCGGGGTGCATGGTCAGGCGGAACTTCGTCCTGTCGCCGTCCCGTTCGATGACTTCGACCGCGGCGTACTCGCTGAACAGCCGCGGCCAGTTCTCCAGATCGTTGGTCACGTCCCAGACGAGGTCCAGGGGGGCGGCGATGGTGATCTCGTTCTCGGTGCGTCCAGGCACGTCAGGCTCCTTGCATGAGGGTGTTGTTGACGAGGTCCAGGAATTCCTGGGGGGTTTTGCAGCGGTCGGCGTCGGTCGGCAGCGGTCGGCCGTGCCGGTTCTCCAGCACGCCCACGATGCCGAGCAGGCCCAGCGAGTCGAGGCCGAACTCGTCGAAAGCGGACCCGGGACGCTTCTCCATGTCGCGCGGGTCCACGGTGAGTCCGGCGCCCTTCTTCATCAGGGCGGCGAGTTCCGCGTAGGTCAGTCGATCGGTCATGAGGACTTCTCCTTCTCACGATTGGGTGTCGGTGGAGCGCCGCAGCACCATCGCCGCGTTCGAGCCCATGAGCCCGCGGCTGAGCACCAGCGCCGTCCGCAGGTCGGCGGGGCGCGCACTGCCGGTGACGACATCGAGGTCATGGCACACCTCGAAGACGTTCGGCGTGGGCGGTATCAGCGCGTTCTCCATGGAAAGCACCGCCGCGGCCGCATCCAGTACCGGCGCCCCGCAGTAGGCGCGCCCGATGCCGGTCTTGGGCGCCGTCACCGGTACCTGCCGGCCGTGCGCGCCGAGTGCGTCGGCGATCGCGAGTGCTTCGGCGCGGTCGGCCGCCGGTACGCCGAGGGCGTCCGCGAAGACGACGTCGATCTCGTCCGGTGCGCAGTCGGCCTCCCGCAGGGCGCCGATGATCGCCTGGGCGAGGCCCTCCCGGGACTCCTCCCATCTGGACGCGCCGGTGAACGTGGCGGCGTGCCCGGCGAGTTCGGCCCGGACACGGGCCCCGCGCCGGCGCGCCGACTGCTCCTCCTCGACCACCAGCATGGCGCCGCCCTCGGCAGGCACGAATCCGCAGGCGTCCGAGGTGAACGGCCGGTAGGCGCGGGCGGGATCGTCGCAGGTGCTCAGGTCCTGGTATCCGAGCTGGCAGACGACCGAGTAGGGCGCCAGCGGTGCCTCGGCCGCACCGACCACCACCGCTTCCGCTCCGCCGCGGATCGAACGGGCGGCGTGCGCCAGCGCGTCCAGGCCGCCCGCCTCGTCGCTGGCCACGACCGCGCACGGCCCCTTGAAACCGCCGCGGATCGAGATCTGGCCGGTGCTGGCGGCGTAGAACCAGGCGATGGACTGGTACGGGCCCACGTAGCTGGATCCCTGTCCCCACAGCCGTTGGAGTTCACGCTGACCGAATTCGCCGCCGCCGGACCCGGCAGCGGTCACCACGCCGACGTCGAACGGTGAGTTCTCGTAGTCGGCGCGGCCCAGCCGGGCGTCGTCCAGTGCGATGTCCGCGGCGGCCATCGCGAAGTGCGTGAACCGGTCGGTCTGGACGATGAAGCGCTCCTCGATCAGCTCGACCGCCTCGAAACCCCGCACCTCGCCCGCGACCCGCAGCGGAAGGTGCTCGCACCCTTCGCGGGTCACCCGGTCGAGGACACTGATCCCTTCGTGCGTCCTCTTCCAGAAGGCCTCGGTGTTGGTTCCGTTGGGGGCGACGACACCGATGCCGGTGACGACGGTGCGCCGGGCTTTTCGGGTTCTCATGGTGTCCTCCCACCTGTTCGCGTCAGGGCCACCGCGGACTGGAAGCCACCGAATCCGCTGCCGACCGAGAGGACGCTTCGCAGCTTCAGGGGACGTGCGGTGCGCGGCACGTAGTCGAGGTCGCACTCCGGGTCCGGGCTCTCGTAGTTCGCGGTCGGCGGCACCGTCTGGTGGACCAGGGCCAGTACGCAGGCCGCGATCTCTATGGCCCCGATCGCCCCCAGCGAGTGACCGACCATGGACTTGATGGAACTCATCGGTACGTCATAGGCGTGCGCGCCCAGTGCCCGCTTCACGGCGGCCGTCTCGTGCCGGTCGTTCTGCTTGGTGCCCGAGCCGTGCGCGTTGACGTAGTCGATCTGCGAGCCGTCCATCCGGGCGTGACCGAGCGCCCGGTTGATCGCCTCGGCCATCTCCAGCCCTTCGGGGGTCAGCCCGGTCATGTGGTAGGCGTTGCCGAAGGTGGCATAGCCCGAGATCTCGCAGTAGACGGTCGCGCCGCGGGCGCGGGCGTGCTCCAGCTCCTCCAGGACGAGCACCGCCCCGCCCTCGCCCATGACGAAGCCGTCGCGGCGGGAGTCGAACGGGCGGGAGGCGTGCTCCGGATCGTCGTTGTTCGCCGAGGTGGCCTTGATCGCGTCGAAGCACGCCACCGTGATCGGGGTGATCGGTGAGTCGGACGCCCCGGCGACGCAGACGTCGACGCGGCCCTCCTCGATGGACTGGAAGGCGTACCCGATCGCGTCCAGGCCGGAGGTGCAGCCCGTGGAGACGGTCTGCACCGGGCCGTGCGCGCCGACCTGTTCGGCCACCGCCGAAGCGAGGGAGCTGGGTGAGAAGGCCCGCTCCAGATGCGGGCCGGCCGGCCTGTGGTCGACGTCCCAGCGGGCGCCGCTGCCGCTGACGGCGACGTAGTCGTGCTCCAGTCGGGTGGTGCCGCCGACCGCGGTGCCCAGCGACACCCCCATGCGCCAGGGGTCCACCTTCTCCGGGTCGAGCCCCGCGTCGCCGAGGGCCTCCCTGGCGGCCACCATCGCGAACTGGACGTACCGGTCGGACCGGGCGACCTGGTCCGCGTCCAGTCCGTGCGCCGCCGGGTCGAAGTCGCACTCGGCGGCGATACGGGACCGGAAGCCGGCCGGGTCGAAGAGCGTGATGCCCCGGGTCGCGGTGCGTCCGTTCGCGAGGAGGTCCCAGAAGGCCGGTGCGCCGATGCCGCCGGGGGCCACGACGCCTACGCCGGTGACCCCCACGCGGCGGGTCATGAGGCGGCCTCCGTTCGTTCCGGCGGTGCGACGCGCCCGGCGGACCGTGTGTGCTCGGCGGACGGGGCGTGCTCGGCGGACTCGGTGTGCTCGGTGTCGACATGGCCGAGTTCCGGGCGCGGGGCGAGCGGGCCGAGGTGGAAGACCATGCGTGCCTCGACGTCGCCGACGTTCCGGAACCGGTGGCGTACATGGGGAGGGATCAGCAGGCCCTGGTCGGGCCGCATCCGGTGCGGTTCACCATCCAGATCCACCTCCAGGAGACCGTTCACGACGTACACGAACTCCTCGGAGTACGGGTGGTAGTGCTCGCCGATGCGGTCGCCGGGCTGAACGATGGCCAGCCCCATGAAGCCGCTGGTGGCTCCCACCGCTGTCGGCGTGAGCATGGCGCGAAGGTCGCCTCCGCGCCTGCGGTTGGGCTGCGTCTCGCTGAGGTCCACGATGCGTGGCCGGTGCATGGTCATGACTGCTTTCCTCCTGGCGCATTGCGCGTTGTATTGACGGGTTGAGCGAGAACCCCCCAGGGTGCGGATGCGCGGCTCAGGACTCCGTGGCGCGCCGATCGGTGATCAGGGTCATCTCGGACTCTGCGAGGAAGTGCGAGATCCCCTGATCGTTCGTGGGCACGGCGTTCGCGCCGCCGTCGAGGAGACGTCCGAGCCTGGCCACCTTGCCGGGGCCGTCGATGCCGACCGCCTGAGCGGCCTGCGCGTCGATCGGTTCGATAGCTTCGAGGAGGCGGACGACGACATCGTCGCGCTGGAAGATGGTGCTGCTGTCGATGATGCTCGCGGGGTCGTCGGCCGCCTCCTCGTCATGGCCGGCGAGCAGCCGGGCGAGTGCCATGCCGCAGCCCTCCTTGGCCTGGTAGAAGAGCGCGTGCCGGCGGACGTCCTCGGCCTTGTGCCGGCCCGCGGTCACGTGGTGGACGGTGGGGAGCGCCGCCCGGGTGAAGAACATCCGGGCGGAGTCCGGGTCACTGAGGTCCCGGTCCTGCTCCAGGTACGGGTTGATGGCCTCTTCGACGGCCCTGACCTCGGGCTGCCGGGCGACGTGGCGCAGGGCCGCGAGGAGGTCGCCCTCGACCTCGACCGCCCGCACGACGCGGTTTCCGTGCATGAAGAGCGAAGTACGGCGCAAACGGGTGTCTTCGTCGACACGAGCGTTCGGGGAGTCGTAGTCGGCCAGGATCTTGGCCACGATGTCCTCGGTGCCGGGCTTGACGGTGAACGTCAGCGCGTGGCGCACCACTCCGTCGCCGAGGCGGGGTGACGCCTGCAGTCTGCCCTTGGCCGTCTCGGGCGCCATCTCGAACGACTTCCCGGTCTCCCGCAGGACGCTGAAGCGCAGCGAACGGGTGTCGCGCACGCAGCTGTGCAGCGGCTGCACCGTCGCGACATGCTCCTCGCTGTTCACCCAGGCGAGGAACGGGGGTGCGCTCTCCCATTCGCTCGTGATCAGCCACTGCGAGGGGTTCTCGATGGACTGGCACAGCTGGTCGCTGATGTGCCCGGGGACGGATGCCACCTGGTTGCGCAGGTGCTCATACGCCTCCAGGAACTCTTTCTGGGCCCCGTCGTACAGGTCCAGCAGCAGGACGACCCGCAGCCTGGAGCCGTCGAAGGCGGACTGGGAGATCCGTTCCGAGAGGGTGGTGGTCATCTTTCGGTCTCCTTCGAGACGGTGTCGTGGACAAGCCGGGTGGCGTGCCGTCAACCGTCGGTTGGCGAGTGATCCGGAGCGGGGACTCTCCCGGCGGATGTGAGCGGTCCGCCCCCGTGACCGCGGGCATCGTCTCCGTGACCGATCGTGAAACGCTGGTCCGGGTGGCGCGAGATTTATGAACCGTTCAGGTGAGCGATCGTCCGAACCGCTCCGACGAGGGCATGGAACAAGGCAACCGAACGGCGTCCGAGCTGGAGCAACTGATGAACGAGAACGTCGGCATTCGCGTACCGGTCCTCATCGTGGGCGGCTCCCTGGTGGGCCTGTCCACCTCACTTTTCCTCGGCCGGCTCGGCATCGAGCACCTGCTGGTCGAGAAGCACCGGTCCACCTCGACACATCCGCGCGGACGCGGCAACAACGTGCGCACGATGGAGGTGTTCCGTACGGCGGGTGCCGAGCCGGGCATCCGGGAAGCGGCGTCGGTCCTCGCCGAGAACCACGGGATTCTGCAGGCCGGGTCGCTCACCGGCGACGACCAGAAGTGGCTGTTCAAGGAGATCGACCCGGGGGGCGGGCTCGTCCGTTTCAGCCCGACCGGCTGGTGCCTGTGCAGTCAGAACGATCTGGAACCCGTGCTGGTGAAGCTGGCCCGCGAGCAGGGCGGTGACCTGCGGTTCTCCACCGAGATGCAGAGCTTCGACCAGGACGGGTCAGGGGTGGACGCGGCACTCAAGAACCGGGAGACCGGAGAGCACATCAGTGTGCGCGCCGACTACCTCGTCGCGGCCGACGGGCCGCGCAGTCCCATCCGTGAGCAGCTGCGCATCGACCGGACGGGGCCCGGCGATCTCTTCCACAACGTGAGCATCACCTTCCGTTCCCGGCAGCTCGCCGATGTGCTGGGCGACCGGCGCTTCATCGTCTGCTATCTCACCAATCCCGCAGCGGACGGCGCCCTGTTGCCGGTGGACAACAAGAAGGAGTGGGTGTTCCACGCGCCGTGGCAGCCTCAACTCGGGGAAACCCTTGAGGACTTCACCGACGAGCGGGTAGCCGAGCACATCCGTACGGCGGTCGGCGCTCCGGGGATCGACATCGAGATCACCGGCAAGGCCCCGTGGCACGCCGCGGAGCGGGTCGCGGAGCGGTACTCGTCCGGCAGGGTCTTCCTCGCCGGGGACTCGGCCCACGAGATGTCTCCCACCGGGGCGTTCGGCTCCAACACCGGTATCCAGGACGCGCACAACCTGGCCTGGAAGCTCGCCGCCGTGCTGAAGGGCGAGGCGGGCCCGGGTCTGCTGGACACCTACGAGGCGGAGCGGCTGCCGGTGGCGCAGGCAACGAGCGCGCGGGCCTCGGCGCGTTCCAGCGAGCACAGCCACCCGGGATACGCCGCGGCGCCGGGTGTGGGCGGCGGGAAGCAGGGCGGGATGCTCACCGTGGCGCTGGGCTACCGCTATGTCCGCGGTGCTGTGCTGGGTGCCGACCCGGGGCAGCCGGTGGTGCCGCAGGGAATGCAGCTGAACGGCCAACCGGGCAGCCGTGCACCGCATCTGTGGGTCCGTCAGGACGGTGAGCGCAAGTCCACGCTGGATCTGTACGAGCACACTTTCGTGCTGCTCACGGACGGTGAGGACGTGGTGTGGCGGCGGGCGGCGGCCCGGGTCGCCGACGGACTTTCGGTACGGCTCCAGGCGTACGGCATCGGTCCGGGCGCCGAGCTGGAGCCGGAGAACGGGGCCGACTGGGCGGAGCTCCACGGCACGACACCCGAAGGCGCGGTCCTGGTGCGTCCCGACGGCTTCGTGGCCTGGCGGTCGACGGGGCCGGTGGCCGATGCCGAGACCACTCTCCGGGAGGTCCTGACCTCGCTGCTGTACCGGTCGTGACTGCCCGGTAGCCGTCCGGGAGCTGCTCAGGTCGGGCCAGTCGGAGTCCAGCTTTTCGTCGGGGCGCTCTGCGGGGCCGCGCGGCGGTTCGAGCGGGAACGGCGGCGGGGCCTCCTCCCGGACGATCCGGCCGATCAGTCCGGGTTCCCGCCCGGCGAGCAGACAGGCAGCAGCGGCGCCCATGGAGTGTCCGACCACCGTGGCGCCCGCGAGGCTGCGGGCCTCCGGGAAGGCGTACAGATCGTCCCGGAACAGCTCGAAGGAGTAGCGGCCGGGCCGGTCGCCGAGGCCGTGCCCGCGGAAGTCGAACGCGTACACCCGGTGGTCGGCGGCCAGACGTTCGGCGATCCCGGCCCAGGTGGCGGCGGGGTCGAAGACGCGTCGATGCCGACGGCCCGGGCGCCGGGTGTGATGAGCGTGGGCGTACGCAGCCGCCGCGGGTGCCGGGCGGCGTACAGCGCGGCCGGATCGGCGGCCCCGGCGTGGGCGAGCAGGTCGACGCGTTCCTGGCCGAGGTGTTCGCCCAGTGCCTCGACGTCGGCGGCCGGCCGGTCGCAGCGGTACGTCGACAGGTCGTCCGGCACCGCGGAGCCCCGGGGCCACGCAGGTCGAGCACCACGAGCTGCCGGTGGGCCGAGAGGCCGCCGAGGCCGCCCAGGTACGCGCCGGCCCGCATCGGCCCGCCGGGGAGACAGATCAGCGGTGCGCCCTCTCCCAGGAGGCTGTGGGCGAGCCCGGTCCCGTCGTACGCGTGGAAGACCGGCATGCACGCCACCCAAACAGGGCGGTCCGGGCGGCGCAGCCGTGTTCGGCGTGAGCGTATCCACGATGCGGGACGCCTCCGAGGGAGTGGTGTGCGCCACCCCTCTTGCCAGGAGACGGAACATCCTGAATTACTACTACCGAAGGATCGACCGAACGATCGGTCGACTGCTCGGAAGAGGGAGATCCGGATGACGCCTCTGCTGGACGCGGCGGAACGAATGGGCCGGGACGAGCTGGAGGCACTCCAGCTGGAGCGGTTGCGGGCCACGCTGCACCATGCGTACGAGAACGTCGGCCATTACCGGGCCGCGTTCGACAAGGCGGGTCTGCGCCCGGACGACTGCCGCACGCTCGCCGATCTCGCCCGCTTCCCCTTCACGACCAAGGCGGATCTGCGGGACAACTACCCTTTCGGCATGTTCGCCGTCCCCGAGGAGCGCGTGCGGAGGATCCACGCGTCCAGCGGGACGACGGGCCGTCCGACCGTCGTCGGTTACACCGAGCGGGACCTGGACACCTGGGCGGACATGGTCGCCCGCTCGATCCGGGCGGCCGGCGGCCGCCCCGGGCAGAAGGTCCATGTCGCGTACGGATACGGACTGTTCACCGGCGGTCTGGGAGCGCACTACGGAGCGGAACGGCTCGGCTGCACGGTCATTCCCGCATCCGGTGGAATGACGGCCCGTCAGGTCCAGCTGATCCAGGACTTCCGGCCCGAGATCATCATGGTGACCCCCTCGTACATGCTGACGCTCCTCGACGAGTTCGAGCGGCAGGGCGTCGATCCGCGGACGACTTCCCTGAAGGTCGGGATCTTCGGTGCCGAGCCGTGGACGGAGGAGATGCGGCGCGAGATCGAGGAGCGGTTCGCGATCGACGCGGTCGACATCTATGGCCTGTCGGAGGTGATGGGGCCCGGTGTCGCGCAGGAGTGCGTGGAGACCAAGGACGGGCTGCACATCTGGGAGGACCACTTCTATCCGGAGGTCGTCGACCCGTTCACCGGTGAGGTGCTGCCGGAGGGCGAGGAGGGCGAGCTGGTGTTCACCTCGCTCACCAAGGAAGCCATGCCGGTGATCCGTTACCGGACGAGGGACCTGACCCGGCTGCTGCCGGGCACGGCGCGCGTGTTCCGCCGGATGCAGAAGGTGACGGGGCGCAGCGACGATCTGGTGATCCTGCGCGGGGTGAATCTCTTCCCGACCCAGATCGAGGAGATCGTGCTGCGTACGCCGGGGCTCGCCCCGCACTTCCAGCTGCGGCTGACCCGCGAGGGCCGCCTCGACGCCCTGACCGTACGGGTGGAGGCCCGGGCGGGAGCCACGCCGGAGCAGCGGACGGCCGCCGCGGAGTCGATCACGGCGGCCGTCAAGGACGGGATCGGGGTGTCGGTCGGGGTCGAGATCGTCGATCCCGGGACGCTGGAGCGGTCGGTCGGCAAGTTCAAGCGGATCGTGGACGAGCGCGACGACCGATAGTGCGCCTTCCGGTCCGGCTCATGCCGGGCGGACGGGCCCCGTGCCGGGGAGGCGCGGCCCGTTCGCGCTCCGGTCGTGTGCTGCCGGGGCCCGGACCGCCGCGTCGGCGAGAGCCCCGCATGACACGTGCCGGATCCCCTACGCGAACCGGTCGCGCAGTTCCCGCTTGAGGATCTTTCCGCTCGCGTTGCGGGGCAGTTCGGTCACGAAGAGAACCTGCTTCGGGGCCTTGAAAGGGGCGAGCCGCTCGCGGGCGTGGTCGATGAGTTCGGCCGGTGTCGCTTCGCCGCGCAGGACGACGACGGCCGTGACGGCCTCGATCCAGCGGTCGTCGGGCAGGCCGACGACCGCGACCTCGGCGACGGCGGGGTGGGTGTAGAGGGTGTCCTCGACCTGCCGGGAGGCGACGAGGACACCACCGGAGTTGATGACGTCCTTCACCCGGTCGACGACGGTGAAGAAGCCCTCCGCATCGCGCACGGCGAGGTCTCCGGAGTGGAACCAGCCGTCGCGGAAGGCCTCCGCGGTCTCCTCGGGCTTGTCCCAGTAGCCCTCGCACAACTGGGGCGAGCGGTAGACCACTTCACCGGCCGTGCCGTCGGGGACCTCCTTGCCGTCCTCGTCGACGACCCGGGCCTCGACGAAGAGGACGGGCCTGCCGCAGGAGTCCATCCGGCCCTCGTGCTCGTCCGGTCCGAGGACGGTGGCGAGCGGCCCGATCTCGCTCTGCCCGAAGCAGTTGTAGAAGGCGAGCGCGGGCAGTCGGTCGCGGAGCCGTTCCAGTACGGGTACGGGCATGATCGACGCGCCGTAGTACGCCTTGCGCAGACCGCCGAGTTCCCGGGTGGTGAATCCGGGGTGCCGGGAGATGCCGATCCATACGGTGGGCGGGGCGAAGACGCTGTCGGCCTGCCCTGTTTCGACGAGGTCGAAGATCCGGTCCGCGTCGGGTGCGTCGAGGATGATGTTCTGTGCGCCGACCGCGAGAGCGGGCAGCAGGAACACGTGCATCTGCGCGGAGTGGTAGAGCGGCAGTGAGTGGACGGGCAGGTCGGTGGCGCGCAGGTCGAGCGCCGTGATCGCGCTGACGTACTCGTGGACGAGCGCGCCGTGGGTCATCATCGCGCCCTTGGGGAGTGCGGTGGTGCCCGAGGTGTAGAGCAGCTGGACGAGATCTTCCGCGGCCGGTTCCCGCTCCGGGGTGAAGGGGCGCGGGGTGGCGGTGGCGTCGAGGAGCGAGCCCGGTGCGTCGCGCAGCGCACATACGGAGAACGCGGCCGGAATACGGTCGGCGAGGTCCGGGTCGGTGAGGACGAGGGTGCTGCCGGACTGTTCGAGGAGGTACGTGAGGTCGTCGCCGGTGAGGTTCTGGTTGACCGGCACATGGACCAGGCCCGCACGGGCACAGGCGAGAAAGCCGATCAGATACGCGTCGGAGTTGTGCGCGTAACAGGCGACCCGGTCGCCGGGGCGCAGCCGGTGCTCGCCGGTGAGGACCGCCGCCGCGGTGCTGACGGCGGCATCGAGTTCCGCGTAGGTCCAGGACCGCTCCGCGTACCGCAGGGCGGTGCGCTCGGGGGTTCGCCGGGCGCTGCGCGCCACGACGCCGTCGACTGTGCTGCTCCGTACACCTGTCATGGCGTGATCCTGTGCGGCCGGAACGCGGTGGTCAAGAGGCCGGGTACCGGGGATGCCGGCCAGGGGTGTGGGGATGGCGGGGGTTCGTTCAGGCGCTGCGGGTACGGGTGGCGAACAGGGCGGCCAGGACGCAGGGCGCGAGCAGCAGGACGAAGGCGGCGCCGTAGCCGACGTGGCCGGTCGCGCCGGCGCTCAGGCAGGCGTTGAACAGGGCGGAGGAGACACCCAGAACCGTAATCTGGCCGAGGTTCTGGTTGGTCTGCATCGCGCTGCTGGCATAGCCCTGCCGCCCGGCCGGAGCGTGCGAGAGCGACAGCACAGTGAGAGACGGTGCGAGCAGGCCCATGCCGACGGCCGCGACGACCATGGCCGACGCGGCGATCACAGCGGGCAGCTCGGGCAGCGTCCCGACAGCGGCGACAGCGACCGCCGCGGTCAGCACCAGCGCACCGGCCACGACCAAGTGGTGCCGGGGGCGGCGCTCCAGGCGGCCCTGCACCCAGGAAGAGGCGGCCCAGGCCACGGCCGCCCCCGTGAAGGCCAGGCCGATCGACACGGGACGCACGCCCCGCTCGGTGACGAGCAGCAGGGGCACGAGTGCCTCCAGCGTGAAGAACACCCCCGAACTGATGCCGCGCAGCAGCACCGTGGCCGGCAGACCGCGCGCGGCACGCCAGGTGCCCGGCGGCAGCAGCCGGGGCGCGAACACGACCAGCAGGGCGAACCCTCCCACCACGAACAGCAGGTGGCGCGGGTCCCAGCCCGAGACTCCGTACTGCCCCACCGCCGCACCCACGCTCACCGCCGCCGCCACCATCAGCGCGGGGCGCGGCGACCTGTCTCCCGACGGTGCGGGCGCCGCTGGCCAGGAACGGCCGCGCAGCACGGCCACCACGGCCAGAGCCGGCAGCACGGTCAGCGCGGCCAGACCGAAGAACACCGCCCGCCAGGACCACCATTCGGCCACCACCCCGGCCAGTGGAGGACCGACCAGCGACGGGACGACCCAGCAGGCACTCATCAACGCCAGGACACGCGGCCGCAGTCGGTCGGGGTAGGCCTGCCCGATGGCGGTGTTGATCGACACCGCCACCATCCCGCTCGCGAGTCCGTCCAGGAAGCGGCCGGCCGCCAGTTGCCAGATGGAGGTGCTGGCGGCCGAGACCAGCAGGGTGACCACCGCCAGCACCATGCCCGCCGCCAGCGGACGTCGTGCGCCGGACCGGTCCGCCCAATGGCCGCCCAGTACCCCGCCCAGCAGGCCGGCGGCCACGAAACATCCCGCCACCAGCGGGAAGAGCGACACCCCGTCCAGGTCCCGTGCGGCCGTAGGCAAGGTGGGCACCACGGCCAGCGCGGCGAACCCGGTCAGGAACATCACCGCGGAGAAACTGGCGGTCGCGGCCACGTACCGTCTGGAGAACAGTCCTCCGTCGGTTTCGGATCGCACCGGCGGACGGCCGGCCGTCGCTGTCGACTCCCAGGAGACGGACGCGTCCCGGTCCGTGGACGGCGCGGCCGGGTCGGTGGACGAGTACTTGGGGACATCGGTCACGAGCGCACAAAGTACGGGGGCCCGGTTCTGCTTGCCACTCGTTTTTTGGCTTCCGCGCGAGACCCGGGCACTGACCGATGACGTGTCAGGGCCCCTTCGTCGCCCCCGCAGGCCGTTGGACGCACTACGGGGACGACGCTCAGAGGACCAGGGCCAGGACGGTCGCCGAGACCACCGCGAACGCGCTGCCCGCGGCGCCGGTCAGGGCCCTGGCGTGGCTCGGAACGAACGACGGGGCCCGGATGGTCGCGGCCTCCGGGTTCCGCGCGCGGTAGTACACCGTCAGGAACTCCGCCTCGGCCGGGGTCAGGCGTGCCTGCCGCTCCTCGAAGCTGACGGTGCGGCCGTCGAGCGTACGGAACTCCAGGGTGGCGTAGCCGGGGACGACGGGTACTCCCTCGGCGTCCTGGCCCTCCTCCGTACGCAGGACCGTGCACCGGGCCTCTGCGACCGGGCAGGGGTCACACCGCCCGGTGGTGCCCTTCCCAGTACGGGTCGCGCAGCCGTCGTTTGTACAGCTTGCCGTTGGGGTCGCGGGGCATCTCCGCGATGAAGTCGATGCTCCGGGGGAGCTTGTACCCGGCGAGACGGTGTTCGCAGTGGCGCAGGATCCCGGCGGCGAGCGCTTCCCCCGTCTCGTGTCCCGGGGCCGGTTCGACGACCGCCTTGATCTCCTCGCCCCAGTCGGGATGCGGAATGCCGAAGACGGCCGCGTCGGCGACTGCGGGGTGGCTGAGAAGGGCGCCCTCGATCTCGGCGGGGTAGATGTTGACACCGCCGGAGATGATCATGTCGATCTTGCGGTCGCGGAGGAAGAGGTAGCCGTCCTCGTCGAGGATGCCCAGGTCGCCGACGGTGAAGAAGTCGCCGATGCGGTTCTTCCTCGTCTTGGTCTCGTCCTTGTGGTAGCTGAAGCCGCCGGTGTTCATCTTCATGTAGACGGTGCCGAGTTCGCCGGGCGGCAGGCGGTCGCCGTCGTCGTCGAAGACGGCGAGTTCACTGATCGGCCAGGCCCTGCCCACGGTGCCCGGCTTCTTCAGCCAGTCCTCGGCGGTGGCGAAGGCGCCGCCGCCCTCGCTGGCCGCGTAGTACTCCTCGACGCACCTCCCCCACCAGTCGATCATGGCGCGTTTGACGTGGTCGGGGCAGGGCGCCGCACCGTGGATGGCGTGGCGCATGGCTGTGACGTCGTATCCCCTCTTCACCTCGTCGGGGAGGGCGAGGAGGCGGTGGAACTGGGTCGGGACCATGTGTGTGTGGGTGCAGCGGTGGGTGTCGATGAGCCGCAGCATTTCCTCGGGCGTCCACTTGTCCATCAGGACCAGCGGATGCCCGATGTGCAGGGACGCGCCCGCGAACTGGAGGACGGCCGTGTGGTAGAGCGGCGAGCAGACCAGATGGACGTTGTCGTCAAAGGGTCTGATGCCGAAGATGCCGAGGAATCCGCCGAGATGGCTCTCCTCGGGGAGCTTGCCGGAGAGCGGACGGCGGATGCCGCGCGGTCTGCCGGTGGTGCCGGAGGTGTAGTTCATGACCCAGCCGAGGGTGCGGGCCTCGGGGGGCGCTTCGGGTTGTCCTTCGAGCAGTTCGGCGTACGGGCGGAATCCGTCGACCGTGCCTACGGCGTAGCGTTGGCCGGCCGGGAGCTTCGCCTCGTCGGCCGCCTCGGCCGCCGCCTGTGCGAACCGCTCGTGGGCGATGAGCACCTTGGCGCCGGAGTCCGAGACGATCCAGGCGATCTCGGGTCCGACGAAGTGGTGGTTGACGGGTACGAGATAGAAGCCCGCCTGGGTGGCCGCGAGGTACGCGGTGAAGAACTCGACGCCGTTGGGCAGGACGACCGCGAAGGCGTCGCCCCGCCGGAGCCCGGCCGCGCGCAGTCCGTGGACCAGGCGGTTGGCCGCGGCGTGCAGCCGGCCTGCCGTCCAGCTCTCGCCGTCGGGGGCGGTCAGGACCCTACGGCCGGGGTCGGCGGCGGCCTGCGCCCAGAAGCCGTTGGGTGGCCGGTTCATGAGGCACTCCGTCCGGCGATGCGGTTGATCCGGTCCACGGCACGCTCGAAGCTGCGGGTCAGGTCGTCGAAGACGGCCTGCACGCTGCGCTCGCTGTTCATCCGGCCGACGATCTGGCCGACGGGGGTACCGAGCAGCGCGCCGGTCTCGTACTTCTGGATGCGGGAGACGGCTTCGGCCACCAGCAGCCCCTGGAGCGGCATGGGCAGGGTGCCGGGGCCCGCCGGGTCGTCCCAGGCGTCGGTCCATTCGGTACGGAGCTGGCGTGCGGGTTTGCCGGTGAGCGCGCGGGAGCGGACGGTGTCGCCGGAGCCTGCGGCAAGGAGTTTGCGGGTCAGCGCGCGGGAGTGGAGGTCGGCTTCTTCCGTGGTCAGCCAGAGGGAACCGAGCCACGCGCCCTGGGCGCCGAGGGCGAGCCCGGCGGCGATCTGCTCGCCGCTGCCGATGCCGCCGGCGGCGAGGACGGGGAGCGGTCCCACCGCGTCGACCACGTCCGGGACCAGGACCATGGAGGCGATCTCGCCGGTGTGGCCGCCCGCCTCGTATCCCTGCGCGACGACGATGTCGATGCCCGCGTCCGCGTGGTGGCGGGCGTGCTTGGCGCTTCCGGCGAGCGCGGCGACGAGGACGTCCTGGTCGTGGGCGCGCCGGACGACGTCGGGGGGCGGTGAGCCGAGGGCGTTGGCGAGGAGTTTGATGGGGTAGTCGAAGGCGACGTCGAGCTGGTTGCGGGCGACTTCCTCCATCCATCCGGTGATGCGCCAGCCGGATGCCTCGCCCTGCGCCAGCTCCGGTACGCCGTGCTTGGCCAGGGTGTCCTGGACGAACTGGCGGTGTCCGGCCGGGATCATCGCCTCGACTTCGGCCTCGGTCACCCCTTCCACCTTCTTCGCGGGCATGACGACGTCGAGGCCGTACGGCTTGCCGTCGGTGTGCTCCTGCATCCAGTCGAGGTCGCGTGCCAGGTCGTCGGGGGCGGTGTAGCGGACCGCGCCGAGTACGCCGAATCCGCCGGCCCGGGTGATGGCGGCGGCCACCGCGGGGAACGGCGTGAAGCCGAAGATGGCGTGCTCGACTCCCAGTTTCTTGCTCAGCTCCGTCTCCATGGGGCGCAGGATGCCGCAGTCGGACATCCGAGGGAAGAGCTTTTCTGATGCAGTGTCAGATTCTTTGTGATGCCGGGGGCCTCCGCGACAGCAGTGGTGACAGTAATCTCTGCGGCGGCAGGAAGTTTCATCGTCGGACGAAATTTCGAAAGTTACTTTCGCGCAGCAGGAAGGGGTTCCGGATGACCGAGGACGCAGCCGGCAGAGGGATCAGCCGACGCAGGCTGGGCGGTGGGATGCTGGCCCTGGGCGGAGCACTCGCCCTGGCGCCGATTCCGTTCGCGGAACGGGCGTCGGCCATGGAGTCGGGGGCGGGGTCGTCGGGTATGCACGCAGGGATCGGGACGAGCGCGGCGTCCGGGCAGGCCCGGCCGACGCTGCGGCGCGGATCCGCCGCCCGTGCCAGGTTGCTGCAGGGGCCGCTGGACCAATTGGTCGCCGATGCGGAGAAGTTCCTCTCCAATTCCCCCAAACACCCTTGGTACGCGGGTGCGGTGCTGCTCGCCGGGCGGGGTGGCACGGTGGCACTGCACCACTCGATCGGCAAGGCTGTGCGCTACGCGGCGTACGACGAGAAGACCGACACGGGGGTGGAGTTCCCGCCCGACCAGCAGATCGCCATGGCCGAGGACACGGTCTTCGACCTGGCTTCGGTGTCCAAGCTGTTCACCTCGATCCTGGCCGTGCAGCAGATCGAGCGCGGCAAGCTGGAGCTGGAGGCGAAGGTCGCCTCGTATCTGCCCGATTTCGCCGGCGGCGGTAAGCAGGACATCACCGTCCGTCAGCTCCTCACGCACACCTCGGGCTTCCGTGCCTGGATTCCGCTGTACAAGGCGCCGACGCGGGAGGGGAAGCTGGAGCTGCTGTGGAACGAGGTGCCGGCCAATCCGCCCGGCACGGTGTACCTCTACTCCGACCTCAATCTGATCTCGCTGCAACTGGTCCTGGAGAAGATCACCGGCCGCACTGAGGATGTCCTGCTCCGCGAGGAGATCACCGCTCCGCTCGGCATGCACCGCACACGGTACAACCCACCGGCCTCCTGGAAGCCGAAGATCGCCGCGACCGAGGACGCCCGGCTCCCCTGGTCCGGCCTGGACCGCGGACTGGTCTGGGGCCAGGTGCACGACGAGAACGCGTACAGCCTGGACGGCGTGGCGGGCCACGCCGGAGTCTTCTCCTGCGCCTGGGACCTCGCGATCCTCGCCCGTACGCTGCTCAACGGCGGGGTCTACGGCAGGGCGAGGATCCTCTCGGCGGAATCGGTGGACCTGCTGTTCACAGACTTCAACACTGCGTTCCCCGGAGATGAGCACGGTCTGGGTTTCGAGCTCTACCAGCACTGGTACATGGGGGCGATGGCCACCCCGCGGACGGCGGGCCACACCGGTTTCACCGGCACCAGCCTGGTCCTGGACCCGACAACCGACTCGTTCCTGATCGTCCTCGGCAACTCGGTGCACCCAGTGCGCAGTTGGCGCTCCGGCAGCGCGCCGCGCGTCGCCACCGCCAACCAGATGGCGCGCGCCGTCGCGGTCCGTCCCGCCCGGGGACGTACAGCGTGGTTCTCAGGACTGGCGAGCGCCACCAGCGCCACGCTCACCCTGCCCGCGCTACGTCTCGCGTCGTCGCGGGCCCGGCTGAGCTCGGCTCTCTGGTGGGATACCGAGCCCGGGTCCGACTTCCTCTTCCTGGAGGCGTCGGCGGACGCCGGGGCGACCTGGCAGCCGGTGCCGTTCACCACCGTCCCGATGGCCGGTGACCACCACCCGCAGCCCGCGCCCGAACCCCGTCCGACGGGTTCGGTCTCCGGCTGGTCCGGCCGGGTCTGGCACCGGCTCGACGCGGACCTCGCCGCATGGCGCGGCAAGGAGGTACGGCTGCGGTGGCGGTACGCCACGGATCAGCTGTACGTCGGGCGCGGAGTGTACGTGGACGCGGTCCGGGTCGAGGACGGCACCCGGACGCTCTTCGACGAGGGCCGGGACGGCGATGCCGCGCGCATCGAGGCGCTGGGGTGGACGGCTTCGTCGGACTGAGACGGACTGAGACGGACGAAGACGGACGAGCACCGAATGAGTCGGTCCGATTCGGGCCGAGTCGGTCTGGGGCCGGCCCAGTCGGGCTTCGGCGGACTGGGGGCGGACCGCAGCGGACCGGGTCAGGCCGTGGCGGGCCACAGCGGGCCTGGCGGGCCGTCGAACCGTTGACCGGCCGTGCCGGGGAAGGGCCGTCCCTCTCTCCCGGCACGGTCACAGCAGCCGGACAACCCCTGGGCGGCAGTGCGTCGGCGACACCCCCTCCTGGAGACGGGGGTCCGGCAGCGGAGAATGCTCCGATGACCACATCTCCGCAGACCTGGACGCGCGCCGAGCGACTTGATGCCGACCGGCTGACAGCCGCTCTGTATGCCGAGGCAGGTGTCCGGCTGATCGTGGAGGGGCCCTGTCCCGGAGGGGAGGTCGGTGCCGCGTACGTGCGCTGGCCCGACGGTCACCGCTCCGTGCTGAAATCGCGGCCGGACACCCGCATCGAGGATCTGCGGGCGGGACCGCTGGCGGTGTGCGAGGTGCTGCGCGGGCAGGGGTACCCCTGCCCGTCGACGGAGTTGGCGGTCCAGGTGGGTCACGCGGTGGCACTGGTCCAGGAGCTCCTCCCGGGCACGCCGATGCGGCGTCTGGACGACCATGGGCTGGATCAGGCGCTCACTCTCAACGAGTCGCAGGCGGGGCTGCTGGCCGGCCGTACGGATGTCCCGTCGATGAACCTGTATCTGCTCGACGACGGCCCCGGTTACTGCCTTCACGAGCCGCTGCGTCGGCACAGCCGGCGCAGCGGTGACCTGGAGCGGCGGATCAGGTCGGTCGGGGCCGATCACCCGCACCACCTGGCCGGGCACGACGTCGTGCACCAGGACTTCCACCAGGGCAACCTGCTCGCCGTCGACGGCTCGGTCACCGGCGTCATCGACTGGGACGGCGCCGGCCGGGGTGACCGCCGTTTCGATCTGGTCACCCTGCGCTTCGGGCTGCACGCGAACGAGCAGGCACCGGATGTCACGAGCCGCCTCGACGACCTCCTGGACGGCCTGCCCGAGGACGTCCTGCGTCTCTCCTGGGCGCATATGAGTCTGCGCATGGCCGACTGGGCCATCAGGCACTTCGCCCCGGGCGACGTCGAGCACTGGCTCGACCTGGCCGAGCAACGCCTGTGACCGCCCCGGGCACCGAGCCGGGCGGCCGTGCACGTACCGTAGCGACCGCTCCTGAGGACAGGCACTGGGGTGCTCGCTGTGCCGACCACAGGAGGATCATGAAGGCTGCTGTCGAACTTCCGACAACTCCCTTGAAACCGCTGCGCGTTGCCGCTTTCCGGCGATTCGTGCTCGCCAATCTCGTCTCGGCGACCGGGTCCGCGATGGCTCCGCTCGCGCTCGCGTACGCGGTGATCGGGCAGGGCGGAGGGGCCGGCTCGCTCGGCATCGTGCTGGCCACGAACTCGGTCCCGACGATCGTCCTCACCATCGCGGGCGGCGTCCTCGCGGACCGCCTGTCGCGCAGCCGGATCCTGTTTCTGGGCAACCTCCTGTCCGCGGCCGCGCAGGGGGTGCTCGCCCTGCTGGTGGCCACGCATCAGGCGACGACCGTTTCGATCGCCGCGTGCGGCTTCCTGTCAGGGATCGCCGTGGCCTTCACCGGTCCGGCCGCGACGGGCGTGGTGGGACAGCTCGTCGCGTCGGAGCACCTCCAGCAGGCCAATGCGCTGGTCCGGCTGCCGAACAATGCCGTCAAGGTGCTCGGACCCGTCGTCGGAGGGCTGATCGTCGCGGTCGGCGGTCCGGCGTGGGCCCTGTCGTGGGATGCGCTCACCTTCCTGGTCGCGGCGCTCCTGCTGCTCGGTCTGCGGCTGGGCGCGCCGGTCACGACGGGGAGTGCGCTGGCCGACCTGCGGGCGGGGTGGTCCGGTTTCCGCTCCCGCACCTGGCTGTGGACGTACACCGCCGCCGGGACGGTCGTGGTCGCCGCGTGGCTGGCAGGCTTCCAGCTCCTCGGCCCGGTCGTCGCCAAGGAGCACTACGCGGGGGCGCGTTCCTGGGGGCTCGTCCAGGGCGCGTTCGCGTTCGGTCTGCTGGCGGGGACGCTGGTGTGCCTGCGCTGGAAGCCGTACCGTCTGCTGGCCGTTGCCGTCATCACCGGCTGCGCTCTCTGCCTGCCACCGATGGCGCTGGGCATGGGCCTGACCCTGCCCTGGGTGATGCTCAGTGCCGTGCTCGCCGGCATCGGGCTGGATGTCGCCATCGTGGCATGGACCACCGCACTCCAACAGCATGTGCCCCAGGAGGAGTTGGGGCGCATGTCCTCGTTCAACGGTGTCGGGGAACGCGTCGCGATCCCGCTCGGCTACCTCGTCACCGCGTTCGCCGCACATGCCTGGGCCGACCGGTCCGTGCTCCTGGTCTGTGCCGGTGCCATCGTGGTCACGACGGTCCTCAACCTCTGCGTACGGGACGTGTACCGCGTCAATCGCGTCTGAAGCGTTCACGCACGTACGCCTTGCCGAGCCGGCCGGTCACCCCCCTCGCACCCGCGGCCTTCGAAGCCTCCGGCATCCCGCGGAGACGTCAGGGCGCGGCGATCCCCGGTCGCCGCGCTCTTGTGTGCCGCGCCCCGGTCGCCGCGCTCTCGGGGCCAACGGCCGGCGCTCCCCGGGGGTGCCCTACTCCGGCCGGCCCGCCGCCCGCTGCCCGGCTCCGCCCGGTCCCGGAATCTCGGCGGCAGGACCGGTCGGGGCCGGAGCCGTCGACTCCCGTACGACCAGCCTCGGCCGGATGAGCAGCGACCGGCCCGCGGCAGGGGCCGAGTCGATCCGCGCCCGCAGCTGCTGGAACGTCTCCGCGGCCATCTCCGGCAGCGGCTGGCGCACCGTCGTGAGCGGTGGTTCGAAGAGGTCGGCGAGGAGGATGTCGTCGAAGCCGACCACGGAGACGTCCTGTCCCGCGCTGCGTCCGGCGTCCTTGGCGCCCCGGCAGATCCCGATCGCGCACATGTCGTTGATGGCGACGAACGCGGTGGGCGGACGCGGTCCGGCGAGGAGCTCCCTGGCCGCGTTCCGCCCCAGCTCGGCGGCATCCTTGTCGCCGAACTCGGCGGTGTCGGCGCCGGGCCACACGATCGCGTCGGCCGGGTCGAGGCCGGCTGCTTCCAGGGCGGCCCGGAAGCCGCGAAGCCGCTCGCGGCGGTTGACACTGTTCACCGAGCCGGAGACGAACGCCAGGCGGCGGTGGCCGAGTTCGATCAGATGCCGGGTGGCGAGCTCCGCGCCCATCGCGTTGTCGACACTGATGGAGGCCAGTGACGGCGGGTCGCCCGCCTGTGCGGTGCGGTCGAAGGCGACCATCTTCAGCCCGCGGCTGAGCAGCGGCGTCACATGGTCGAGCGAGGGGAGCGAGGAGCAGAGCACCACGCCGCTCACCCCGTCCGCTAGCAGCTCCTCGCCGTACTTGAGCTCACGGGCCGGATCGCGCTCGCTGTTGCACAGCAGTACGTGATAGCCCTCGGCGAGCGCGATGGCCTCCAGCTCACGGGCGAGCGCCCCCCAGAACGGGTTGGCGACGGACGGCACGATGAGGCCGATGACCTTGATGCGGCCCGTGCGCAGCATTCGGGCCGCGCGGTTGGGCCGGTAGCTGAGCTGCTCGATCACCTGCTCCACGCGGGCCAGCGTGGCCGCCTGCATACGGTCCGTACGCCCATTGAGGACGTTGGAGACCGTGCTTGCGGAGACCCCCGCAGCCTCCGCGACCTGATGGATCGTTACCCCGCTCATGCCACCTCCGGTTCGGAACACATCTGACCTTACCAGTGTATCGATTTACTGGATCCTGTTCACCGGTACACCCGTTAACATCCCTGAAAATTCATGTGCATCAGCTGTTGACGTTTCTCTCGGCGCGTTCCTAGCATCAGTGCATCGATTTACCAGCGCTTCCCAGCCATGGCCGGGTTGCCATCGCTGGATCGATCCACAGCCTCTCCACCTCAAAAGGGGTGTCCCATGGAACTCAAAAGACGATCGCTGCTTGCTGCCATCGGCGCCGGCACCGCTGCCGCCGCCCTCAGCGGGTGCGGCACCGGCTCGTCGGCGGCCGGCTCCGCCAACGGCCCAGCCGAAGGTGAGATCACGCTGCTCACCCCGATCTACGAAGGTGCCGACGGCAAGACGCTGTTGGAGAAGGAGATCCTGGGCGGGTTCCGGAAGAAGTACCCGGACGTCAAGGTGAACGTGGACTACACCACGTACGATCAGCTCAACGAGAAGATCACCACGGGGCTCGCGGGCGGTCTGCTGCCCGACGTGCTGATGATGGGCGTGGGCTGGATCCCGCCGTTCGCCGCGAAGAAGGCGATCGCGGAGCTGCCCGAGAAGTTCGCCACCGCGCACGACTACGAGAAGCGGGTCCTCGAACCGTCCCGGTACGACGGCAAGTTGTACGCACTGCCCGTCGTCCTCGACACCCGCATCGTCGTCTACCGCAAGGACCACTTCGCCGAGGCAGGTATCAAGAAGACCCCGGCGAACTGGGCCGAACTGCGCGCCGTGGCCAAGCAGCTGACCAAGGACGGCCGGATCGGGTTCGACCCGTTCTCCATCAATCTGCGCCAGTGCTGGGAGACCTTTCTCTTCGCCAACGGTGGCCAGCTGTTCAGCGAGGACGGCAAGAAGGTGCTGTTCACCGACGCCCGCGGGGTCGAGGCGCTGCAGTTCTTCAAGGATCTCGTCAAGGACGGCTCCGCTGTCTACGCCAAGAAGACGGACCTCGGGGCCCCGACCAACGTACAGACCGGCAAGGCGTCGATGATGATGACCACCAGTGGGCTGTGGAGGCAGGCCGGCGAACAGACGCCGGACCTGATCAAGGACGACAAGCTCGGGGCGTTCATCCTCGCCAACCGCAAGCCCGCGATGCTCCAGGGCGGCACGCTGGTCACCCAGTCCGCCAGTTCCAAGCACCCGGCAGCGGCCCGTGCCCTCGTCGAGTACCTCGCGACACCCGAGTCGATCCTCGGTGCGGCCAAGCAGCGCGGTTCGGTGCCCGGTCTGAAGGATCTCAGCGACACCAGCTATGTGAAGGAGAACAAGTTCGTCGATCTCTCCCTGCAGAGCATGGGCCACTCGTGCTCGGAGGGCGGCACCGCTGCCTGGATGGAGATCCGCGAAAAGATCAAGCCCACGCTGGAGCCCGCGATCGTGGGCAACCAGTCGGCGAAGGACGCCATCGCGGAACTCGGCCGGCTAGCCGAGGCCGCCATCGGCCGGATGTAAGGACCCGTAACTGTGGGAGCGACATCCGTATTGAAGGCGCGGCCCGCGCGGCCCCCTTCCCCGACCGGGCACACGGTCGCGAAGAAGCGCACCGGCCGGGCACCCACCGGCCCGGGGCGCCGCAGGCAGCGCGCCGGCATGCTGATGGTGGCGCCCGCGCTGCTGCATGCCTCGCTCTGGATCGGCCTGCCGGTCGTCGCATCGGTGGTTCTGGCCTTCACGAAGTACGACGTGCTGACGGCGCCGCAGTTCGTGGGCCTGGACAACTTCCGGGACATGCTGGGCGACGCGGTGTTCCGCAAGTCCATCGTCAACACCGTCGTCTACACCTTCTTCACCGTGCCGTTCGGCATGATGCTGGGGCTGCTCGTGGCCCTGGCGCTGCACACCGGGCTGAAGGCGCGGGGCATCTTCCGTACCGCGGTCTTCATTCCCCAGGTGACGGCGACCGTCGCGATCGCCCTGGTCTGGCTGTGGATCTACAACCCGGGCAACGGGCTGCTGAACACACTCCTGTCGTTTCTCGGGATCAACGGCCCGGCCTGGCTGGCGTCGACGTCGTGGGCGATGCCGTCGGTGATCCTGGTCGGCATCTGGCAGGGCATCGGCATGAAGATGCTCATCTACTTGGCCGCGCTGCAGTCCCTGCCGAAGGAGCTGTACGAGGCGGCTTCGGTGGACGGGGCGTCCAAGGTACGGCAGTTCTTCTCGATCACCCTGCCGCTGCTGAAGCCCGCGACGTTCTTCGTGCTCATCACGTCGTTGATCAACGCGTTCCAGTCGTTCGACCAGATCTACATCCTGACCGACGGCGGCCCGGCCAACAGCACCACGATGATGACGTTCGAGATCTACAAGTCCGCCTTCCGGGAGTTCCGCATCGGCTACGCCTCCGCGCAGTCACTGGTGCTGTTCGTACTGCTGATGGGCTTCACCCTGGTCAACCGGCGGATCATGGGAGGCACCCGTGGCCACAACTGAGCTGCACAGGCCCGGGGTTGTGGAGAAGGACCGGCCCCGGACGAAGGGCAAACCGCTCTCCGTCGGCCGGATCGCGCTCTATCTGACGCTCACCGTCGTCTCACTGCTGATGGTGGCACCGTTCGTGTGGATGGTGCTCACATCGCTCAAGACGCCGGTCGAGATCGCCTCGCAGGACGCCGGACTGCTCCCGGACCACTGGGAGTTCGGCAACTATCTCGACGCGCTGAAGGCGGCGCCGTTCGCGACGTACGCACGCAACAGCTTCATCATCGCGTTCAGTCACACCGTCATCAATGTGCTGGTGGCGTCGATGGCCGGATACGCGCTTGCGCGGATCAGGTTCCGGGGCAGCGATTTCATCTTCTACGCCTTCATCGCCGCGCTGATGATCCCGACATACACCAAAGTGCTGCCCGAGTTTCTGATCGTCCGCTTCATGCCGCTGGCCGGCGGCAACGACATCTTCGGTCAGGGCGGCAGCGGCTGGCTGGACTCCTGGTGGGCGCTCATCGTTCCCGGCGCCGTCACCCCGTTCGCGGTCTTCCTCTTCCGTCAGTTCTATCTCGATCTTCCGGTGGAGCTGGAGGAAGCGGCCAGGCTCGACGGTCTCGGTGAGTTCCGGATCTACGCCAGGATCATGACGCCGCAGGTCAAGCCCGCGCTCACCACAGTGGCACTGCTGACCTTCGAGTCGTCGTGGAACAACTTCCTCTGGCCACTGCTGGTGACCCGTACGGACAGCCTGCGGGTCATCCAGGTCGGGCTCTCCGTCTTCAAGACGGAGAACGGCCCCCAGTGGCACTTCCTGATGGCCGGCACCACGCTGGCCACCCTTCCCATGGTCGTTCTCTTCCTCATCGGCCAGCGCTACTTCGTGCAGGGCTTCGCAACAGCCGGTCTCAAGTGACCGGTCCCGGCCCCCAGCGGCCGGTCATCGAAAGGTTTTCACTTCATGTCTGCTGATCTCAACGGCTCCCGCGCACTGGTGACAGGGGCGGGCCACGGAATCGGCCGCGCCATCGCCGTCGCTCTTGCCGAGGCCGGCGCCGATGTCGCCGTCCACTACCACTCCTCCGCCGACGAGGCCGCGAAGACGGTCTCCGCGATCGAGGCGCTCGGCCGCAGGGCGAAGGCGTTCCAGGCCGATGTCACCGTGACCGACGAGGTGAACCGGCTCGCCGAGGAGGCGGCCGGCTTCCTCGGCGGTCTGGACGTCCTCGTCTGCAACGCGGGACATCTGATCGGCCGGGCCACGATCGCCGAGATGTCCGACGACCACTTCGAGCAGGTGCTCTCCACCAATCTGACGTCGACGTTCCGTACCGTGCGGGCCGCGCTGCCCCATCTGACGAAGTCGTCGGCCGGCCGCATCATCACCATGTCCTCGCTGGCCGCGCACAACGGCGGTGGCCCCGGTTCGGTCGCCTACGCGGCGGCCAAGGCCGGTGTCCGCGGCTTCACCAAGGGCCTGGCCAAGGAGCTCGGCGGTACCGGCATCACGGTCAACACGGTGGCGCCGGGCTTCATCAAGGGCACCGCGTTCCACGACACGTTCACGGCGCCCGAGGCGCAGCAGGCGATGGAGGCGGGCATCCCGGTCGGCCGGGCCGGCACCCCGCAGGACGTCGCCACCGCGGTCGTCCATCTGGCGTCGCCGTCGTCCGGCTTCCTCACCGCCACCACGGTGGACATCGACGGTGGCGTGTGGCCGCGTTGAGGGGGATCGCCCGGGAGCGGGGCGGCTGGTGGCACGCGTACGTCTGCCCGGCGCACGGTGTGGAGCTCGACCACGGTGACCTGCTCGCCGGGGTGTTCCCGGCGGGCGGTGCGCGGTGTGCGTACGGCTGCCGGGTGGCCGACGAGGCGGTGCGCGGTGCCTGGCTGGTGCTGTCGCACCAGGCGTGGGCGCGGCATCTGCGGGTGCTCGCCCACCGGGGCGAGCGCGCGGAGGCGGTGGCGCGGCTCGTCGAGTACGCCGGTCTGTACGCGTCGCTCGCCACCGAGCGGCACGGCGAGGCGCAGACCTGGATGCTGCGCGGCCGGCTCTTCCATCAGGCGCTGACCGACGCCATCTGGGCGGTCAACATCGGGCACACCGTGATCACGCTCGCCGAACAGTCCACCGACGGCCTGGCCGACGTGCTGCCGCTCCTCGACGCGCTGGAGCAGGCCGCTCTCGACGCCCGGGACGTGCTGACCGGGCAGGGCCATCTCGCCTCCAACTACACCGCGTGGCTCAACGCCGCCGGTGTGGCGGCGAGTCGGGGCGCCGCCGCGGCCCGTGGCCTGGAGTGGGACGGTGGCAAGCGGTGGCTGGAGGGCGACCACGGGCTGTACGCGCATCTGCGGGTCGCGGTCGCCGATGACGGCTGGGAGTGGGAGGGCAGCACCTACTACCACGGGTTCGTGCTGCGGGCCGCGCTGCTCGCGCTGCGGGGCACCGACCCCGCGGCCGTTCCGTCCGATGTGGTGGATGTGCTGGCCGGGATGACGGACGTGCTCGCGGCGATCGCCACGCCCGGCGGCATCCTGCCCGCGCTGCACGACGGCCCGTATCTGCGCGGCCCCCTCGCCCTGGAGTGGCTGGAACTGACCGCTCTGGCCCAGCAGTTGGTTCCCTCCTCCGCACTCGACGCGGTGGCCGCGCGGGCCCGCGCCGAACTCGGCGCGCAGGACGACGGGCTCGACCGCGAGCTGGGCGGCTGGTTCGCGGGACCAGCATTGCCGGAGCGGCCGGCCCCCGATCCCGTCACGGTGTTCCCTACGGCCGGCTACGCGGTGCTGCACCACGCGGGCGTCCACGCGCTGCTGGACTTCGGTCCGCACGGCGGCTCGCACGGGCACCGCGACAAACTGTCGCTGTATCTGTACGGGGACACCACCCCGTGGCAGCCCGACCCCGGTCAAGTGCCTTACGCCCATGCCGAGTTCCGTGATCTGTACGCATCGACCGAGGCGCACCCCACTTTCCGGGTGGACGGAGCAGAACAGGCCGAGTGCACCGGGAGGTTGCTCGGCTCGGACGGCTCCCGCGTCACGGCCGAGGTGACGACGGCGTACGAAGGCGTGCGTGCGGTGCGGCAGGTCGCGCTCGGCGACAGCTATCTGGTCGACCTGCTGACCGTGGCAGCCGAGGACGAGCGGCAGCTCACCGCGCAGCTGCGTCCCGGGGTCGCGCTGGACATCCAGCTCCAGGCCTCGGGGCCGGTGCGCACCACCTGGTACGGCGACGAGACCCTGCACGGCTGGCACACCCACACCCCCGGCGCGGCCGTGCGTCCGGTCACCCGGCCGGGCCCCGGTCCGGCCGACGATCCGCAGTGCATGCGTACCCGGGTCGACTTCACCGTGAGGTCGGACCGGATCACATTCGCCTCGGTGTATCAGGCGACGTCGGCGGGCCCTGCCGTCACCGGCGTACAGCTGGACGGTGACGGGCTTCTGACGGTCGCGCTGGCCGACGGCAGCACCGCACGGTTCCGGACGGAGGACTGACCCTTGTTGCTCTCGGCGACCCCGCCGCCCGGTCCGCGCCCCGCGCAGGAGGCTCGGTTGTACGAGGAGGCCGCCCGCCACCGCGGGCTGACCCCGCCCCGTACGCACCCCCTGGCCAGCATCACGTGGCTGGGCCCGGCCGCCTCCAACCCGGCACTGGCCTACCGGGTCGGCGGTGATCCGGCCCATCTGGCGGAGAGCCGCCGCTGGATCGAGGCCGCGGTGAGGCTGCCGCACTGGGGCAAGGCCCATATGCCGGACCGCGATCTGGACGCCGGCTGGCTGCTGCACCATCTGTCGCTCGCGTACCGGTGGATCGGCGACGATCTGCCGGACGGGGTGCGGGCGCTGCTCCGGTACAAGCTGCTGCTCCAGGGGCGGCGGATGTACGAGTACGCGGTGGCGAGCGAGGGCGGCTGGTGGTCGTCGTCGTACTGGCAGAACCACAACTGGATCTGTTACGCGGGTCTGGCGACGGCCGGATATGTGCTGGGCAAGGAGGAGTGGACCGAGCGCGCCAAGGACAATCTCGGCACAGTCCTCGACCTGATGCCCGAGGACGGTTCGCACGCCGAGGGTGTCGTGTACTGGCGCTATGGTGTGCCCTTCCTCGCCATCCATCTGGACCTCCTCCAGGAGGCGGAGGGCATCGACTGGTGGGGGCGGGGCGGTTTCCTCTCCCGCACCTTCGACTACCGGCTGCACCAGATGGCCCCCGGCTTCGCGTTCAACGTCGACCACGGCGACTGTCACGACCGGCGCAGCGGGCACAGCGCGGGGCTGTACTACCGTCTCGCGGCGCAGTACGGCATCCCGGAGGCCCAGTGGATGGGTGATCTCGCCTCGGGTGAACTGCTGTGGCAGGAGGCAGCGGAGAGCGGGGTGCGGCCGGGCATCCTGCCGGAGGCGTACCTCGAATACCTCTGGTACGACCCGTCCGTGGCCGGTGCCCGCCCCACCGCGACGAGGGCGTTCTTCCCGGATCTCGGTCTGCTGGCGGCCCGTACCGGATGGGACGACGACGCGACACTCGTCTCGTTCAAGGCGAGCCCCGGCGGAGGCCACAAGGCGTGGGAGACATCGGCGAAGCACCGGGCCGAGCGGGGCTGGGAGACCCTCGACCAGGGGCACCACCACCCCGATTCGGGCTCGTTCGTGCTGGTCTCGCAGGGGGCGTTCCTCGCGGTCGACGAGGGCTACAGCAACCGTAAGCGGGCCGCGCACCACAACCTGCTGCTGGTGGACGGACAGGGGTACGCGGACGAGGACCGCTACCACGTCTACCAGGACATCCCGTACGAGCGGCAGGCCCGGCAGCGTGATGTGCTCGTCTCCCCCGACTGCGGCTGGGCGCATGCCACGGCGGAGACCGCCGCGATGTACGACCCCGGGCTGGGGGTGCGGCGGCTGGACCGGACGCTGGTGTTCACCCCGTCGGGGCGGCTCGTACTGCTGGACCTGGCGGAGGCGGACACGGAGCGGGCGTGGACGTTCCTGCTCCAGACCGACCGGCCGACCGAGCCGCAGCCGGACGGCAGCCGGCTGATCCGGTCCGGGGCGGCCTCGGCGCTGGTGCGGCAGTTCGCGCCGCTCGACGCCTCGGTCGTCTCCGAGGCCACCGAGGTCGAGGCCAATCCGACGTCCAGTACGCCGGAGCTGCGCCTCACCCGCACGCTGCACACGCTGCGTTCGACGACCGCGCGGACGTCGAACGGTCTCTTCCTCACCGCGATCACCCCGGGCGGCGGACAGGTCGCCGCCGATCGGGTCGTGTGTGCACACGGCGAGGGCATCACCTTCGGCGAGGAGACCGTGCTCCTCTCCCCCGTCGCCCGCCGCATCCGTACCAGCGCCGTCTCGGCCGACGCGGCGGCGGTGCTGCTCGGCGGCGACGGGTCGGCCCCGTATGTCGTCGCGGCGACCCGGCTGGAGCTGAACGGCCGCGTGCTGCTCGATGTCCCGGAGCCGTACACAGGAAAGGTCGGCTGATCATGCGGGCAACCCTCTCGTCCGGCCGGATGACGCTGCTGCGGCGGCTGGAGTTCGTGGCCTACCCGGCCGCCGCCGGGGCCGCGTTCGCCGTGCTGTCGCTCGGTGTCGTGACCTGGCTGCCCGCGCTCGCCGCAATGGGGCACGCCCTGCAGCGGTGGCGGGCGGAGGGTGACAGCCATTGCTTCACCCACACGTTCAGCGCCTTCCCGCGGTACTGGCGGGCCTTGTGGCGCCACTGTCTGGCGTCCACCGCGGCGGGAATCGTGCTGACCGCCAACATCGTCTATCTGCTGGGCCGTTCGGAGCCGTGGACGTTCGTGCCGCTCGCCGCCCAGGTGGGCATCGCGGCCGCGCTGGTCATCCATCATGTGGCGCTCGCGGCCGAGGCGGGCCGGTCGCCGCACGGGACGGTCCGCACCTGGGCGCGCGGCGCGCTGGCCCTCGGCTTCGGGTCCGCGGCCCGTGGCACCGCACTGCTCGGCGCGGTGATCTCCGCCGCGCTGCTCTCCCTCGTCGTACCGCTGGGGCCCCTGCTCCTCGGCCCCAGCATCCCCGTACTACTCGCTCTGTCCTTCGCAGACCCCAGGAGGCACACCCCATGAGCCGTGTACTACGCACCACTCTCGTCGCCGCGCTTGCCGTCGGCGCCCCGCTCGCCTTCCCGCCGCCGTCCGTGGCCGCCGAAGCCACCACCGCGTACTACGTGTCGCCGTCCGGCAGCGACTCCAACGCCGGTACGTCGGCGAGCGCCCCGCTCGCCACGATCCAGAAGGCGGTCGACCTGGCGCCGACGGGCTCGGTGGTGAACCTCGCCGCCGGTACGTACAAGCAGGACGTCGTGACCCAGCGCGCCGGGGTCACCATCACCGGCCCGTCGAACGCCGTGGTGAAGGGGGCCGGCGACGCCCGGATCATTCAGGTGCAGCACGACTCGACGACGCTCAGCGGTTTCACGGTGGACGGGCTGCACGGGTCGTCCACCGATGTGTCGGGGTACCGCCTCAAGCTCATCTATGTCATGAGCACAACTCCCGGCAATGGTGTGGGCGGTCTTCGCATCACCGGGATGACGCTGAAGAACGCTGCCGATGAATGCCTGCGGGTGCGCTATCTGGTGACCGGCGCCGACATCTCCGGCAACACGATCACCAACTGCGGGGTCGACGACTTCAAGTTCGGCGGCGGCGGCAAGAACGGCGAGGGCATCTACCTCGGTACGGCCCCCGAGCAGCAGGGTGCGAACGGCGCGCCGGACGCGGCCCCCGACATCAGCAGGAACAACCGCATCCACCACAACACCATCGCCACCCAGGGCAATGAGTGCGTCGATGTGAAGGAGAACTCGACCAACAACTACGTCGAGTACAACGACTGCAGCGGCCAGAAGGATTCCAGCTCCGGCGGTCTGGACGCGCGCGGCAGTGGCAACATCTTTCGCTACAACACCATTCACGACAACGTCGGCGCGGGCATCCGGCTCGGCGGCGACACCGCGACCGACGGCATCGACACCAGCGTGTACGGCAACACCATCACCGGCAACGCGGGCGGCGGCATCAAGTTCATGCGCACCCCGCAGGGCCCGGTGTGCACCAACACGATGAGCGGCAACACCGGTGGCGACGCGGTCGGCACCTACGGCAGCGCGTACGACCCGACGGGTGCGTGCCCCCGGTGAGCGGGCGAGGGCCCGCGAGACGCGGGGTTCTGACGGCGGCGGCCGGGCTGGCGACGGTCGCCGCGACGGCGCCGGGGGCACGGGCCGCCGGGGCCGCGGACAGTGGCGTCGGCCGGTCGCGCTGGGCGACGTCCTGGGCGACCGCGCAGACCGCGCCGACCGCCGCCGACACGGTGGCGAGTGCCGGGCTGACCGACGGCACGTTCACCGCCCACGTACGGCTGTCGGCGGGCGGCTCGGTCCGGCTGCGCTACGGGCACGCCTTCGGCACGGTCCCGGTCCTGATCGGCCCCGTGACAGTGGGCGGCCGGCCGGTGACGTTCGACGGGCGACGGCAGACGTGGATCGCCGCGGGCGCCTCGCTGACCAGCGACCCGGTCGACGGTCTGCGTGCCACCGAGTCGGCACGCCTGACGGTGGAGACCCGGCTCCCCGGCCCCACCGGACCGTTGTCCTTCCACCGCAACACCCATGCCTCGCACACCGTCGACGGCGTGCGCACCACCTCGGTGTTCCTGCTGACGGGTGTCGAGGTGACGGGCGCGCACGGGCCGGTGGTCGCGGTGCTCGGCGACTCCATAGCGGAGGGCGTCGGCACCCCGGCCGACGCCGATCTGCGCTGGCCCGACCAACTGGCCAGGAGGCTGCCCGGTTCGGCCGTCGCCAATCTCGGCATCAGCGGCAACCGTGTCCTGCTGGACGACGCCCGGTTCGGCCCGGGCGGCCAGGCACGCTTCGACCGCGATGTGCTGTCGCTGCCGGGGCTGCGGACCGTACTCGTCCATCTCGGCGTCAACGACCTCCAGCAGCCGCCGAGCCAGACCGACCCGGCGCGCGTCCTGGCCGGGTACCGGCAGCTGGTGCTGCGCGCCCGGAACGCCGGGCTGCGGGTGGTCGGCGCGACCGTCACCCCGTTCGAGGGCTGGACCCGCTGGACACCCGAGCTGGAAACGGTACGGCAGCAGATCAACGCGGCGGTACGGACCGGGCGGGTCTTCGACGCCGTGGCCGACTTCGACACTGCCCTGCGCGACCCGGAACGCCCGTCGCGGATGCTGCCCGCGTACGACAGCGGCGACGCACTGCATCCCAACCCCGCCGGTCACGCCGCGCTGGCCGCGGCCGTCGACCGCCGACACCTTCTGTGAGGGCCGCACCATGAACCCAGCAACCACCCCGGGCACCACCCGGCGCACCGTTCTCGCCGGGGCGGCGGCCATCGGCGCGGCCGCCGCCCTGCCGCTCGCACTCACCACCACCGGCACCGCGCACGCGACGGGTTCGGACACCGCCGCCTCCCTGCGCACCCGGTGGCACACCCTGCTCACCGGCGGCCCCGGTCTCGACCTGACGGACCCGCGGATCGCCGCTGCCGTGGCCAGGATCGGCAAGGCCGCGACCACCTCGGCCAAGGGCCTCGACCCGGCCCGTACCGACGGTCTGTTCCCCGATCTGACCAGCACCACGCTCTCCAACCACGTCACGACATCGTTCAAACGGCTCGCCACCGTCGCGACCGCGTGGGCCGTCCCCGGCACCCCCCAGTACGGGGACACCGCGCTGCGGGATCTGCTGCTGGCCGGCCTCGACTGGATGCTGACGCACCGTTATGGCCCCGGCCGCACCCGGTTCGACAACGACTGGGACTGGGAGATCGGCTCCGCGCTCGCCCTCAACGACACGGCCGTGCTGCTGTACGACGCGCTCGGGACGGACCGGCTGGACCGGATCACCACCGCCGTGCGGCACTACACGCCCGACCCGAACCTCTGGCGGGCCGACCGGCAGATCGCCACCGGCGCCAACCGGGTGTGGATCTCCACCGTCGTCGCCGTCAACGCCGTACTCACCGACAGCGGCGACGATCTGGCCCGGGTCCGTGACGCTCTTTCGGACGTCGAGGGTTCGGGCGCCAACAGCGTCCTCGCCTTCAACGACACCAGCGCCGCGGCGGAAGGAACCGGGGAGGGCTTCTACTCCGACGGATCGTTCCTCCAGCACTACAAGCACCCGTACAACGGCGGCTACGGCAAGGAGCTGCTGAACAATCTGTCCCGGCTGCTGAACCTGCTCGCCGGTACGGCGTGGTCGGTCACCGACCCCGACCTCGACAACGTCCGCAGCTGGGTCGACGACGGCTTCGACCCGCTGCTGGCCCGCGGCGATGTGATGGCGTCGGTGTGCGGGCGCGAGATCGCCCGCCCCAGCAAGCAGGGCCACGTCTCGGCGCAGACGGTCATCGAGGCCGTGGTACGGCTGATCCCGAGCTTCCCCGGCGAGACGGCCGACCGGTTCACCGCCCTGGTCAAGCAGTGGATCGCCGAGGACACCTACCGGGACTTCCTGGCCGTCACCGACCTCGCCTCGCTCATCGCCGCCCAGCGGGTCATCGCCTCCCCGGTCCCCGCGCGCGGCCCGCTGGTCGCGCACAAGCAGCACCCGCGGATGGACAAGGCGGCGCACCACCGGCCGTCCTTCGCGCTCGGTATCTCCGCTTACTCGTCCCGCATCTACAACTACGAGTCGATCCAGAACGAGAACCTGCACGCCTGGCACCTCTCCGACGGAATGGTCCTGCTCTACACGGACGACCTGGGGCACTACAGCGAGGACTACTGGCCGACCGTCGACCCGGCCAGGCTGCCCGGTACCACCGTCATCGCCGGACGGCCCACGGACGCGGCGGGTCAGCGCACCACCAGCACGGCGGACTGGGCGGGCGGCACGGCCCTGCCGGGCACGACGCTCGGTGCGTACGGCATGGAGCTGCGCGCGTACGGAAGTTCGCTGCACGGTCTGAAGAGCTGGTTCTGCCTGGACGATGTGATCGCGTGCGTCGGTTCGGGTATCACCTCCGACGCGGGCACGGCCGAGACGATCGTGGAGAACCGGAAGCTCCGCGACCCGAGGGCGGCCCTGCTCGTCAACGGAACGGCCGCGCCCACGGACGCCGGCTGGTCGGCCCGGCTCGACGAGGTGCGGTGGCTGCACGTCGCCGGGACCGGCGGCTACGTCTTCCCCGAGCCCGCCACACTGCACGGCCTGCGCGAGGACCGCACCGCGACCTGGCGCGAGATCAACCTCAAGTACGGCACGGACACCCCAGTCACCCGCCCGTATCTGACGCTGTGGCAGGACCACGGCAGCGCGCCGAGCGGCGCCGGCTACTTCTGGCTGCAGGCCCCGGCGGCCTCCGCCGCGCGTACGAAGCAGTGGTCGTCCGCGCCGCCGGTGAAGGCCATCGCCCGCTCCACCGCCGTGCACGCGGTACGCCGCTGCGCGGACGGGCTGGTCGCGGCGAACTTCTGGACCGCGGGCACCGCGCACGACCTGACGTCGGACGGTCCCGCCTCGGTGCTCGTACGACCGGACGGAAGGACGGTGACGGTGTCGCTGTCCGACCCGACGCAGCTGCGGTCCTCCGTCGTGCTGGACCTGGCGCAGCGCGGTCTGACCGTGGCCTTCGCCGACCCGGGCGTGAGCGCCGCCCCCACCGGCCGAGGCATCCGGATCACCGCCGACACCGCCGGACGCCGCGGTGCCACCCTCGGCCTCACCCTGAAGAGGAGCTAGACCCTTGCTGTTCGACATGGATCTGGACCGGCTGCGCGCGTACCGGCCGCAGCCGGAGGAGCCGGCCGACTTCGACGCCTTCTGGGAGAAGACCCTCACCGGGACGGCCCGCCACGCGCTGGACGCCGAGTTCGTCCCGCACGACGCCGGGTTCGCGACGGTCGACGTGTTCGATGTGACGTTCCGGGGCTGGGGCGGGCAACCGGTGAAGGCGTGGCTGATGCTGCCGAAGGCGCGCTCGGGTCCGCTGCCCGCCGTGGTGCAGTACATCGGCTACAACGGCGGCCGGGGCATTCCGTACTCCTGGCTGACCTGGAGCGCGCTGGGGTACGCGCATCTGGTGATGGACAACCGGGGCCAGGGCGGCGGCGGCAAGAACACCGCGGACACCCCGGACATCGGTCCGGACGGGCACGGCTCGTCCTCGCCCGGTTTCCTGACCCGGGGCATCGAGGACCCGTACCGCCACTACTACCGGCGGCTGATCACGGACGCGGTGCGGGCGGTGGACGCGGCGCAGGCCCATGAGGCGGTGGACGCCTCACGGGTGGCGGTGCTCGGGGGCAGCCAGGGCGGCGGGCTGGCGCTCGCCGTGGCCGGGCTGCGGAACGACGTCGTGGCGGCCGTCGCCGATGTGCCGTTCCTCTGCCACTACCGGCGTGCCTCGCAGATCACGGACTCCGGACCGTACGCGGAGATCGCCCGCTGGCTGTCCGGGCACCGTTTCCGGATCGACGAGGCGATGGAGACGCTGTCCTACTTCGACGGGGTCAACTTCGCGGCGCGGGCGACCGCCCCGGCGTGGTTCTCGGTCGGTCTGATGGACCGGATCTGCCCGTCGTCCACGGTGTTCGCCGCGTATCACCGGTATGCGGGTCCGGCCGAGATCGAGGTGTTCACGTACAACGGGCACGAGGGCGGCGCGGAGTACGACCTGCCGCGCAAGCGCGACGCGCTGCGCGGCGTGTTCGGCCGGTAGCGGCGACGGTCACCGGCCCAGCGCCGCCATCGCGGCGTTGTGGCCCGGGACCCCGCTGACCCCGCCGCCGCGTACGGCGCCCGCCCCGCACAGCAGCACATTGGCGTGCGCCGTCTCCACGCCCCACCGGCTGGTGGATTCGGTCGCGTACGGGAAGGCGAGGTCCCGGTGGAAGATGTGGCCGCCGGGCAGCCGAAGGTCCTGTTCGAGGTCGAGCGGGGTCTTCGCCTCGATGCACGGTTCGCCGTTCTCGTCGCGGGCCAGGCAGTCGGTGACCGGCTCGTCCAGGTGCGCGTCGAGTTCGGCGAGCGTGGCCGTGAGCAGTTCGGCGCGCGTCGCCGCGTTGTCGGCGGCGAAGAGCCGGGCGGGGGTGTGCAGGCCGAAGAGGGTGAGGGTCTGGTAGCCGCGGGCGGCGAGGCCGGGGCCGAGGATCGACGGGTCGGTCAGTGAGTGGCAGTAGATCTCGGACGGCGGGGCGGCGGGCAGCCGTCCCGCCGCCGCGTCCCGGTAGGCGTCGGCGAGCTGCCCGTACCCTTCGGCGATGTGGAACGTGCCGGCGAAGGCCTCGCGGGGGTCGACGGAGCGGTCACGCAGCCGGGGCAGCCGGGTGAGCAGCATGTTCACCTTCAGCTGCGCGCCCTCGGCCGGGGCGGGTGGTTCGTCCCCGAGGAGCGCGGCGAGCGCCTGCGGCGAGGCGTTGACGAGGACCCGGCGGGCCGTGACGACGTGTTCCGCCTCGGGTGAGCGGACGGTGATCTCGGCCCGTGTCCCGTCGGTCTCGATCCGGGTCGCCTCGTGCCGTACGCGGATCTGCGCCCCGGCCTCGCGGGCCGCCCGGGCAAGGGCGTCGGTGAGGGCGCCCATGCCGCCGACCGGGACGTCCCAGTCACCGGTACCGCCGCCGATGACGTGGTAGAGGAAGCAGCGGTTCTGGAGCAGGGACGGTTCGTGCGCGTCGGCGAAGGTGCCGATCAGGGCGTCGGTGAGAACGACTCCGCGCACGAGGTCGTCGCGGAAGTTCTCCTCGACGGCGACACCGATGGGCTCCTCGAAGAGCGCCCGCCAGGCCTCCTGGTCACCGATCCGTGCGCGCAGCGCGTCCCGGGTGGGCAGGGGTTCGGTGAGCGTCGGGAAGACCTGCTCCGCGACGCGTCGCGTCATGCCGTAGAAGCGCTGCCACGCCTCGTACTCCCGGTCCGATCCGGTGAGCGCGGCGAAGGAGTCCCGGGTGCGGTCCCCGCCGACGAGCAGCCCGGTGGCACGGCCGCCGCGCACGGTCGGGGTGTACGACGAGACGGTCCGCTTGCGTACGGCGAAGTCCAGACCGAGATCGCGGACGATCTTCCGCGGCAACAGGGAAACGAGGTACGAGTAGCGCGACAGGCGGGCGTCGACCCCGTCGAAGGGGCGGGTGGAGACGGCCGCTCCCCCGGTGGTGGCCAGGCGTTCCAGGACCAGGACGGACTGTCCGGCGCGGGCGAGGTAGGCGGCGGCGACGAGACCGTTGTGGCCACCGCCCACGATCACCGCGTCATAGCTGTCGGGTGCGTGCATGGCCCTTCGTAACACGGGATGTGATCCCCTGACCAGAGGCGGTGGTGGCGGGTCAGCCCGGCGGTGCGTCCCGTCCCCGGCGCAGTGCCGCGACCCGGCGGTACAGCTCGACGGCCTCCGGCCCCCGGCCGAGCTGCTCCAGGCAGTGCGCCTCGTCGTTGCGGGCGGCGAGGGTGTCGGGCTGGTCGGCGCCCAGGACCCGTTCGCGGGCCTCGGCGACCTCGCGGTAGACGGTGAGGGCGTCGGCCCAGCGGCCGAGCCAGCCGAGGCCGACGGCGATCTCCCGGCGGCTGACGAGGGTGTCCGGGTGGTCGGCGCCCAGGACGCGTCCGCGGATCGCGGTCACGTCGCGCGCCTCGGCGAGCGCCTCCTCCCAGCGGGCCAGACGCCCCAGATTGACGCCGAGGCCGTGGCGGGCGCGGAGCGTCTCGGGGTCGGCGGGGCCGCCCACCCTGGTCCGGTCGTCGACGAGGCCGCGGTACAGCTCCAGGGCCTCCGCGCTGCGGCCCAGGCGGCCGAGGCTGATGCCGATCTCGTAGCGGGCGGACAGGGTGTCGGGGTGGTCGGCGCCGAGCGCCCGGGCCCGGGCGCGGGCGACTTCCCGGTAGGTCTGCAGGGCCTCCGTCCAGCGCCCCAGCCGGCCGAGCGTGTACCCCACTTCGTAGAGCGTGACCAGGGTGTCGGGGTGGTCGGCGCCCAGCAGGCGGGTGCGGGCGGATGTCACGTCCCTGGCCATCCGGTAGGAGTCCTCCAGGCGACCGAGCCTGCTGAGGTTGAAGGCGAGGTTGTGGCGGCAGCGCAGGGTGTCGGGGTGGTCGGGGCCCATCGTCCGTTCCCGGGAGGCGAGGACCGCCGCGTACACCTGGTGGGCCTCGAAGTGCCGGCCGAGCCGGCCCAGGACGTACGCCATCTCCTGGCGGGCCGCGAGGGTCTCCGGGTGGTCGGGGCCCAGGGCGCGTTCCCGGCCCTGGGCGACGCGGCCGAACTCCCGCAGCGCGTCACAGGCGCGCCCGGTGCGGCTGAGGGTGAAAGCGACCTCGTACCGGCTGGAGAGCGTGTCGGGGTGGTCGGGGCCCAGCGCGTGCTCGCGTTCGGCGGCGACCGCGCGGTGCACCTCGCCGGCCTCCTCCCAGTGCCCGAGCCGGCCCAGGTCGAGGCCCGCGCTGTGCCGGCCGGCGAGGGCGGAGAGCAGTTCCGGCGACGGGGTCGGCCGCTCGGTCCTGGGCAGCGGCAGCTCTCCGGTGAGGTGCCGCATGTCGGTGGCGGTGGTCCACTCGCCGGTGAGGCCCGCGGAGTGGTCGGGCGGAGCGAGCCCGAGGCGGGCGCCGGTCGCCTTGTGTCCGGTGGTCATGCCGCGGGTCCAGGCCGGCAGCTCCTGCCCCGGACGCACGACGGGAACAGGCGGCGCGAGCAGCACGCGTCCCGTGGACCGGAGCTGCGGCTGCTCGCCGGTGCGGCCGACGGCGATCCGCTGCCGCAGGTCGCCCGCGTCGACGGGTCGCTCCTCGGGGGTCTTGGCCAGCAGTTCCAGGACGACACGGTCGAAGAATCCGGGGAGTTCGGCCCGGTGGGTGCGCAGTGGTTCGGGCTGGGTGTCGCGGTGTCCGACCAGGACGGCCCAGGCGTCGTCGAGGTCGAACGGCGGTGCTCCGGTGGCGATCTCGTACAGGACGCAGCCCAGTGAGTACAGGTCGCTGCGGTGATCGACGTTGCCGCCGCTGATCTGCTCCGGCGACATGTAGTGCGGGGTGCCCATGGCGATGCCCGTGCCGGTGAGGCGGGAGGTGAAGCCGATGTCGTGGCCGAGCCTGGCAATGCCGAAGTCGCAGATCTTCACCGTGCCGTCGGTGAGGCGCATGATGTTGGCGGGCTTGAGGTCGCGGTGCACGATGCCCTGCTGGTGGGTGTAGCCGAGGGCGTCGGCGACCTGTTCGGCGATGTCGACGATGTCGGGCACCGGCAGCGGATGCTGTTTGTTGTCCTCCAGGAGCTGGCTGAGGTTGCGGCCGTCGAGGAGCTCCATCACCAGGTAGAGGACGCCCTCGTGCTCACCGAAGTCATGGACGACGGTGACGCCGCGGTGCTGGAGCGCGGCGGCGACGCGGGCCTCGCGGCGGAAGCGTTCACGCAGGATGCGGGTGAAGGACCGGTCGTGCTGGGGCCCCATCGGCTTGAGGCATTTGACGGCCACATGGCGGCCGAGCGACTCGTCGCGGGCGCGCCACACCTCGCCCATGCCTCCGCGCCCGATCAGATCGAGCAGTCGGTACCGGCTCTGGATCAGCCTGGTGTCCGCCATCGCCTGCTGTCGCCCCCCGTAGCTTCGCCTACCTCGGTGCCCTCCCCGGCCCGTCCAGTATGGCGGCCTGGCTGCGCAGTTTGTACGGGGTGGGACGGCTGCCCGGACCGAGTCGGGCCATCGCGTTCAGAATATGACCGGGCGGGAGTTGCCAGCGCAGCCGGGACGGAATGCAGCGCAGAGCGGTTCCGGCGGTGCGCAGCCGTCGGTCGACGGTGCGCACGGGCCCCACGGGTCTGCCGTAGAGCTCATGGGCGTACGGGGGCAGTGACTGGTAGGCGAGTGCCGCGACGCGCCGCCACAGCAGTGCGCGCGCCGGTACGAGCAGTGCGTGGACGGGTGGCCGGCGCAGGAAGTCGTCGACGTCCAACGCCTCGGGGGACGCCGCGAGTTGTGGCCGCACCCGTTCGAAGTAGGCGGCGAGCTGCGCGGTGGTGGCCGGTACATCGGCGGGGTCGAGGCCGACGAGCCGGGCGCTGTGGCGGTGCTCGTCGACGTAGCGGTCGGCCTGCGCGTCGGTGAGCGGGAAGCCGGAGCGGCGTTCGACCTGGAGGTAGGAGTCGACCTCGGCGCAGTGCACCCACAGCAGCAGCTCGGGTTCGTCGACGCCGTACGTCTCCCCGGTGGCCGGGTCGGTGGCCTTGAGGAGCCGGTGGATCCGGCGGACCCGGGCGCCCGCCTTCTCGGCCGCTTCGGTGGTGCCGTAGGTGATCGTTCCGACGAAGCCGGCCGTGCGCATCAGCCGCCCCCAGGCGTCCTCGCGGAAGTCGGAGTTCTGCATGACGCCGCGTACGGCGCGCGGGTGCAGCGCCTGGAGGTAGAGCGCGCGCACTCCGGCGACCCACATCATCGGGTCGCCGTGCATCTGCCAGGTGACGGATTCGGGTCCGAAGAGCCCCGGGTCGGCGTCCACCATGTCGCTCGTACCTCCCGCTCGGCGGCATACGTACGCAAAGGATGCGCTGTGACCACAGCCGCTAGGTGTCTCCGGAGCATCACGATGACCTGCGCTTTTGCCAACCAGCTTCAGCAGTACGGGGAGCTTGCTGCCGAGGATTCTTGGCACATCGGTACAGATTCATAGATCTTCCTGCCCTGCACCGCAGAGGGCGCCCTCCCCCGGCTGCCTGCATCGGCACATCCCCAACCACGACGTCACCCCGGATCCTTCCCAGAGCGCCGCTGGATCATTCCCTCGAAAGCGGGCCCGCGGTCTCCTGTTTGCCGACGAAGCTGCTGGAGCGAGCGCATCGCGGCCCCCTCCACCCTGACCCGCTCGGATCACTGCCGTACAGCGCCTCATCTCCGGCCTACGCACCCTCAGTTGGACAGGTCAGCCCGTGCCGGACTGATCAGTGAGGGCTCAGCACGTCGGGACGTCTCCCTGAGACCCTCCAGCAAGGGGGCCGCGGTGCCGACCACAGGCCGCACCGATGGCCTCTCGATGCGATGAGACGCGTTACGAAGATCCGAAAACCCTTGAGATGATCTTCGCAATTTCCACCGCACTCTTGGCATGTAAGGCGGAGACGTGGCTCCCCAGACCCTATACGCATTCGATCGTCGCTTTCCGGCTCACGTTGGTGTCGGACACCTCGGTAGACGTCGCCATGATCTTGCGGGACGTCATGATGCCGCTGCCTGTGCGACCGGACTGGGGTGAGGAGATGGAGTGGGCCTACCCCGGGGTCCCTGGCACCGTGATCGCGGGATTCAGTGGCGGTAAGGTCGCCGGGCTGCCGTTCTTCGCCCCGGAGACCGTGACCACCGGCCACGGCTCGGTTTACAAGAATCACCACCTGGTTTACAAGAATCACCACCTGATCGAGGTTCAGCGGGTGATCGGCGCGACGATCCGGCCGAGTCGGTTGCTGCGGCCGACCGACAAGCAGGCGGTGGAGCGGGCCTTCGGCGCCATCCAGTCTCTGCTGTTCCGGATTCTTCCGGACTATCAGGGCGTCGACAGCTCGGATCGCGGTATCGATCCGGAAGGCGACGCATGCCTCACCGTGGCAGAGATGGAGCACTTGATTGCCACCTGGGTCGTCAAGATCTGGCAGTGGCTACGTTGATCTCCAGGAACAGCGTTTCTTGATGGGTTCCGGAGTCAGTTGGTGATCATCTGGTTCGGGAATATCGAGCAGAAATGACGGCGCTGCCGTGGGGCGGCGAGGAAAAGGGAGGGCGGAGGCCAACTGGCCGTTGGCGTCGGCGTACGCCTGACTGTCCCCAGTCGCGTACAGCTGAACGTGCCCAGGTTGCCGCACCGGATTCAGCTCTTCCGCCGGTAGGTACCGGGTGCTGTTCCGTGCGTTCGTTTGAACGCGTTGGCAAAGGCGAACTCGGATGTGTAGCCCACTTGGGCGGCGACGGATCTCAAGGGTGCGTCCGATGCCCGCAGCAGGCGCGCCGCCGTGGTCATCCGCCACCAGGTCAGGTAGCCGAGGGGCGGTTGACCGATCAGCAGGGCGAAACGCCTGGCGAACGGAGCCCGGGAGAGCCCGGCCTCCGCCGCGAGTCTCGCCACTGTCCACGGCGATGCCGGGTCTCGGTGGATGGCGTGGAGGGCGGCGGTGACCGGGGGGTCGTTGAGGGCGGCGGCCCATCCGGTGGTGTTGCCTTGGGAGGACGGTTCGTTGAACCAGATGCGCAGGATGTAGAGCAGCAGCGCGTCGAGCAGTGCGGGGACGGCGGCGTCCGTGCCCAGACGCGGGTTCTCCACCTCTGCGGCCAGTAGTTCCACGGCTGAACTCAATTGCGGATGGCAGCCCGCTTGTGCCGGCAAGTGGATCAGGTCCGGGAGGGTCAGTAACAGCGGGTGAGTGCGGAACGGGTCGAGTTGGTAGGCCCCGCAGAGCACTACGGTGACCGGACCTCCGTCGCCGCTCCGGTCGACGTTGTCGGAGGCGTAGGTGTTGGACAGCTGGTGGTCGTCGGGGCCGCAGGCAGGGGACGTCACTGGGGATTTGGGGCTGTCGGCCAGGGTGTGCCCTCTGCCGCGGGGAAGGAACACCACGTCGCCCGCGACCAGTTGGACGGGCTCCGCCGCTGGTGGCAGCAGCCAGCAGGAACCCTGCAGGACCATCTGGAAGCCGGCCGACCCTGGGACGGAGGCGAACTCCTGTCTCCACGGGGCATGCCACCGCACGTGAGCCGACCGGGGCCACCCAGTTCGCATCACCGCGACCACGTCGCTGAGTACATCCATGTGCTGAGCGTACGTGTGCGAGACGTACGCGCATGGATTGAGCACTCTGGCGCATGGATCGTCTCCGCGTGCGCTCGTAGATTCGCGGTATGACGATGATGAAGACCGCGCGTATCCATGAATTCGGCGATGCGTCCGTGATCCGCTACGACGCCGTTCCGCGCCCTCGACCCGCCTTCGGTGAAGTGCTCATCCGTGTCGCCGCGACCTCGTTCAATCCCACCGAGGCCGCGTTGCGCGCCGGATTGCTGCATGCGTTCCTCCCTGTGGAGCTGCCCTACACGCTCGGCTGGGATGTCGCCGGCACCGTGGCCGAGATCGGCGCGGGGGCGCAGGGGTTCGCCGTCGACGACCGGGTCATCGGGTGGCTCGACAGCGGAGCGGCCGCGGAATACGTACGGGCGCCCGTTGCCGTGCTGGTCGCGGTGCCGGACGCTGTCCCTCTCGCGAACGCTGCGGCTCTTCCCTTGGCCGGACTGACGGCATGGCAGGCGGTCTTCGAGCATGGGAAGGTAGCCGCTGGTCAGCGGGTGCTGGTCAACGGTGCGGGCGGCGGCATCGGCGGCTTCGTGACGCAGCTCGCGAAGTATGCCGGCGCCGAGGTGTTCGCCACGGCGGGTGCTCGAAGCGCCGAGGCGGTCCGGAGGCAGGGCGCGGACCGAGTGATCGACTACACCGCAGGGCCGGTGGGCGCCTCGCTCGACGGCCCGGTGGACACTCTGTTCAATCTGGTCCCGCTGAGCCCGCCGGACGCCGCAGCTCTGGTGCCTCTGGTGCGGCCGGGCGGGCGTATTGTCTCGATCGCGACACCGGTCGAGCCGCCTGCCGATGCCGAAGTGACCGCCATGCACATGGTCGCCAGAAACGATGTAGCGCATCTCGCGGCGCTCGTGGAACTGGTCGAGGCGGGCGCGGTCGCCATCGACATCAGCGAGTCACGCCCGCTGACCGACCTCGCAGACGTCCACCGCCTCAGTGAGGCCGGCCGGACCCGAGGCAAGGTCATCATCATTCCTTGAGGCTGGGCGGCCGAACGTTCTCTGCAGCGCCCGCGCACCATTCCCGGTGGGCACGTTCCCGTGTACCTGGCTGAGCATGTTCGCGGGTACGCGGACAGTTGGCAGAATGTCCGCGCTCAACGTCCGATGGGAATGGACCCTACGACCAGCACGTAAGGCATGTGGCTGATCGGAAACGGTTCGGCCGAACCGTTTCCTGGGCATCTGACACGGCCCCGCTGCGCGCCCCCCTCAGCGTGGGGCGCACGCTGCAGCAGCCCCTGCCCCTCCCCGTCCGCCGCAGCGAGGACTACACCGTCGACCCGATGTACGACCACGAACGGGCCGCACTGCTGGCCGGACTCGACAGGCCGTAGCCGCGCTCTTGCGGGGCGGCTACGGGCCGGCTTCGGGTTCTACGGGCGGGCGTTCAGGGTCAGGGCGGGCAGGTCGGATCAGGTCGGGTCGGGTCGGGTCGAGTCGGGTCACATGAGCTTCCGGCGGCCGGTCTCCCTTCTGAGACCGCCCACGTTGATCGGCTGGAGGATGACGGTGATCGCGCCGACCGAGAAGTGCTGCACCGGCGCGCCGGTGTTTCGCCCGTGGAAACTGTGCGGCAGCGCCTGCCCGTTGGTCGGGTCCGTGCCCGCCGTATACATGTCGACGATGCCCTCGTGCCCCTGGCGGGCCTTTGCGTCGGTGCCGTCCGCGGCCTGCTCCACGGTGATGCGGTCATCGCCGTCCACGGCGACCACGGCCGCCACGTGGTAGGGCCACCCGCTGGTGTTGGCGGGCAGCTCGTAATCCTCGTCCCACGCGGTCTCCACGATGGCGAACGCCTGGCCGGGGTTCGGCCGCTCCTCGCCGTTCGCATGCGGGCCGCCGGGCCTGGCATGCGCGTAGGCCAGGGCGCCCTCCGTGTTTTCCCTTTCGCCCAAGCCGAACTGGCCGCCGCCCAAGGCGAATTCGCTGGCGTCCTGCCCCAGGGCCAGCCGCTGCTGGTGCATGATCTCCTCGGCGGTGTGGGCACAGTCCGCGAGGAAGGTCGTCGACGGCTCGTACTCCGCGTACGTGCGCCCCCCGATGTCCCCGCTCTGCCCGGTCGGCGTGCAGTACCGGGGCGCTGGGGCGTCCTGCGCAACCCAGATAACGGTGGTGTCCGCCCCGGGAGTGACGGTCATGAGATAGCGGCCGTTCTCCGAGACCCGTGCGGGCCCCAACTCCGCGGTGGTGACCTGGGAAAAGCGCTGGAGGACCGTCGCGTCGGTGCCGCGCGCCGTGCCCCGGGCCATGGCGTCGGCTTCCCGCTGTACGGGGGCACCTTGGGGGCCCTGGTCGCTCTGCTCGGGCGTCCGCCTCATCACCCGGACCGCGTTGGCCTCGGCCTCGCGCTCGAAGCGGTCGCCGGGGTCGGAGACGCTCAGTCCCGACCCGTTGTCCGTACCGGCCACCGGACCCTGGCGCTGCTGGATGACGTGCGTCAGCTCATGGGCGAGGGTGTGCTTGTCGCCGCCGCCGTCGCCGATGACGACATGGCTGCCGGAGGTGTAGGCACGGGCACCCACCTCGGCGGCGGAGTCGCGGGCCGCGGAGTCGGTGTGCAGGCGGACGTCGGAGAAGTCGGCGCCGAGGCGGGATTCCATTTCCTGGCGCAGCGGTTCGTGCAGTGGCTTGCCCGGCGCGCGCAGCACGTCGTGCACGGCGGAGCGCTGCACCGGCTCCGCCGTGGGCTGTTGGTGGCCGCAGCCCGCGCCGCGCTGGTGCCGGTCCCGCTGGAGCATACGGACGACGGCCGCGTTGCCGATGGTGCGCTGCAGCTCGAGAAGCGCATCGGGCACCCGACTGCTCGGGGCCTCCCCCGGCCGCGTGGCCGCGCTCTTGGCGGGGCGCTGCGGCTGCTTTTCGTTCTTTGTCGGCTCTTGCGCGTGCATGGACTTCCGCTCGTAGGGCTGGCAGTTTCGCTGTGCTCTCCCTACCTACCTGGTGCAGCAGTCGCGGGTAAGGGATGTACGGGCACGATGCGGTAGCCCGTATGGGCAGCGTGTCCGCCTGGCGGGCATCGGCGGGGGCTGCCCGGGGCGTGGGTACTACCAGCGCGCTCCGGGCCCGCTTCAGCTAGCGTGCCCCCGCTGCAGCGCCGCCTCCGCCTGCCGCTGACGGGGGAAGACGCACAGCCGGTCGGTGAGGTGCGAGACGGCCGAATCGGCGCGGGCGGAGTGGAGTTGGGGGTAGTGGTCGAGGGCGAGGTGGACGTGCGCGCATGCCTCGTCGAGGTGCCCGGCGTCGAGGAGCAGTCCGGCGAGGCGGGCCTGGGTGAGCGCATACGGGCGGCGCCTGGCTGGGGTGCGTCGGCGGGCCACGTCGCGCAGGGCGCTCAGCGCCTGCCGGCCGTCGCCGAGAGCCTGCAGGGTCCGGGCCCGTTGGTAGTCGAGTCCTGCCCGGGGATAGGCGGAGAAGGGGCCCGGAGGGCTGGCGAGCCTCTCCATACTCGGCCCGGTACTCCCGAAGGTGCCGCAGATGTAAGACCTCGGTTCGGTCGAACCGAGGTCGGTCGGCTTTGCTTACGTGCCCAACATGCCTAACACCCATCGGATATCTGTCAGGCACGGGCCACCAGGGCTACTTGCCTTATATGCCTGACGGCTTCTCGGCACCCGAGATAGCCGTGGCTCGTGCCATCGCTTTGATCCGCTCCGCCTCCCTGTCCGTCGTCGCCGAGTACGCCTACGCGGCCACGGCGCCCGCCGAGTCACGCCTGATCTTCCTCGCTGGGGCATGTCCGCTGAACGATGACGGCTCCACGGCAGCGATCGGGGATTACGCGGGCCACACAGAGAGCGGTGGTCAGCCCCTGGTAGTTGGGCATTGACGGGTTGCGGGGCGTTCCCTGGAAGAGTGGAACGGGCTACTGGCGAGGCAATCCGGCACGACGAGGCGCTCCTCCTCGCGGGCCTGCTCCGGGCTCGGTCAGCCTTGCCGTGGGCCCGTGCAGACTGCCCTGCCGTTGCGGTGCGCGGTGAGGCGGGTTACGAGGGCCCGAAGGTCTCACGTGTCGGTGCGGGAAGTCCGGATGTCGTCGGTCCGGAAGGCGACACGCTCAGCAACGGAGACCACACCGTCAACGCTCCGACACAACCGTTCGATGATGGGGATCAGGCTCTTGAACTCGACGGATCCGCCGAGGACGACCTGTCCCTGGCGTACGTCGACCACCACCTCCGAGGGGGCCAGCCCCATCGTCCGCTGTAGTACGTCCCGGTTGATTTCCTCGTAGATGGCGTCGTCACGGCGCAGGAAGACCCGCAGCAGGTCACTACGGCTGACGATGCCCAGCAATTTGTCCGTCTCGTCCACGACGGGCAGCCGTTTGACGTTCTGCACTTCCATGAGGCGGGCAGCCTCGACCACGGTCCACTCCGGACGCGCACACACCGCGGGAGCCGACATCAGCTCCTCGGCCCTGGCCCCCTCGGCCTTGGCCCTCTCCCACGCCTCCAGATGCGGAATCGGCGTCAGGCCTGACGGATCGGCCTGGTCGGAAGACTTGCGCAGCAGGTCGGCCTCGGACACGACACCCATGGGGCGATCCAGTTCATCGACCACGGGTACCGCTGTGACATCGTTCTCCGCCAGGAGCTTGACGATCTCTTTGAACGGCAGGTCACGCCGTGCCCGGACGACGTCTCTGGTCATGAGCTCTGCGACCGATCGGTGGTGCATGCGGCTTCTCCCTTCGGGGTGTGACGGCCAGTAACAGTCAGGTGTCGAGCGGGTCAGGGCCTGTCGCCCGCGAGTCGCGCGGTGAGTCGGCCAGGCTCGTCGATGGACCAAGTGGGCCCGGTTCCAGCCCGCTCGGCCCCACGGAATCACGGTTTCTCATCCCGTGCGGCGACGTGCCACGCGTGGCACGTTGGGTACAGCAACATGATGAGGAATTGGCGGCGATCATGCGAGCTCACCTCGGCGATCAACTTGTTGTCGAAAGCCCGGCCACCGGCGCCAGCAGGCGCGACGGCGAGATTGTCGGACTGCACCACGAGGACGGAACGCCTCCCTACGACGTGCACTGGTCGGATACCGACCAGGTGACGCTCGTGTTCCCCGGGCCCGACGCCCATATCCGTCACCTTGAGCACAGGCCCGACAGATCCCGCGAGCCATCCCGGCCGGGCATGACCGAGGCCGGTGCCGAGTCCGCCAGGGTCCGGCTCGAGGGCGCGCCCAACCCCGGCGACGTCGGCAGACGCGTGGCCATGGAACGCGAGCGACAGGGGCTCAGCCGCGCGGAAACAGCCCGCCGCGCCAGAATGGCGCCGGACTACCTGGCATACCTCGAACAACGGCCGGCGGACCCGAGTCTGGCCAGTCTCATCAGCCTGGCCGACGCACTGGGCACCACCGTCGCAGCCCTGCGCGGAGGCGGCATCGATCTGCCACCCGGCCAGAGCCAGGCGCTCCTGCACCCCCGGCTGCGGGACCTCAACCCCGATGAATGCCGCGCCCGGCTCTCCACACACGGCGTAGGACGCATCGCGGTGTCAACACCCGATGGCCCGGCAGTCCTTCCGGTGAACTACGAGGTCATCGATGACACGATTGCTTTCCGGACCGCGCCTTACTCAGTGCCTGCGATGGCCGGGGGAACGGATGTCGCATTCGAGGTCGACCATGTGGACGAGGCCATGAGCCAAGGCTGGAGCGTGCTTGCCGTAGGCCCTGCGCGGATCGTTACAGAGCCCGACGCACTGCGGCAGCTTGCCGATCGCGCCCACACCACGCCTTGGGCAGGAGGCGAACGCGAGACGTGGATATCGATCCGGCCCACACGCCTCACAGGGCGGCGCATCAGTCCGGCTGATCAGTGACCGACAGCGGACTGCCGCGACGCCCGGCGGGCATTCCACGACCACGATCCAGCCCTGACCACACAGCGACCGCGACCAATGGGTCCGCCGACTCACACAGGGAGGCTTTGGCGATCCAGGACCCTGCTCGCCGACGAATATGTAACAGCGCCGGCCTACGGCGCGTAGCCGTGGCTCTTTGTCTGCCTTCAGGGCAGCCTTGACTTCCATGTACAGCTGATTCCGACCGAGTCACGCCGTACCCCGAACTCGACACCCGTTCCGGCGGTCTCAGGGGCACGCTAGGACGATCCGTGCCAACCTGCCCTGGCCCGCACATCCGCACGGACGGCTGGGAAGCCCAGGGTCCGTGCGGCCCGCTCGACCACGGTCGCCGTCCGAGCACGCAGCCCCTGGCCGGCCCGGCCCGAGTCACGGACGCGGAGGCCGAAGATGGTGGGCCGAATGATCTTGCTGGTCTCGTCCAGATCATCCACCGCACGCAGCAGCCGCTCGCTCGCCTCTGGCTGCTCCACGAGCCGCACCACGCTCTTGCAGCGCCGTCCCCGTGCCGAACAGCGTGGGGCGATCCGGTGGACGACTCGGCGGCGGCGGTGGGCACCGGCCTGCGGATCTCGGCCGCCGCCCGCACGGCCGGTGCCGTACCCGAGGCGGTGTCCTGGGCGGGAGGGCGCCTTGCCCTGCTGGTCTGCCGCGGGCTGTTCATTCACGGCCGTCGGCTGACGGAGCCGTCCGCTCGGCGCGCTGCCCGGGTCCTCGGCTCCGGGGCCCTGCACGCCGGGGCCTTCGCCGACTTCCGTCGGCAACTGCCGGGCACGGCGCGTTGGGTGGTGAACGGTGTCGAGGAGCCGGCCGACCTCTGGCGGGCCGAGGCGCACCGGTGGACGCGGGTCGAGCAGGACGGCTCCGCGCTACTGACCGGTTCACGGCTGGACGCCGCGCCGGTTGTCGGTGCGGTCGCGTTGCTCTCCACCGACGCCTGGCGTGTACGGGCGGCGCTGGAGTCGGCCGCACGGGGCGGCGGGCCGCTGGAGGCGTTCGATGCGCTGGGCTGAGGCCACGAAGCCAGAGGAGATCCTCGACCGCCGCTTCGCCTCCGGCGAGATCGATGCGGAAGCGTACACCGAGGCAAGCAAACGTCTCGCCGCCCACCGGCCGGGACCCCGGTAACCAGGCTGCGGGGCCGTTGGCTGCCGCTCACCGTGCTGGTTGCGGCGGTGATGATGCTGATCGCGATCGTGTGGACCGCCGGCAGTGACGTCGGGTGATCCGGCCCGCCGGCGAAGACGGGCGCGGTCTCCCGCGACGGACCGGTACGCAACCTGGACGGCGCTGAGCGCGCGACCGGACGCTTCGCCGACCGGTGGGACCCGCGTGTCGGAGAAGTCATGGAGTTCAGCAACGGCTACTACGCCGAATTCCTCACGCCTGACGGAAAGGGCGCCACCAAGGTCCTCATCGATCCGGGCAGCGGCAGCGTGCAGCTGAAGTTCGGCCCGGCCATGATGTGGAACGCCACCTACGGGATGATGCCGTCCGCCACCAGACCGGCGTCACGACAATCGAGCCAGGCCAGGCCGCGCGGATCGCCGACGGGTGGGTGCGAGAGCACCGTCCCGGGCTGCACGCGGCTGACCCGGAATCGTTCCCCGGCTGCTACACCCTGCACGCGCTGCACGGCGACGACATCGTTGGCATGTCACATGCCCATGCCAACGCCTGTACCGGGGCGGTCTGGTACCACACCTGGCACGGACCCGCGTCCGCAGCAGCGCGGGTTGCGTCGAGCCCAGCGCCGGGGCGTGCCGCGCAGGGCGCACGCGCCGCCAGGCCATCGACGGGGAACTGACACCTGAGACCGCAGGCGGGCGAATGAGGAAGCGCGGGACCTCACCTGCGTGCTCGGGGCCCGGACGGACCTGATGCCGACGTCAGGTGACACCAGGACAGCCTTACCAGGTGTCACCTCGGCAAGCGTGCCGCAGCTCAGCGGTGGGCGCTCAGGGCACCGCCGTTCCGCGGTAGCCCCGCCGAGGCGAGAGCCCAGGCAACACCGTGGACGGGGCCCGCGGACGCGTGTCGGCGGGTTCCTTCTGCACCGGACGACCGGCGAGGGCCGCGACGATGTCGGCTGCGGTCAGCACCCCGGCGAGACGCCCGTCTTCCTCCAGCACCGGCAGGGCGTCGGCTTCGGTATAGCTCATGAGGTCGGCTGCGTGGCGTACGGTCTGCTCGACATGTACGAGTGCCGACCTGTGGGCGGGCAGGAGGTCGCCCACGCGCAGGCCGGACAGCGAGGCGGCCGGTGCCGCACAGACGACCGCCACGTCGGCCCTGTCCAGCAGGCCGGCACAGCGGCCGTCCGGATGCACGACCGGAAGGTGCCGGGAGCCGGATCGCTCCAGCAACTCCCAGGCCACGAGCACGGTTTCGTCGACATCGATCGTGACCACAGCGGTGCGCATCACGATGGCGACCGTCCGCGCCAAGACCTCCTGCTCACCGTGGACCGCCCCCGGCTGCTGCTCCTTCATGGTCGCCTCCTTCTTGTTTGCGAGCGTCGCCGCGGCGTCACGGGGAGGGCGTCGGCTTCCCTTCCGCCGTGGGGTGGGGACCGTCCGGCGGCTGTTGCTGTCGGAGTACGTCGAGGACCACGGATCCGTCGACGGTCTCGCGGGTGGTGAGCAGTCCGGCAAGGGTGTCCAGCGCCTCCCGGTGGTCGCGCAGCAGAGCCACCGCGCGTTCCTCGGCTTGCCGCAGCAGGCGGGCGGTCTCCTCGTCGACGATGCGTTGGGTCTGCTCGGAGTAAGGCCGGTGCAGTGTCTCTTCAGTGCTCTCGCCGCCGAGGTAGCGGGGGGCTCCGGAGCCGTATCCGACGGGGCCGAGGGCCGGGGACAGGCCGAACTCGCGGACCATGCGGGCGGCGAGCTGGGTGGCGCCGGCCAGGTCGTCGGCGGCGCCGGTCGAGCCCTCGCCGAAGACGACCAGTTCGGCCGCGCGGCCGCCGAGCCGGACGGTCAGCAGGTCGGTCAGATAGCCCTCGCTGTACAGGTGCCGTTCGGCCTCCGGGAGCTGCTCAGTGGCACCCAGCGAAGGCCCGGAGGGCAGGATGGTGACCTTGGCGACCGGGTCGGCGTGCTCGCACAGGGCCGCCATGAGCGCGTGTCCGGATTCGTGGACGGCCACGGAGTGCCGTTCCTCGGGCAGCAGGGCGTTGGTGGACTCCCGCCGCCCCAGCAGCAGCCGGTCGCGGGCGTCGCCGAGACCCTGGGCGTCGATGACGACGCCCCCTGCCCGGACGGCATTGATGGCGGCCTCGTTGACCAGATTGGCGAGGTCAGCGCCGGAGAAGCCGGGCGTGGCCCGGGCGACGGTGTCCCAGTCGACGTCCGGTGCCAGGGTCTTGCCGCGGGCGTGGACGGCCAGGATGGCCGCCCGTTCGGCCTGGTTGGGCAGTGGCACGGTCACGTGCCGGTCGAAGCGGCCGGGGCGCAGCAGCGCCGGGTCGAGGGCCTCGGGCCGGTTGGTCGCGGCCAGGACGACGATGCCGCTGGCCTGGTCGAAGCCGTCCATCTCGGCGAGGAGTTGGTTGAGGGTCTGCTCGCGTTCGTCGTTGCCGCCCAGCCGGGCAGCCCCGCCGCGACGGCTGCCGACGGCGTCGATCTCGTCGATGAAGATGATCGAGGGGGCCCGTTTGCGCGCCTGGGCGAACAGGTCGCGCACCCGGGAGGCCCCGACACCGACGAACATCTCCACGAACGCCGAGCCGGTCACCGACAGGAACGGGACCTCCGCCTCACCGGCCACCGCGCGGGCGATGAGGGTCTTACCGGTGCCCGGCGGGCCCACCATGATCACACCACGTGGTCCCTTGGCTCCCGCGACCGCGTAGCGCTCGGGGCTGCGCAGGAAGTCGACGATCTCGCTGATCTCCTGCTTGACGCCCCCGTAGCCCGCGACGTCCTCGAAGCGGGTGGTCGGCCGCTCGGTCTCGATGATCTTGGCGCGGGCCCGCCCGATGGCACTGAGCCCCCCGCCCAGTGTCCTTGCTGCCTGGCGGCCGGTCCACACGAACAGAGCGACGATGAACAGCAGCGGCAGGAACAGCACCAGCAGTGTCCCGATGGGGCTGCCGCTGCTGCTCCGGGACGCGGTGATCTCCACGTTCTTGGACTGCAATTGCTGCTCCAGGCGGCTGTTGTCCAGAGCGGTGGGTATCCGCGTGGTGAATTTCTTACCGTCCTTGAGGGTTCCCTTGATGGCGCCCTTGTCGTCGATGTCGACCGTCTTGACCTGACCGACGCTCACCTTGCCGACGAACTCGCTGTACGACAGCGACGCGCCCCCCTGGGGGGAGGGAGTTCGCATCAGCACCACGAGCAGCAAGACCAACGCGGCGAAGGGCAGCAGCCAGCGAGACCAGGAAGGCCCCGGCGAAGGCGCCGGCGGCTTGGGCGCCTCGCGCGGGGGCCCCGGTTTGGCCGAGCGTGACAGATGCCGGCCTGACAGACGAACTGATGTGATCACCGGACGGCTCCCTTGGCGGAAGGACGAACCTCGGGCGAGACCGTTCCCGCAATTCGAAGAGGCATGGATCGCAGGCGGGCGTCCCACTTCCAGGATCAACGCTCTCTCCGCCATCGGCAGGAGCGAACGCACCGAGTCGGGGCCTGGTCACGCGCGGTCCCGACCGGAGAAGCCGGCCGACCAGGACCAGGAGTCCTCGGCCCTCCACCACACAGACCGTCTGTGACAAGTCTAGAAAGTGCCATTTTTGGCAGGTTGCGATGAAACGATCCGTACCCCAGCAGCCCCCGAGGTCCAGATGGAGGCCCTCGGGGAGCTGCCACCGAACGCGGCCGGGTACGCGCGGGACAAGGTACAGGCAGTCCTCGGCCAGACGCGGGAACCGGTTCTGTTGCCGCCTCTGTCCGGTTCGGAGCCCGCCGGCGGACGACACCTCGGCTGGGGTCCGTGCCTGCCTGCCCGCCCCGGGGCGGGCAGGCAGGCCGCTGCGCGCTCCGTGCACGTTCGTCAGATGAGTGGTCCGTCCCGGCGCCTCCTGCGGACAGCTGCGCGCACGACGGGACAGCCAGCGGCCCCTGTACAGGACGGTTCGCCTTACGGCTCATCTCGTCGGGCGGTGTGGCGCCGTACGGTGTCCGACATGGACGGCGCGGACGAGAACGTCGAGCATGGCGAGGGCTTGGTTGCCGCACCTTTCAGGGCGCCACGTCGGCTGTGGTGGGTCGGCTCCGTCGCCCTGTTGATGATCGCGGCGGTCGTCGCGGTGTACAGGCGGCACGACCTGGCTGCGGCCTCGCACCTGATCGCCGCAGTCCGGCTGCCCCGGCTGGTCCTGGTCGCCGGGTTCGAGGCAGCGTCTCTCGGTGCTCTGATCGCACTGCAGCACTGGCTGCTGCGTATGGGCGGGGCGCGCTTGCGCCTCAAGGTCGTCGGGACCATCGTGCTGGCGGCCAACGCCGTCGCCGGTGCACTGCCGGGCGGAGCGGCGTTCGCGGCCGCATGGATGTTCACGCAGTTGCGGCGCAGGGGTGTCGGACAGGTACTCGCGGGAGCGGTGCTTGCCGTCTCGGGAGTACTGTCGGTGGCCGCGCTCTTTGCGCTGCTGATAGCCGGTGCGCTGGCGAGCGGCTCCGCGGGGCTCGGCGCGCTACGGCCCCTGGTGCTCGGGCTCGTGGCGGTCCTCAGCGTGATGGTGGGCGCTGTGGCTGGGCTCTCCCGTTTCCGGCCGGTACGCCGCCGGTTCTGGCGGCTCTGGCGGCGACTCGGGGTACATTCCCAACAGCTGCGGGACATCGAGGACGGCCTGCTTGCCCTCGTCCGGCACGTCCATGCCGTACGACCGGGGCTGCGCCCATGGTGGCGGCCCTTCACGTTCGCGCTGCTCAACTGGGCGTGCGACGCGGCCTGCCTCCTCACCTGCGCGTGGGCGCTGGGCATCGGCGTTCCCTGGCGCGGGATCCTCGTGGCATACCCGCTCACCCAGATGACGGGCAGCCTGCGGCTGACGCCGGGCGGTCTCGGTGTGGTGGAGGCCGGCCTGACAGCGCTGCTCGCGCTGTACGGGCTGCGCACCGACCAGGCAATCGCGCTCACGCTGCTCTACCGGATGGCGAGCTACTGGGCGCTGCAACCCATCGGCTGGGGGTGCTGGCTCGGTCTGACCTTCAGCTCGCGACGCGCGGACCACCGCGCCGGACCTGACCGGCACACCGGATGAGAGCACCGCCGAATCGTCTCCATGGGGCGCCACGAGAACCTCGTCCGCACTGGATACCCAGGCACCCGAACGGCCCTCCCGTCGCCTGGCGCCGGTGGCTCACCGGGGCACGGACCCGGTGAGCCACCGGCGAAGCAGTGCTGATCACACGGCCTCGGTCACTCCGTTCGGGCACGGAGCAGGTATTGCACGCCGTGGAGGAGCACCGGACCCAGCGGCTGCCGGTCATCGACGAGCACCGGCTGGCCGGCATGATCGCCGAAGCCGACCTCGCCCGGAATCTCCCGGAAAAGCAGTTGGGGCACTTCGTAGCGTCCATCTGCGCGACTCCTTGACCATGCCGGATGCGCGCCGAGCGGCGTGATCGGGACACACTGCTCGCCCCACCATTCCGCGTGCACACTGCGTCGCTCTTCGCGATGCCCCGTGAGGACCGCGGTCCGGTCGCATGACCGTCCCGGCGGCAGGTCCGGACGCAGTGCCGGTACCTGTGCCAGGGCGTGGTCGGCGGTGCCGGCGTCGTCGAGCAGGAACACGCGGACCGGCCTCTGCGGTGAGAATCCACCTGTGTCGCTCATGGTGCCCTCCACGCTGTGGGCCGGCGTGGCGTCCGACCCACCCATCGTGACGCGCAGCCCGCGGGCGCGCCAGGGGGAACGGGCCCGCGCCCGCGCTTCCAGCGTGTACGGCACAAGCCGGCCGCTCGGCCCCTCTTTGCGGTAGCAGAAACGTGGGACGGTTGAGAGACAACCGAAAGGGGGGCACGCGATGCCTTTCAGCACGGTTTTCTGGCGTTGGCGGCGCAACCCGCTCAGGCGTGGTTCGGACGTCGCGGAATCCTGGCTCGTACTGGCCACAGCGGTGCTGATCGCCGTGGCGGCTCCGAGTGCTGGACTGGCCGCCGCGCAAGCGGGAGACGCCGGAGCTCACGAACAAAGTCAGGGATGGCACAGCGTGTCGGTGGTTCTGACCGAGAATCCGCCGGCCGTGATCGGTATCGATTCCCCGGGTGTGGGCGGCGGCAAGATCCAGGCAACGGTGCGGTGGACGACGCCCGATGGCACTGTCCGGACAGGAGAGACAGCGGTGCCGGCGGGCCTTAAAGCCGGCGACCGGACCACCGCATGGCTCGACGGGCACGGCACTTTGCTGCGCCACCCCGTCACTCCGGGGGAGGCCAGCGTCGAGGGCATCGGGGTCGGCACCGCGGTCGCGAGCGGCACCTGCTTGATCGCGCTCGGCGCCGAGCGGGCCGGCGTTGCGCTCCTGAACCACCGACGCTATGCACAGTGGGACCGGGAGTGGGCGGAGGCGGACCCGCAACGGGGGCATAAGCGGACATGAACGGCCGCGGGGACCCCTTCGGCCAGACCACCAAGTCCCCGTCCCACGGCGCTCCCCGCACCGTGCTCCCGTCCGCGGTGAGTCCGTCGTGAGGTGAGCACCGGCGGTCAGGGCCGCGTGTGGCAGATGCGGTGGTCTCCTGACCTGGGCGGTATGCGGCACCATGTCGGTGCGTGAGGCGGTGCACCACCGCGACCATGCCGTGGACCTGCCGGGTCATCCGTACGGCAACGGCCTCGTGGATGCCGTTCTCCACGTCGCCGCACAGCCTCACCACACCGCCGTGCACGGTGACGCTCACCGTATGCGGACTCAGCCACCGCGCGGCGGACCAGGACGGCGAGCACTGGCAGACCGCGACCGGTCGGCAGCCGCCTTGCAGGTCGGGCCGTCGTTCCGGGGACAGGCGGTGGGAGGAGGCTGGCGATGATGCGCGCGCCCCGTCGGCTGGGGTGGCGGACGAAGCGGCGCTCGTGCTGGCTGGCGGCGTGCGCGTCGGGCGGCGGCCATGGTCCCCCGTCCGGCACGCCCTGTGGGCCGGTAGGCCCAAGTCCGGGACGGCTCACACGGCGCAGTATGGAGGCCGGAGCAAGTCGAGAAGGACCGTTGTCGCGCCGAATCCAGCAGTCGGTCGTGCGCTTCTGTCAGCGTGGATACCCAGCGTACCGACGGCGGCCGCGTCCCCGGCAGCCTGGACCGTTCAACGGAAGGAAGTCTTGGCCATGACCCAGCACACGAGCACCGAGAAGCCACACAGCAAGCAGTGGAGCGTGCGTCTGGACCTCTTCGAGGAAGATGACCTCACCAAGGTTCACGCCGTCCTCGACACCGGTGACACCACCCTTCGGAGTCGCGCCTCCGCCCAGCGCAACCCTCACGACACACCCGTTCCCGAGATCGGTGACGAGTACGCCGCCGGCCGGGCATTGATCGACCTCGGTAACCAGCTGCTCCGTGCCGGAAGCACCGACTCCGCGTCGGGTGACCTTGCCGTGCCCGGTTGAACGGGCATCGAGAGCAGCCGCCCCTGCTGGTGGGTAGGAAGGGATCCGCCATGGCCGAGCGGTCCCTGCCCCTGGAAGAGCCGCTTCTGCAGGGCTCAGCCGGAGTTGTAGCGCCGCCACTGCACAACAGTCGGCCGTGGCACTTCCGCCCGATGTCCGACGCGCTCAGGATGCACGTGTACGCGGCCCCGATGCGTGCCGTGCCGCACTCCCCTGCGGTCTGCGCAGTTCGCGGGCGCGGCCGCCCCTCCACCGAGGTGCAGGGGCGGCCGTTGCAGTACGGGCGCAACGAGGGAGTGGAGGGCGGTGGAGTGGGGTACCTGGCTCTCGGTGACGTGGGCGCCGAAATCGTGGACCCCGAAGGTACGGGTGGGCAGCGCGCGGTCGGACTCGATGGGAAGGTCGGCGGTGTGCGGCGCGGCCATGACGGTCGGGGTGCCGGACTCGATGGCGTAGGTGCCGGGCTCGGACAGGGCGAACAGGTCGTTGTCGCAGCCGGCATCGGGGAACTCGAAGCCGGCCACCCAACGCACGGTCTCGGCCGCGTCGTCGCGAGATCTCGCAATCGGGTGCAAGGAGTGACCTCGGCCAGCAGATCCGTCAGATGAGCTCTCCGGCCCAGGGCCGGACGGGACCTCGGGAGGGCCCGGTGGACCCATGTCCGTGAACCGGCTGTCCGGCGATGCTGAAGCCGGAGGCTACAGAGGAGGCCACCGATGAGCGCTTCTCCGACTCGCATCACCGCAGCCCTGCCCGCCCGGTACCGTGCCCGCCTGATGCAGATCGGGCAGGAGGTCAATTTCGCCCAGGGAGTCCGTCTCTTCCACGAGGGAGACCACGCAGACCGCTTCTGGATCCTGCGCTCGGGCACCGTCACGCTGGACATCCGCGTACCCGGCAGCCCCCCGGCAGCGATCGAAAGCCTCGGCTCCGGCGAACTGGTCGGCTGGGCCTGGCTGTTCGAACCCTACATCTGGCACCTCGGAGCAGAGGCGATGACACCTGTCCGTACCCATGAGTTCGACGCGACGACCGTACGCATGATGATGGACGCGGATCCCGCCTTCGGCTCGGCCATCGGCCACTGGGTCGGGCAGGTACTCGCCCACCGATTGCAGGCCACTCGGATCCGTCTGCTCGATCTCTACGCCCCTCACGGCAGCGGCGGGTTTGTGTGAGCACGCCGCCCTGCCACCACCCAAGAGTCACGTCCGAGGAGCACCCCATGGCTGCATTCCCGTATACCGTCAGCGACGTCATGACCCACACGGCCGTGGCCATCGGCCGCGAGGCCTCGTACAAGGAGATCGTCGAGCTGATGCACCAGTGGAAGGTCAGCGCCGTGCCGGTCCTCGAAGGCGAGGGCCGCGTCGTCGGGGTCGTCTCCGAGGCGGACCTGCTGCCGAAGGAGGAATTCCGGCAGGACGACCCGAAGCTGCCCGACCAACTGGAGGAGGCGTCAAAGGCCGACGCGGTGCTGGCCGAAGAGCTGATGTCGAGTCCGGCCGTCACCGTCCACCCCGACGCCACGCTCGCCGAGGCCGCCCGCATCATGGCGCGCAAGCGAGTGAAACGACTGCCCGTCGTGAACAATCTCGGCATGCTGGAGGGCGTCGTGAGCCGCAGCGACCTGTTGAAGGTGTTCCTGCGCTCGGACGAGGAGATCGACGAGGAGATCCGATCCGCTGTTGTCGCCGAACTCTCTCCTTCGGACCGGGTGGAATTCTCTGTGCTGGATGGTGTCGTCACGCTGCGGGGAGCTCTCCGGAACCGTTCCCTGGTGCCACTTCTGGCTCGGGCCATTCGCGCGGTGGAAGGCGTCGTGGACGTGCGCATGGAGCTTGGCTGAAGTTCCCTCCAGGCACTGCGTCCCACAACAGCCGGTCCGGCTCCGCCGTGCGGGCGGTCGCGACCAGCAGGGGTATCGACTGGGTGCAGTTCCCTCCGGCGGAGTGGACACTCGACCTCTACGCTGCGGGGGCAGTGTCGTGACTGCGCTGCTACTGAACCCCGGCCGGGCCGTACCAGTCTCCTTGATCAAGCCGACTGTCGCCACAGTCGAAAGCCATGCGCCGTGAACGCCACGGCGTGGAGCGCAGGGCGAGCTGAAACGCTGCGCCTGGCATGAGGACCTCGGCCCTCGACGTTCCGAGTGGCTCTTCTTCGTCGTGTCGGAAACACTGGAACGGTTTCTGGGACTGAAGCCGACGGGGGGCCGTGTCCAGGAGGACTCAGATGGCCACAAGGCGACAATTCATCAAGGCGGGCCTCGTCGGCGGAACGTGCCTCTTCATCCCGGCCGGGTCTGCCTCCGCACGGGCCTGGCCGGGGATCCCCGGTCGCGTCCTGGACCCGAAGCGCATCGACAAGTACGTCACCGAGCTCGCCGTCCCGCCGGTCATGCCCTGGACCGAGAGAGACGAGGCAGGACGCGTCGACCACTACACGATCGGTGTTCGGCAGTTGCGGCAGCAGATCCTGCCAGCCGGTATGCCGGCCACAACGGTGTGGGGATACGGGTCGACCCGGCATCCGGGAAGCTTCTCCTACCCGTCACACACCGTCGAGGCGACCTTCGGCCGGGCCATACGGGTCACGTGGGTGAACCAGCTGCTCGACCGCCACGGCAACCATCTGCCGCACCTACTGCCGGTAGACCCCACACTGCACTGGGCCAACCCCCAAGGCGGCATCTCACGGCGTGATGCACGGCCGACCTTCACCTCGACACCCGGCCCCTATACCGGACCCGTGCCGATCGTGACCCACCTGCACGGGGGGCACAACACGCAGGAGAGCGACGGCTACCCCGAGGCGTGGTATCTGCCCCGCGCTTCCGACATCCCCGACGGATACGCACGGGTGGGCACCTTCTACGAACGGTTCAGGACACTGTTCGAGGACCAGTTCGACGCAATGTGGGAGCCTGGAGCCGCGGTATTCCAGTACGCCAACCAGGAGCGTGCCGCCACCTCCTGGTTCCATGACCACGCCCTGGGGGTCACTCGGCTGAACGTCTACGCAGGGTTGGCGGGTTTCTACCTCCTGCGTGGCGGGCCGGCCGACCTCCCGGACGGTGTGCTGCCGGGGCCGGGGCCGAAACTCGGTGACCCCCCGGGAACGCACTACTGCGAAATACCGGTCGTCATCCAGGACCGGTCGTTCTCCACCGACGGCAGCCTGTTCTACCCGGCGAGCCGCGCGTCCTTCGACCACTTCACCGGGCCCTACATCCCCGGCAGTGACATCTCCCCGATCTGGAACCCGGAGTTCTTCGGCAACACGATGGTGACCAACGGCCGTACCTGGCCTGCTCTCTCCGTCGAGCCGCGCCGCTACCGCCTGCGGTTTCTGAACGGCTGCAACGCACGCTTCCTGATCCTGAAGATCGTCACCGACCCGATGGCCCCTCGTCCCGCGGACCCGGTGCTCCCCTTCTGGCAGATCGGTTCGGAGGGAGGCTTCTTGCCCGCACCCGTGCAGCGCGACCGGCTGCTCACCGCTCCCGCCGAACGCGCCGACGTCGTCGTCGACTTCACCTCGATTCCGGTCGGCACTGATCTGTACCTCATCAACGAGGGACCCGACGAGCCGTTCAGGGGTGGGAGAGCTGGCACAGACTTCCGGTCGGCGGCCCCCGGGACCACCGGACAGGTCATGAAATTCACGGTGGCACGACCGCTCACTACACCGGACAGGACCGTGCCCCCCGCCCACCTCACCCTTCCGCCGTTCGAACCGCTGGGTCCAGCGAGCCACACGCGGCAGGTCTCCTTGCAGGAGCAGAACTCCGCGGTCCTGCGGGGCGTGGGCCCCCGCGTGGTGATGCTCGGCACCGTGGACCGGCACGGAAACCGGACCCCCATGGGATGGGCCGATCCCATCACGGAGAACCCGGCACTCGGGGCGACCGAGATCTGGGAAATACACAACTCAACCAGGGATGCCCACCCGATCCACATCCACGAGGTTCAGTTCCAGGTCGTCGACCGGCAGAGCACCGGGCACAGCGCAAGACCTCCAGAGCCCTGGGAGAACGGTTTCAAGGACACGGTGATCGCCTATCCGCACGCCATCACCCGGGTCAAGGCCACCTTCGACCGGGCGGGACAGTATGTGTGGCACTGCCACATGCTCGAACACGAGGACAACGAGATGATGCGGCCATACCGTGTCGGCCCTCACTGAACGCCAAAGCACCTCGCTGCGCTGCCATCGCCATGTGACGGTGACCGTTTCAGTCACCCGGTGAGCCCGCGCCGACCGTCACCTTGTTCGGTCGCTGGTGGTCCGGCCCGGTTGACGATCGTGCGGCGCTCGCGGTGGGCGAAGCGAGGATGGTGGAGGTTCGAGCACCTGGCCTGTCTGTGCGAGTGCGGGCTGGCTGGCTCGCGCCCGGTGGCCGGGTGTCGGTGTTCGCTCTTGCCCGGCCCGCGCTGCTGACTGCGGCGGAGGCTGGGCCGGCGGCAACTGAGTGCGCGGGTGCCTCGTCAGTCGGCTTCCTGGCGGACTCGCACCAGTCTCATGGCTTCGCCTTCGCGGCCTTCATTTCCGGGAATGCGTTTCGTGTGAGCCGAGCGGCCAGGTAGCCGCTCATGAGGGCGGCCGTCGCGAGAGCGGCCCCGGACCAACCGAGCGGATCGGTCTCCAGGACCGACCGCAGCGGCGGAACGTACAGCGCCGCCACCGCCAGCAGGGCGGACGCGAGCACAGCCAGGGGAAAGAAGAGGTTCTGCCGGGTCAACAGACGCGTCCGCAGGCCCATGACGACGCCGAGCTGCGCGCCGAGCAGCGACAGGAACAAGACGCTCTGCCACGGAAGGTCCCAGGCTCGTGCGACAACACCTGCGGCGAGACAGACCACGGTGGCGACAGGGCCGAGCTCGGCGGGTGTCGGCTGCTTGCCATCCACCTGGACATCCCCCTGGGGTTCGTATCCGACTCCGAAGATGTCCGCTGCGACCGACGGTGTCCATACGTGCTGGACGACCATGCGGCCTTCGGTGAGGGTGCCCGTCTTGTCTGTGGCCAGAACGGTCACGGAGCCGAGCGTCTCCACGGCGGGGAGCCTGCGCACGAGTGCGTGCCGGGCCGCCATGCGGCGGGCGCCCAGTGCCAGCGCGAGGGTCACGACGGCCGGCGAGGACTCGGGAACCGCCGCGACGGCCAGGCTGATCGCCGTCACGGCCATGGTTCCGGCCGGCAAGCCGCGTACGAGTCCGAGGGCGAAGACCACCAGGCACAGTCCCAGGGTGGCGGCGGCCAGGATACGGCCCAGGGAGGCCAGACGGTGCTGCAGTGGTGTCGGCTCGCGCGTGTCGTCGAGCAGTGCGGCGATACGGCCGAGCGCGCCGGCGGCGCCGGTGGCCGCGACCGTCGCGACGCCCCGTCCGCGCATCACGACAGTCCCTGCGCCCAGCAGCGAACCGGCGTCCTTGTGCACGGGAACCGATTCCCCGGTGAGCATGGATTCGTCGATGAGAAGGGCGGATGCTTCGATGAGCTCGGCGTCGGCAGTAACAATGTCGCCCTCGCCGAGCAGCATTACGTCGCCGGGCACCACAACAGCTGCGGCAACCTCCCGTGCGGTGCCGTCACGCAGGACGCGGGCGCTTGGTGCCGACAGCGCCGACAGGGCCGCCACGGCGTGGTCGGACGGATCTCCTGCGCGACTCCCACCGTTGTGTTGAAGACAATCACCAGACCGGTGACCACCGCATCCGGGTGGTCACCGATCACGATCGTCAGCAGTGCCGCACCCAGCAGCACCATGATCAGAGGATCGCGAAGCTGCGCAAGTACGCGACTGTGCAAAGGCGCGCTGCGCACCTCCGCCGCCTCGCTGCGGCCGTGCTCGGCCAGACGCCGCTCGGCCTCCGGCCCAGCCAGCCCGCAGAGCTCCTGTCCGGGCTCCCTCTCCCCGGCCGGGGTGGTCGTCACCGCGGAGTTCACACAAGGGGAACTGTGATCACCGGGCAGTGTGCCCGGTGCAGCAGTCCGTGGACGACGGAGCCGAGCCGCATGCCCGTGTAGCCGCCCCGGCCACGGCGGCCCACGACGACGGCCAGAGCGTGTTCGGACGCCCCGGCCAGCTCCTCCACCGGCTGTCCGGTCGGCACCTCGTGCGTCAGGTGCACGTCCGGGTACTTCGACGACCAGCCTGCCGTGGTCTCGCACAGCATGCGCCGCTGAGCCTGCACGGCAACCTCCTCGTCCTGGAACATGACTACGGGGACTACGGGTGGCTGCCAGACCGAGACGGCGCGGAGCGCGGCTCCTCGGAGGTCGGCCTCCTCGAACGACAACCCCAGCGCCGCCTTCGAGGACTCGCTGCCGTCGATTCCCACGACGAGATAAGTAGGTTCCTGAGTGATGTGCTCCGCATCGCCCACGACCACCACGGGACAGCGCGCCTGGGCCGTGACGGGGACGACGAGGGAGCCGGCGCTGAAATACTCCGCCGTGCGGCTCAGATGCCGGGATCCGAGAACGACCATGCGGGCCTGCGCAGACAGCCCGCCGATCACGGTAGCCGGGAAACCGTCGAGCAGATCGGTGTTCGGCTGCAGTTGCGGGTGGCGCGCCCGTACCCAGTCGCCTCCCTCCTGAAGAGCGTCCGCCCCGGCTTGGAGCATGGCCTTTCTGCGTGGGCTGTCATCGCCGTGATGCCGGTCGTGCGATGGGGGTACGGCCACGACGAGCCGGAGTTCCAGCCCGCGTCGGTGCGCCTCGTCGGCCGCCCAGGCCAATGACAGGTGCCAGTTCCTGGCCGGATCGATACCGGTGACGAGTTCACGGCGTTCGTCGGTGCCCATCACGACTCACTCCCATGCCCGGAACCGTGCCGCGGAATGAGCTGCACGGGGCAGTGCGCGTGGTGCAGAAGGCTGTGCGTCGCCCGCCCGAGGGTGGGGCCGATGTAACCGGGCGACCGCCGTCCGCCCATCACCAGCAGATCCGCGTGGCGCGATGCCTCCACCAGGACCCCGGCGACGGTCAGGCTCTTCTCGGCATCCGCCTGCACGTTCAGGTCCGGGAATTCGCCGCGGATCCGATCCTTCACAGTCATCAGGTGATGGACGTGTTCTCCGGCGATCGCCTCGACATCGTCGAGCATGGTCACGGCGAGTCCGGCGGATTCGAGAATGTTCCACACGTGCAGCAGCCGCAGCGATGCCTTACGGATCTCGGCTTCGCGCGCCGCGTACCGGGCGCATTCGGCGTCGTGCTCGTCACGGACCGCGGCGAGCACCACTCCGGTCTCGGTCCCGTTGTCAGTGCCCCTGACCACGATGACGGGTGTCGTGGCGCCTGCGGCGAGCTTCAGGCCGACGGATCCGAGCATGAGGTTCTTGAACCCGCCGAGACCGCGGTGGCCCACCACGACAGTGCCGCGCAGGCCGGCGGTCCGGTGCAGGCTGGGGACGGGTGCACTGCGGCTGAACTCCGTGCTGACGTGCAGACCGGAGTACTGTTCTTCGACGGCAGCGGCGGTTTCCCGCAGCAGTTCGTGGCCCGCGCTGCGAACGCGTTCGATGCTCTCCGCCGAGAGGTGGAGAACCCGGCCGTCCGTGTCTGCCGCGTAGACGATGCGCAGCGATCTGTCACGGCGAGTGGCCTCGGCCGCTGCCCACAACGCCGCCCGGCGGGCCGGCTCGGAGCCGTCGACACCGACGATGACGGAGCCCAGTTCCGGGCTGCCGGTGGTGCCTTTCATGGTTCCTCCTCACCGAGGGCCACCGAAGGGTCAACTCTCAGGCTGGCACCACGGGCCCCTGCGGGGAGAGGGCCGCTCAGGACCGCCCGGGGGCCCAATGGACCCTGTCGAGAGAATCCTGCCGTGCACGGGTGCCCGGACGCCCGATCCGGGTCCGACCGGTCCCGGCCACGACCCATTCGGCCCTCCTCCTCTCCGTACGGCCCGGCGGATCGTGGTCCCTGAACAACCTGCGGGCGCTGCGTCCGTGCGGGTCCCTGCGAGAGGGCAGGAGGCGCCTCCATGAAGCGCATCAAAGTGGGAGACCTGATGACCGACGAGGTCGTCTCGGTCGTCCCGGTCACCTCCTTCAAGGAGGTCGCGAAGCTGCTCGCCCAGCACAACATCAGCGGACTGCCCGTGCTCGACGACGAGGACCGGGTCGTCGGCATCGTCTCCGAGAGCGACCTGCTGAACCGCCAGGCGGCGAGGCACCTCGTGAAGGGCGACGTCCCTGACGCCGCCACCGGGACCGCATTCTCGTCCGGAGCGGAATTCACCGCTGCCGAGGTCATGTCGACACCGGCGGTGACCGTCCACGCGCACGAGACCGCACCGGACGCCGCCCGGCTGATGATGCGCAGTGGCGTGGAGCGGCTCCCGGTCGTGGACGACGAGGACAGACTCGTCGGCATCGTCACGCGCCGGGACCTGCTGCGCCTCTTTCTGCGCCCCGACGCGGAGATACGACGACGCCTCGTCGAGGACGTGCTCGTGGACACCATGGGGCTCAGCGCCGACGTGGTCACCGTCCATGCAGTGGACGGCGTTGTCACCGTGGAAGGCCAGCTGGAGAGCCAGAACCAGATCGCGATACTGACCTGCCTGGCCGAACAGGTCGACGGGGTGGTCGCGGTCGTGAGCCATGTGTCCGCACCCATGGATGGCCCCGTACCCACCTCCTCGCAGTGGAACGCGTGCGCGGACTATGTCGCCTCGCGCAATCCCACCGCATAGACAGGGCTGGTCGGCCCCGCAAGGAGCCACATGGCCCCTGCTCCGCTCCCGCCTCGCAGGCCAGGCTGAGAAACAGATCGCAGACCTGCGACGCGCGGGAGGTTCCGCCATGAAGCACCTCGTGACCGTCGGCCTCGACGGCTCCCCCGAGAGCCGGGCGGCCGCGGACCGGGGCGTCCAGGAGGCGTCCTTGCGGAAGGTGTCGCTGAGGCTCGTCCACGTCACCGACCGGCCCATCGGCCCTGCCATTCAGCGACTGGGCCGAGAGACGGCCAACCAACGGGCCGGTGAGGCGCTCTGCGAGGCACTGAAGGATGTACACCGCCGGCACCAGCAACTGGAGGTCGTCATCCGGCGGCTCTCCGGCAAGCCGGTCGCCGCCCCGGCCGCCGAAGCGAACGACGCCGACCTGCTCGTCCTCGGTTCCTGCGGCCTGGGCGGCTCGGTGGGTTTCCTCGCCGGCGCGGTGGGCACGGCGCCCCTCGTAGCCACCGAAACCCCGGTAGCCCTCCTATGGGCGACGGATGAACCGGAGAACACCGGGCCTGGCAGGTACGACGAAATGGTCGTAGACACCGATATCCACGGAGCACCGGACGAGGTTCTCGCCCTTGTCTTCGAAGAGACCGCCCGTCGCGTTTGCGCCTTGCGGGCGGTCCACGGCTGGAACCCCACTCCCGCCCACAGGTTCTTCCCGTTCCTCGACTCCGAAGACGAACGGGTAGCAGGCCGGAGTTCCGCACAGATGCTGGACGAACTGCTGCTGCCCTGGCGCCGCAGATTCCCGTCGGTGAGCGTCGACCGGATGGCGCTCATGGGACCCGCTGGTCATCAACCGGTCCAGGCCGCGGCCGGCGCGGACCTCGTCGTCGGTCGGCACCTGCGCGGCTCTCCTCCGCCTGCCCGCTTCCGGCCGGTGGCCCATGCCGTCCTGCATCACACCGCCGCCCGCCCCGGTCGCCGTCGTCGCCCACGACTGACGCCCCTGCACGAAAGGGAAATCGGACCATGATGCACCGCACTGTCGCCGAAGTCATGACCCGGGACGTGGCCACGGCCAGCCCCGAAGCATCGCTCAAGACGGTCGCCTGGAGCCTCGCCTACAACGACGTCTCGGCCCTTCCCGTCGTGGACACCCACCACCACCCCATCGGCATCGTCTCCGAGGCCGACCTGCTCCGCCGGCAGGCCGGTCTGCCAGAAGCAGAGGGCCGTGACCAACTGCGCCGGACGGCGGCCGTGAACCACCGCACCATGGACGCCCGCACCGCCGGTGATCTCATGTCCACTCCCGTGCTGACGGCCCGGCCCGCATGGAGCATCGTCGAGACAGCGCGCTTCCTGAACGAGCGGGGCGTCAAACGTCTTCCGGTCATCGATGACACCGGCACGCTCGTGGGCATCGTCAGCCGCTCGGATCTGCTGCGCCCCATGCTCCGCCGCGACGACGCCATACACGAAGAAATCGTCGACGAGGTACTGGGCCGGACTCTCCGGATGACACCCGGGGGCGTGACAGCGACCGTTCAGGAAGGAGTCGTCACCCTGAGCGGAAGGGTGGAGGAGCGTTCAACCCTTCAGATCATCGAACTCCTGTGCCTCTCCGTCGACGGCGTCGTCAGTGTCGATCAGTCTCTCGAATACGCCGTGGACGATCTGCCGCCAGATCTCGATCCGGCGGGTGACGCCGGCAACCCCTGAGCGCTCACGTCATGAGACGGAAAGAGCCAACCGCTTCTCGCCGCGGTTCCTGATCGTGCGATGCACGGCCATCAGCCGCTTCTCCGCACCCTCGCAATGGCTCCTTCCGCCAATTCCACGAAAGCACCGTTCGTACCGGGCCAACAGGGCCGAACAGTCCCCGGCGCACCCCGGGTGGTCCTACCGTCGACCGACAACGCTGCCGAGGCTCGGAGATACAGGAGCCTCGGGTCGTCGATGCCCCACAGTTGCGCCGCCCTGCGGAAGTTGAGGGGCTGGATGTCGAGCTTCAGAGCGGCGAGGGCGTGCAACGGCGAAGACTGTGCGAACAGCCGGCTCATGACCGGTGCGGTCTCACCACCGAGCAGCAATCGCGCACGGCTTTCCAGGGGCGGTCGGTCGAGGTGCCGGAGGGCGCAGTGGTGACGGACGGCGAGGCTGGGCTCGCCACGACGAGGTCGGGGAACGAGTCGATGATGACGGGCAGTGGCCTTGCGTCGCCCAGCGCCAGCAAGGCATCGATTCCTTCCTTCCCATCACGCCAGTGGCTGGGCTGTGCGACCTGCCGGTATCGCGCATACTCCTCGCCCACCCTGCGCAAGGACTCGGCTTCGGTGGCTTCTGTCCGCAGAAATAGAACCCTCCCGTGGCTCGTGCCACCGACTCCAGCAGGAGCGTCTTGCCCTGGCGGGGCCGCCCCATGACGACGCCCAGGCCCGTTCCCGGATGCGGATCGGTCGAGAATGACATCAAGGCTGCCCGTTCGTCCTCCCTGTCGAAGAGGCACACAGGGCCTCGACCGTCCGCTCCTGCTTGGGGTCGTAGCCGCTGAAGTCCCAGGTCCGTGCTGTGCTCATGACCACTCTCCGCAGCAATCCTCGGTCGCAAGGGCACCGTCCGGCCACCTGGCGTCCCGGCCATGGGCACACCGGTGGTTCAGCGTCCGGGGCCGGGGACCGGCCATCGACGAGCAGGCCAGCAGGGCGGCGAAGCCGTGTTTCCGCACCGGCATGAGCACCGTCGACGACCACCGCGTCGAAGGGGTTGGTGCCCAGCGTTTTCATGAACACGCGTTCCTCTTTTCCCCGGCGGCGATCGCCCTTCGTCCGCAGTGAGCCCGTGTTCCGTACGAGTGTGCCGATCACGGACCCCGCGGCGCGCTTTTCGGGCACGGGCGGCATGACAAGCATTGGCGCCGGATCGACAGGCCCGGCGGACACCTCGATGACGGTGGGTCCGGAACTGGTCCTGCTCATGATCTTCATGCCCCCGTTGAGCTTACGGCTGAGCCGGGGCGATGATCTCGTTGTGCGGCGTTCCTCCCAGTGCCACCTTGAGCGCGCCGGTGTCCGCGGCGCGGGAGAACACGTCGTATGCCTCTTCTATCTGTCCCAGCTCGAAACGGTGGGTGATCAGCGGGGACGAAGGCAGCCGCCCTGCGGCCATCATGCGCAGCAGCATGGGAGTGGAGTACGTGTCGACCAGTCCTGTGGTGATGGTGACGTTCTTGGCCCACAGGTCTTCGAGGTGCAGCGTGGCCGGCTTACCGTGGACGCCGATGTTCGCGACGCGGCCTGCGGGCCGGACCATGCGGGTGCACATCTCGAAGGCTTCGGGCACGCCGACGGCTTCGATGACGACGTCGGCACCGAGCCCCTCGGTAAGGTCCTCAACCAGTTGTTCGGGTTCCTCGGCCGCGCTCGCTGTCGCGTCCGCGCCCAGGGAGCGCGCCGCGGCCAGCCGGGATTCGGCGAGGTCGACGGCGATGACACGTCCCGGGCTGTAGAGGCCCGCGCCGACGATGGCGGCGAGCCCGATGGGGCCGGCGCCGACCACAACGACGGTGTCGCCGGGCCGTACCTTGCCATTCAGCACACCGACCTCGTAGGCGGTCGGGAAGATGTCGCAGAGCAGCACGCCGTCATAGCTGTCGACAGAGGCCGGCAAAGGGTATACGGACAAGTCGGCGAAGGGCACCCGTACGTATTCGGCCTGGGTGCCGTCGATGGTGTGGCCGAGCACCCAGCCGCCACCGCCACGGCACTGCCCGTAGCGGCCCTCACGGCAGAAGCGGCACCGGCCGCACGCGGATATGCACGAGATCAGTACACGGTCACCGGGACGGACCGTACGGACGTCGGCCCCGGCCTCGACCACGGTGCCGACGGCTTCGTGCCCCAGCACCCGGCCGGGAGCCACCTCGGGCACGTCGCCCTTAAGAATGTGCAGGTCGGTACCGCAGATGGTGACGGCGTCGACGCGGATGACGGCGTCGGCAGCGTCCTTGACCGAGGGGTCCGGAACGTCCTGCCATGCGGTCTGCCCCGGGCCCTGGAATACGAGTGCCTTCACGACCTCGCCCCTCTCCTCTGTCTCCTCCGGTGAGGTTCCCCTCATGCTGCCCCGGCACGGGCCCGCCCCGCATGGGCCGGTCGGTCCCCGTCCGGGCCTGTCGGGCCCATCCCGCCCCGGGGGCCGGGGATGTGATGGTGAAAACGGCTGGCTGCTACCCACCGAAGAAGGGAGCGGCGATGTCCGAGGCAGAACCACACCCGGCCGCACCCGCGTCGAGACCCGCGCTGCTGCGCTTCCTCGGCGGCGTCCGGACCGTCACCGGCAGCAAGTTCCTCATCGAGAGCGACCATGCCCGGGTCCTCCTTGACTGCGGCCTCTTCCAAGGCGTCGCGGACCTGCGCCGCCGCAACTGGGCAAAGCTGCCGTGTGACGCCTCGTCCATTCACGCCGTGGTCATCACCCATGCCCACCTGGACCACTGCGGCTATCTGCCCCGACTGGTTCGACAGGGCTTCCGGGGACCGATCCTGACCAGCGCCCACACCGTCCGGCTCGCCGAAATCGTGCTCCGTGACAGCGCCCGCCTCCAGATGGAGGCGGCCCAGCACGCCAACGAACACGGCTGGTCCAAACACCGGCCCGCCAGACCGCTCTATGACGAAACCGACGTCGACACCACCGTCAGGTTCTTCGACCCCGTCCCGGTCGGCAGCGAAGTCCAGATCATGGCCGGCACCCGGCTCACACTGCACCGCGGTGGACACATCCTCGGCTCGGCCTGGGCCCACCTGACCCTTGAGGACGAGCACACTCTCGCCGCCGGCGGCGACCTCGGCCGCCCCGGCCACCCACTGCTGTTGCCGGCGGAACCGTTCACCGGCGCTGACGTGCTGCTGACGGAGTCGACGTACGGCGACCGTCGTCACGAACCCGAGAAAGCCCAGGCCGAATTCGCGGCCGTACTCACACGTACCCTTGCGCGCGGCGGTACCGCCGTCATCCCCGCCTTCGCGATCGACCGCACCGAGGTCGTCCTCCACGAACTCGCCGGGCTGCGCCACAACGGGATCCTGCCGCAGTCCGTTCCCGTCTATGTGGACAGTCCCATGGCTCTGGCAGCGCTCGACGTCTATCGCGACGCGCTGCGTGCCCATTCCTCCGAGATCCGGCCCGAGATTCTCGCCCGAGGCGAACAAGCGATCAGCCCTGCCCCGTTCCTGGCCGCCCGGACCGTCCAGGAGTCCATCGACATCAACAGCACGCCCGGTCCCGCCGTCATCGTTTCCTCGGCCGGCATGGCCACCGGCGGCCGGGTCCTGCACCACCTCCACCGGCTCCTGCCCAATCCACGCAATGCCGTCGTCATCGTCGGTTTCGCAGTCACCGGCACCAGGGCCCGCGACCTCGTCGACGGTGCCCACACACTCAAGATGTTCGGCGAATACGTACCCGTACGCGCGGAGGTGGCCGACCTCCCGCACTTCTCGGCACACGCCGACGCCGACCAGATCATGGACTGGCTGCGCGGCGCCCCCGCACCGCGCACGACCTATGTGGTCCATGGCGAGGAATCGTCGTCCGATGCCCTGCGGGACCGGATCGACCACGAGCTGGGCTGGACAGCGGTCGTACCCAGACCCGGAGAGGCCGTCCTGGTCCGCTGACCGGCGCCGGGCGGCTTGCGCGATCTGACCACGAGGCTCTCTCGCAGCTCGTTCCCCCCGGTGCGAGGCTGCGAGTGAGGAACGGGAGGCACACCATGAACTCCATGGAGTCTCCGCTCGTCGCGGATTCGACGTCACGGCCGCATCGGACCTGCTCACCCTCACGGCAGCAGCCGGCCGCTCGCCCGCACGCATCGAGGAACCCGCCATGACCTACGCCCGGTACACCGTCAACGACGTCATGACGAAGAACGTCATCGCCATCACCCGTGACATGGAATTCAAGGAGATCGCCGCCTGCATGAAACAGTGGAAGGTCACCGCCGTGCCCGTCATCGAAGGCGAGGGCCACGTCGTCGGCGTCGTCTCCGAAGCCGATCTACTCCCCAAGGAGGAATTCCACGGCCACAGGATTGGCTTGATCGAGCAGATGTACCGACCGGGGGACACCGCCAAGGCCGGCGCGGTCCGGGCCGAGGAACTGATGACGAGTCCCGCCATCACGGTGAACCCTGACGTGCCCCTCCCGCAGGCCGCCCGGCTGATGGCCGACCAGCGCGTCAAGCGCCTCCCGGTCGTCGATGCCGACGGCAACCTCAAGGGCATCGTCAGTCGCGCCGATCTCCTCAAGATCTTCCTGCGTTCCGACGACGACCTCGCCGCAGAAATACGCCACGAGGTGGTCGACCGGCTGTTCCCCGGCTCGCACCAAAACGTGAAGGTCAGCGTCACCCGCGGTGTGGCCACACTCACCGGTCGGATCCACGACGCCACCCTCATTCCCGTCGCCGCCCGCCTCGCTCAATCCGTGGAAGGCGTCGTCAACGTGGACTGCCGGCTCGAAAGCCAGGCATCCGCCTAGAAGACCGCTGAAAATCTTGTCGAGAGGTTGTCCGGCCGTAGGCCGGACGGCCCCTTTTGTTATGCGGTGGCCGGGGCGAGATGCCAGGTGTTGTTGGTGCGGGTGAGTTTGAGGGTGATCAGTCGGCGGAGGTTGAGGGCGGCGGCGCGGTGGTG
>NZ_JBHVSY010000030.1:0-17500 GCF_042884935.1 Streptomyces sp. NPDC058092
GGAGCCATGAATCCCACCGCAAGACCGCACGAGCCAACACCGTCGAGGACTACATCGCAGCGTAATCAACCGGCCACCCGACAGGCTCTAAGGCCAGCCCGAGGGGTTCCCGGAGCGGCAGGTCCCGCGCTGGACGGCCGAGCTGGAGGGCTACGCGATCGCGCTCGGCCTGTTACAGCGGGCCCTCAGGTTCCAGGTCGCCGGAACGGCTTGAGCCGCACCCCCTCCAGGCTGTCGGCGATCAGCTGGTCCAACCGCCGCTCCCGAGTCTCGTCCAGCTTGGCACTGATCACATGGTGGATGGCCGACTTGCGGTAGGACGGCGCCTGCCCGCTGAACCACTCCCACGCCCGCGGTTCCGCTTGGAAGCGAGCCAGCTGCGCCGCCTCGAACTCCAAGACCGACTTCTCCTCGCGATCCCGGTCACGGGCTTCGAACACCGCGGTACCGGCCGGCCGCATGAGCCCCTGCGCGGTCAGCTCCTCGATCTTGCGGAGGTTGACCAGGCTCCAGTTGCTGCGCGGCCTGCGCGGAGTGAACCGGATCGTCCAGGAGAAGTCGTCAATCGGGCTCTGCCGGCCGTCGATCCAGCCGTAGCACAGGGCCTGGTCGACCGCCTCCGACCAGCTCAGCGTGGGCTTACCCGCTCCCTTCCTCCACATGCCCACCCGACATTCGGAGGCAGTCGCGTGGTGCTCCTCCAGCCAGTCCCGGAACTCCCCAGGACTTGAGAAGAAGATTGGCTCCATGCGCGGTGCTCCCGTCGGTCGTCTCGTCGGTTCCATTGAACCTGTCGGGTACGACAATCCGAGAGTTTCACCGCGCCGCCCGGGATCTGCGCCGGGGTGTCATCACCATGACGGGCAGGCAACCACAGGAGCCGAGCGGGGACGGATCGGCCGCAGGCCCCTCGTTCGAGGGAGCGGAAGAGGCGCCGGCCTCGCCAACGCGAGTGGACAGCCCAGCTCAAAGTCACGCCTTCGTCGTCAACCTCGGCCCGGAACGCACCGCCTCCCCCTTCCAGATCACCTTGCGCGTGCCTGACGGACTCACGCTCCTCCGGCCGCGCTACCCGGACGACTGCACCCCGAGCGGAGACCGCGTCATCACCTGTACGTTCCCCGCCGGGTTGAATTCTCTGGAGACGGCCACAGCCATCATCCCGGTCCGCATCGACGCCGCCGTTCCCGCCGGAACCACACGCGAGGGGCACGTCACCGTCGCCAGCGACGACGACACCAACCGCAGAAACAACCGGTCCCCCATCACCTTCACAATCAGCGACCCCGCCGAAGGCTGAGCGCCAGCAGAGCCACCAGACGTCAAGAACAGCACGCGGCCAGCGCACGGCATGACCGGGCCGTGCCGTAGCAGACCCTGGCCAGGCGGAGGGGCCGAGGCGGCATCTTGCCTGTCGTCAAACGATGGCGAGCTCAAGCGGTCAGCGCATCACCGCTGTTCAGGAGGTCAGCGTAGACCTCTGCCGGAGTGCGGTAGCCGTGGGTCTTGCGCGGGCGGTGGTTGAGCTCGTGAGCGATGGCGTCCAGATCGGCCTGGCTGAACGTGCGGAGGTCGGCGCCCTTGGGGAGGTACTGCCGAAGCAGCCGGTTGGTGTTCTCGTTGGTGCCGCGCTGCCACGGGCTCCGCGGCTTGCAGAGGTAGATCGGCATCCTGGTCTCGATGGTGATGGCCTGGTGCTCGGCGATCTCCCGGCCGCGGTCCCAGGTGAGCTTCCACCGCAGTCGGGGTGGGATGCCGAGGAGGCTCCTGGTGAGGTGCGGGGTGACCAGGCCGTTTTCGATCACTGTCGGCTGCTGAGCGGCACCATCCGGGATCACTTCGCACCGTCCTCGTCGTCGTCGTCCAGCTGCGGGGCGTCCGGGTCGCGCAGCGGGCGCAGGGCGCCAGCGGCCGGGACCTGGGCGGTGAAGTTGTAGCGGCCGAGCAGGTTGACGTGGTGGCGCACGAACGGCGAGAGCCGGGCGACGTCCTTCGGAGGCTGCGCTTGCGGCCTCCTGGAGAAGGCCCTCATCCGGGCCGTCCCCGTCGACGTGCAGCGGGAAGACGGGTGATGTTCCCGGACTGTTCGAGTTCTTCCCGGGTGTGCGCGAGCTCCAGGTCGAGCTCGGCGACGATTCGCCGCAGCGCGCCGCTGACGGCTTGCTCGTTCGCGAGCTTGTTCGTGACGGAGGCCAACCGCTCTTTCATCTCGCTGTACTTGTCGGCTAGTTCCTGCATTGCGGCGGGTGTGGTGTTCTGCATCTTGGCCCGGGCCTGGAATTCCTCGACGAGGTCCCTGTGGTCGCCGTAGGCGACGTCTCGTCTCAGGCCAGACTCGCGCAGCAGCTCGGTGGCCGTGAGCCTCCCTGACTCCGACCGCAGTGGGGTGCCGGCGAGAAGACGGTCCGCGGCACTCCGCAGCTCTTCACGCTCGGCTTCCCGGTCCCGTGCGCGTCGACTCGTCATGCGAGGCCTCTTTTGTCGTCCGTCGCGCACTCTTGGTGGCGCTCGATGATGGTCAGGTGCTGAGCGGCCTGGGCGGCGGCCCGGTCCCGACGCGGCTGGGGCGCCAGCGGGTCCGCGGCGTCTGCCTGCAGGAGGACGAGTTCTCGCTGCAGCTCCGCGATGTCGCGGTCTGTGTACGCGAGGTTCGCACACGTCGACCGGCACTCGGCCTCGTCCGGGGCATCGGCGCCGGGCAGGCCCAGAGTGAGTTTCGCCTTACGGCAGGCAGCGGTCGCGGCCCTCCACACACAGGTCATGCCCTGTCCGTGGTGAATTGCGGGGTCGGCTTGTTCGAGGATCCGCTCGACGTTGCGTACGCCTGTCACGACACGGCCAGCGAAGGGCGCGGAGCCTGCGACGCGGTTCCGGTACTCCTGGGCGGAGGGCCCGCTGACATGCTCTCCGGCCTCCAGGCGGCGGGTGTCCTCCTCGATCTGGTCGACGATCAGTTCGAGTTTCTCCACTGCCACGTCCTGCAGCCAGGCGGGATCCTCGTTGCCCGCATAACTCAGCGTTACTTTTGTATCTACATGTCCGTATTGCAGGGCGGCTGCGATCAGCCCTCTCGGCCTGCGGACGATGAAGCGGGCCAGGTTGTGGACGTAGTTCTTCGTTGACCGTTGACCGCCGAGGAAGTCGCTGATCGTGCGAGTGCCGGAGCCTATATCACGAATTACCAGCTATGGTGCAGCCGTGACTGGCCCTGCGGAACGCCCGTATCTCTTCCTCGACGTTGACGGACCGCTCATCCCGTTCGGGACAGCAGCCCACCAACCGTCGGGCGAACACCCGGTCTTCCGGACAGGCGACGAGTCGTCGGGACCTGGCTCGAACCCGCTCCTGGCCCGCATCGACCCTGGGCTAGGGTCCAGACTGGCGGCGCTCCCGTGCGACTTGGTCTGGGCGACGTCGTGGATGGCTGACGCGAACGACAGCGTCGCGCCACGACTCGGGTTGCCCGAGCTTCCAGTGGTGGTGTGGCCAGAGCCGTCCGACGAGGACGAGCGAGACGAGCGTGCGGGGCTTCACTGGAAGACTCGCACGGTCCTCCGCTGGGCGGCCGGGCGTCCGTTCGTCTGGGTCGATGACGAGATCACTGACACGGATCGGGCCTGGGTCTCCTCGCGCCATGGCGGGCGAGCACTGCTCCACCGTGTTGATCCCTGCCGCGGCCTCACCGACGCGGACTTCACTGTCCTAAATGCCTGGCTTCTGGGCTGCCGGACGGCCTCGCCCACGGCCGAGCGGGCCCCGACGCGGTAGCTGCCAGCGCGGCAGACTGGTTGTCGCCGTGGCCTGGTGGCCTCAGCCGGGGGAGCTTTGGGGCTTCCCGGGTTCGGTGAGGCGGACTCCTGTGCATGCCAGCAGAGTGCTCGCCGTAGCATCGAAGAACAGCATGAAGTTCCATGTCCGGTCGGTCGTGCCGATCTGGCCGATCCGGATGAGAGCGTCTCCCTGGCGTTCAAGGATGTCGACTGCTGAACTGAGAGCGAGCGTCTCCTGAGCGCGCCTGCGAGTGTGCCGAAGCCGCCTCCCATAGACACTGGCAAGCTGAGTCGCCGGGACCAGGCCCTCCCAGACGTCGAAGTGGCCTCCTTCGGCCAGGGCGGTGCGGGCAAGGGCATGGGCATCCGTGTCGCCGCCGAGCATCGCGGCGAGGTCTTCGCGTGTCACTCGCGCTCCCCAGTCCGGAGTTCTGCTTCGTCTCCCGGCCGGGTCCAGAGCGTGAGGTCGCTGCTGGTCGCGACTGCGAGAGTCCGTCCAGAGGGGGAGAAGCCCGCCGCGCGGAGCGTCGAGTAGTCGGAGTTGAAGATGTGCCACCACTGTTCACCGTGCGGTCCGTTGTGAGGCATGCCCCCGTCTGCGGAAAGAAGGACGCGGTCGTTGGGCCACTCCGGACTGATCACTTCCAGCGTCCAGCCGTCGGCAGTGGTGGTGTGCAACCCGCCTCCGAAGAGTCCGGCGATCCGCACTTGAGTCCCGGCGATCGGGCCCAGTCCTGGGCAGGAGAGGTCTGGAACAGCGTCCGGGGTGCTTGTGTCGGGCTCGGGATCACGGTTCCGGGCGATCTTCTCGCCGGTGGTGGCGTCGAAGAGCCCGTGACCGTCATAAGAGACCACCATGACGAGGTCGTGCCCGGTTCCGAGGGCCATTGCGAAGCCGATGCCGAGCAGGCCGCCGACCGGGGTTCGCCGATCCAGGACCGGGCGCCATGGAGCCGGCGGTGCTGCCACCGGAACTTCCAGGAACCGTTCGCGGAGCTGCCGCTGATAGGCCGAGATCAAGGTGCCCCCTCATACTCCGTCGACGAGCCAGTCGAATCGAGTCGTGGTCGCGCGGTGGTCCAGATCTGCTCGAAGCTCTCTTCGGTGATCTCCGCAGCGCAGTCGGCATTCTCCCAGCCGGTGAGCGCGCCCTCCGTAAGGACCCCGTACTTTCGCTCGTAGGTGGCCATCGCAGCGGCGTCGCCACGTTCTCTGCGCTGGAGGACCTCACCCAGCTTGGCTGCGGTGATCGGGGCGCGCTCGGTCCCTCGCAGATCCACCTGCCGGTTCGCCCACTGCTCGTCGTCGAGCTCGTAGTAGGACCACGTGTCGCTCTCACTGTCATGCGTCCGGATCCATCGAGTCATGGCCCTATCGTCGCTGACCCCTGCAACACGATTTCCAGCGGTAGATCTTGCCGATTTCGACGTCGCCTGTTCGGAGTCCTTGTCTCAGCTTGACGTTTAATCTCGCTGCGCTTTGTGTTCCTTGATCGACTCAGCGCGTTTGAGGGTTTTGCCGACGTCGTGGTGCTTGGCGCGGTGTTTGTTCTTCGAGCCGGGCGGTCGTCCGGGGCCTGGGCGGGATGGTTTTGGCGCGGCTGCCGGGCGGGCTGTGGTCGCGCGGACGTTGCGAAACCCCCGCCGCACCCGGGCGGGGGTGAGGCGTCGGGGTGGCGTGGGCCGTTCCCAGGGGCGGCGGAGGTCCTCGGCGAGGGGGCGGGCGAGGCGGAGCTGGGTGTGGGCGGCGATGATCAGCCAGGTCCACACATCAGCGGTGTCGGCGTGGCGGACCTTCGGGCGGGTCCAGCCGAGTGTCTGCTTCATCAGCCGGAAGGTGTGCTCCAGGTCGAAGCGGCGGAGGAACGCCTGCCACCAGCGGTCGACGTCCGTGCCGGTGGCGCCGATGGCCGAGCACCACAGCCACAGGGGTTTCGGGTCGCGGTCGCCCGGCAGGTGCTCGACTTTCAGGCGGAGCAACGTGCCGTGCAGGACAGGCAGTTCTTCCATCGTGTGTTCCAGCCAGGGGCCGCGGTGGGTGAGCCGGGGGTGCATGCGGTCCCAGGCCGTTGCCTCGGCGGTGCCGTAGTGGGTGGTGTCCGTGGATGTGGTCACCTCGGGGGTGTGCCAGGTCTCGGGCCGGGCCAGGGCGAGAACGCCGCCGTGCCGGCGCGGACGCCCGCCCCTGGGCCCGGAACGGGTCGGACCCGGGTCACGGAGCATGACACGGTCCGAACGCAGACGCCCGAGCAGCACGAGCGGCAGGTCCGCCAGCGCGTGGGAGAGGTAGGCGACGTCGTAGCCGGAGTCCATGACGATCAGCATCTTCGGATCTCCCGGCTTCCACTGCCCGGCGAGGATCAACCGCTCTGCAACGCTGCGGAGTTGGGCTGCCGTGATGGCGGTCGCGTCGTCGGCGGGCCCCAGACGCACAGCGTCCAGCAGCGCGACCCAGGAGGTGCGGCCCGTTTCCAGGGCGGCGACGAAGGAGTACGGCCAGCCCGGCACGAACTGGTCCTTGCTGCGGGCACCGCGTCCGTAGACGCGGCAGAACAGCCGGTCGTCGCTGGTCGGAGCATCAGGGCGGAGCCAGTTGCTCACGTCCGCAGCCAGTACGATCCGCCCGTCGGCCGCCTTCGGCAGCGGCAGGCCGGCCAGCGTGCGCCGCAACCGCGCCGGCTCTGCCCAGCCCCGGTCCAACGCTGCGTACAGAGCACCATGCCCACGCCGGTGCTCGAGGGCCAGCTACAGCTCCACCAGCGTCTTCACCGGCCCGTCCGCGCACAGCACCGCGTCCGTGAGCTCGAAGAGCGCATCCGCCCGGGCGTAAAGGCACCCGTAGAACTCGACCCGAAAGCGGGACAAGACATCCAACGCCTCGCCTGCGGGCCCTGGGAGAGGGAGACTCATACACAGCGGCCGTTCTCTCGTGCTTCGTGACTCGACATCTCGAAGCGTGGAGAACGGCCGCCTCCGCTGTCCCGGGAAGAACCGCAGATCAGCAGGTCGGGTGACAGGCGAGGATAAACGTCAAGCTCAGCTTGAAATTTAAACTTTGCGAGCTTTGTCTTGGTCGCGTTCGGTGATGCTCTCGGGTCGTTTGGTGGTTTCCCCGACGTCGTAGCGGGTGGCGGGTCGTCGGTTCTTCGAGCCAAGTGGCCTGCCTGGTCCGGGTGTTGAGAGTTTCGGTGCTCGGGCAGGATTGTGCAGGTGGGGGCGGAGGTTACGGAACCCCCGGCGGACGCGGGCCGGGGTGAGCCTGGCGGGTTCGACTGGTTTCTCCCAGGGCCGGCGGAGGTCGGCTGCGGCCTCTCGGGTGAGGCGGAGCTGAGTGTGAGCGGCGATCACGATCCACGTCCACCGGTCGGCAGCCTGGGGAGTGCGGAGCTTGGGGCGGGTCCAGCCGAGCGTCTGCTTGGCGAAGCGGAAGGTGTGTTCCAGGTCGAAGCGGCGGAGGAACGCCTGCCAGCGCAGGTCGACGTCTTCGCTGGTCATGCCGGTTCGGGAGGACCACAGCCAGACGGGCAGCGGGTCCTGGCCGCCGGGCAGGTGGTCGACCTGTAGGCGGATCACCGTGCCCTCGATGACGGGGAGCTCGTTGGCGTGGTCGATCCATGCGTTGCGGGTGGTCAGCTTCGGGTGGAGCCGGTTCCATGCCATGGCCTGTGCGGTGCCGTAGCGGTCGGTGACGGTCGCGGTCGCCGCGTCGGGCTCGCCCCAGGTGTCTGGTCGGGCGAAGCGGAACTCGCTGCCGTGCTTGGGCGGGCGTCCGCCCTGGCGGGGCTGGGTCCAGGTGGCGGGCACGGGCCTGCGCATCACACGGTCGGAGCGCATGCGCCCGAGTACCTCCACCGGCAGGCCGTCGAGGAGATAGGCCATACGCGGGGCGTCGTAGCCGGCGTCGAAGACCACCAGGATCTCGGGATCCCCCTCCTCCCACTGCCCACCGTCGATCAGGTCTGTGACGACACGGCGGACCTGGGCGGCGGTCACCTCGGCGACATCGTCGTCGGGGCCGAGGCGGAGGGCGTCCAGCAGCTGGCACCACGAGGTGCGGCCGGTCTCCAGGGCTGCGACGAACGAGTACGGCCAGCCCGGCACGATCTGATCGCTGGTGCGGCCGCCTCGGCCGTAGACGTGGCAGAACAGGCGGTCCGCGCTGGTCGGGGCGTCGGAACGCAGCCAGTTGCTCACATCGACGGCGAGGACGAGCCGATTGTCCGCGGCCTTGGGCTGCGGCAGCACCGCCAGCGCCCGTCGCAGGCCGTCCACGGCGATACGGCCGCAGTTCAGCGCGTCGTACAACGCACCGTGCCCGCGCCGGTGCTCGGCCACCAGCGTCAGGTCGACCGGTGAGGTCACCGGCCCGTTCTCGCACAGCATCGCGTCGGTGAGCTCGAACAACGTGTCACCACGGCGGGTGAGACATGCGTAGAAGTCCTCCCGAAAGTGTGACGCGAAGCCGAACGCGTCTCGCCGGGCATCCTGATCCAGCACACTCACCCCTACGGCCTTCGGTGAACCTCAACTCTGTGACGGAGCAAAGGATCAGACGAAGGCCGCCTTCATGCCCGGCGAATCCCCATCCGAGTGGTCAAGTTCGGGCATCGTTCGAGGTCAGGACCTTAAATTTCAAGCTGAGCTGAGCCGCACTGCCTGCCAGAGCGAGCAGTCGTCGATCCTGGTCGCCACGGGCAGGTAGCACGCTTCGCAGGCCATGTTGGGCCCGTCGGCCCCGTCGAGGCCACAGCAGGCATCGCCGCGTTTCTCGGGGATCAGCCGGGTTCCGCGGATATCACCGGGCGCGATGACAATCGCCCCGGGCGCGCTGTCGGACAGGGCGTAGACCGGTGCGTAGATGCCGCGTGCCTCCGCCTCGCCCGGATCGATCTCGTCCCACATCCGCCATGGCCGTCCCCAGGGGTCCGGGTCCACGGCAAACGTCCCTGACTCCATGAGCACTGGAAGCTGGCACCCGGGCCCCTCGGTATGTGATCCTCAAGCGGCCATGGTGTCCCGTCTCATTTGATCTAGCTGGCACCAGAAACGCTACGGGCGCGGCGCACTCGCACAAGACGCGACCTCGCTGCGTAGGCGACCGAGTGAGCCGCTGAAGTGTCCGCACGGCATGAAGGCGGCCGGCGGCCGGTTCCGCCGCCCTCTCTGTCAGCCCGACTTCGGCGGCTTCTGCGCGTCGAAGGCGAAGAGAGTGTTCTTGGCCGCGGCCACGATCACTGCACGCCCCGCGAGGGTCACGCGCGGGCTTGCGCCCTGCTCGCCCGTCAAACCATCGGCCTGCGGATCTGTTGTCCACAGGGGTTTGCCATCGTACGGCGACAGCGCGACCACGCGGCCGGTGGCCGAGCTGAAATACAGCGCGTCGGCTCCCGCCACGGGACCCGAAGCGCCCTCCACGCCCGTCTGCCGGGACCACTTCTTCCGGCCGGTCGCGGGGTCGAGCGCCGTGACGAGACCGGTCTGCCTGCTCACGTAGAGGGTGCCGTCCGCCATGCCGGGCGTCCCCGAGTATGTCTTGGCCAGCCGGGAGTACGTGACCTTCCGCGAGGCCGGGTAGACCCGCGCCACCCCGTCGTAGCCGGCCGGCGCCGTTCCCTCCATGTGCCCCTGAAAGAGTACGAGCCTGCCGTTGGCGACGCCCATCGGCACGGCGGGGCCGTTAACCGCGATGGGCCTGCCCAGTGTCCCCGAGGCGCGGTCGACCGTGTACAGGGTGGGGTGGCGCACCTCTGAGGCATCCACCTCCGCATCCGTCGCGCACATCGCGAAGAGCTGCGGGCCCACCGGGACGGGAGCGCACTGTGTGCCCGCGGGGAACGACGTCTTCCAGGTAACCCGACCGCTGTGCGCGTCCCGGGCCTCGAAGCGGGAGTTGGAAGCGTCGACCGTCACAACGGCGGAGCCGACCACAAGGGCGTCCTGAGTCCGACCCGTGACGGCCTGCGACTGGGCGCCGGACGGCACGGACCACAGCTCCCGGCCATTGTTCGCGTCGATGGCCACCACCTCACTGGGAGGGGCCTGCGGGGCGTCCTGGGCGGCGAAGCGGTAACCGAGCACCGTGTCGTCGGTGGCGCCCACCAGGTGCATGCCCTGGACGGGGACGCCCGGACTCTTCGCCGTCCACACCCGCGAGCCGTCCAAGGCCCTGATACGGGTCGCGACAACACCGCCGCCCCCGCAGAACAGCGCGTCGCCGCGCGCGACGCAGCGCAGCTCGTCGGGGATGTCCTCGCGACCGCCCTGCACAGTCTTGCGCCACGGCCCGAAGCCGTCCGGAAGTGCGGCACCCGGCGCCGCAACGCTGTTGCCCTTGTTGCCGCCGCTGTTCCCCTCGAAGCCGCCCGCCTTCAGCGCGGCGACTCCCCCGCCGATCGCTGCCACCCCGACCGCGGCCGCGAGCACGGGACGCCATCGGCGACGCAGACGGCGGCCGATGGGGGTGCCAGTGCTACCTGTATCGGGACCGGCCGGGGCGGTGGTCGGGGCAGTCGGCGCCGGGGTGGCCCGCGTCGCGAAGTGATGCTGGGTGATCATGTCGCGGGTGCAGCCCGCCCCAACCCCGTTCGCGTCGGTCCCGCCGAGGTCGGCCGGCAGGTCCCGCAGCAGCACGAGGAGTTCGTCCGCCGAAGGGCGCCCGTTGGGCTCCTTGGCCAGGCACGACTCGACGACCGCGCGCAAGGCCACCGGCACGGCAGCCAGCGACGGCTCCTCGTGCACCACCTGATACGCCGTCATGTATGGGCTGTCCGCGTCGAAGGGCCCGTGGCCCGTCGCTGCGTACACCAGCAGCGTCCCCAGCGAGAAGACATCGGACCGCGGCCCCACACCACGCGGCGCCTGCAACTGCTCCGGCGACATGAAGGGCGGCGTACCGATGACCCGCCCTGTCATCGTCAGCGTCTGCTGGTCCACGGCGCGCGAAATGCCGAAGTCGATGACGCGCGGGCCCTCGGGCGAGAGCACGACGTTCGAGGGCTTCAGGTCACGGTGGACGACCCCCACCCGGTGGATGTCGCGCAGCGCCTCCGCCAGCCCGATGGCGAGCCTCCTCAGCTCCGCTCCGTTCAGCGGGCCTTTCGTAGCGATGCGCTGGGCGAGCGTGTGCCCCTCGATATAGGTCGTCGCCATCCACGGCTGCTCGGCCTCAGGGGCAGCGTCGACCACGGCGGCGGTGAACGCGCCGCTCACCCGCCTCGCCGCCGCCACCTCCTGCCGGAAACGGATACGGAACTCGTCGTCCCCCGCGAACTGCTGGTGGATCAGTTTGATCGCGACAGGTCGCCCCGAGCTCGTACGGGCCAGAAAGACCGTGCCCATGCCACCCGAGCCGAGCCGCGCCTCAAGCGGATAACCGCCGATCTCGGCTGGATCACCTCCGCGCAGCGACACTCTTCCCGACCTCCCGTCCCCCGTGCACCTCTGCCGCCACGGGCCTGCGTACCTGTCCTGCACACAAAATAGCCGCAGGCCAGTAGGGCAGAGCAACGCGGGTGACGTACAGGGAGCCCAGGGCTGCTCCCGTGCCGCACTACCCCGTCGGCACGAGCCGACGGGGGTTCGTGACCTCTCACACGCGTATCACCAACAGCGTCGACGCCTCTGGACCACAATGACCTGACCTGCGCTTACGCACCTCACATGGACCACACGGGAACTCCACAAAGGCTTCGGGCATCACGGGCGTCGGCCTCTCTGCGGGCAGGGAATCGGGGTCGAGGCGCCCGGCGTGGTCGAGCAGAACGGGCACGACGGTACTGCCGATTCTCTGCGCCTCGACCAACTTCCTTCTGACCCAGTCGGATTCGAGTTCGATTTGGCGCGGCCATCGGCGGTGCATGCATCGAGCCATTGTTGACCGACCAGGGCCAGGACGATGGTGCACTCCCGGAGCCGGCCGAGGATCTCACCGCCGACAGCTGGAGGTCGAGCAGGGCGGCCACGAAGTCGCCATCGCACGTGCGGTAGTTGATGATACTTCTGAGCACAGTTGCGGCAGTCCTCAAGGGCTCACGAACCTGGACGGCCGGCCCGGGAACCGGCCCGCAGCCATCCAACACCCATGTGCGGAGCCATTGAGCCGCAAGCGAGCGGCGGGCCGCCTGGTACTCCAGCGGCACTTCCGCGCAGCCCGTACCCCTACGGATGCCCTCGCCATGCCGAGTGGCCTGCATACGGCCTCAGCACGCCGGCCGGACCTCGAAGAGCCCATCCACGCGCCGGCGTTCCATCGGCTCCGCCAAGAACCCGCTGGACCCACCCAGCAGACGCCCTCCTTCGTGGTGCCGTGCGTCCCCTCGTACCCCTCGATCGCCTCCCGCACCGAGCGGGGCAGCGGGACCTCCCTGAACTCCCCCTCTTACGCTGCCTCAGCTTCGCGGGCCTGCACAGGGCTCCATGGGTGTTCTGCTCCCTGTCTGCTTCCGCGGGTCAAGGGCTGTGTACCGTCAACCTACGGAACGGCGTGCGGGAACCACGGGGAGATCCCCGTCACGTCGCCAGCTCAGGCTCTCGGCCGGGATGCCGAGCACGTACCCGGCGCGCGCGGCGAACGTCTGGGGGCTGGTGGCGACCAGCAGCAGCACCGCGTGGGCCAGGTCTCCCGGCAGCAGTCCCTCGTCCTTGTCCGGTGGTTCCTGATCGATCTCCGGCTGCTCCGTCCGGCCCTGGTGGCGCAGCACCCTGCGCAGGGTGGCACGGGCGCGGTCGCTGAACGCGGCCTCCGCCAGTTCCGGCAGCCGGGTGGCCAGCAGCCTCGTCAGTGCCTGTTCGGCGTGGTCGGGGTCCTCCGGTACGGGCAGGTTGCGTACCGCTTCGGACAGCTCGTGCGCCAGGACGGCGTCCACCATGAAGCGGCTGGTCAGCGTACCCAGTTCGGTCGGTTCCAGGAAAGTGTCGCCCCGGGTCCGGCATGCTGGCGCAGGAAGCCGGCCTCCTCCAGATAGTCCACGGCGTCATGGAGCGGCTCGACACTGTCGTGCCCCTGATGAAAGGCGAATGTGTCGGTCCACCAGTCCTCGGCGTCCTCCAGCGAGGTCACGCGTCCCTGCACCAGTTCGGCCAGCAGGTGGTCGGGCAGCCGGTCACCGATACGCGAACGCACGGTGTAGCCGACGGTCAGCCGAGCCTGCCACACGGGGCCCTCCGTCTCGTCCGCCAGCAGATAGGCCCAGCCCTCCCGCTCCCCCGCGCCGACCCGTCCGGCGCGGCCGAACATCTGCTGCACCATGGACACCTCGATCCGGTTCTGGCCAAGGCGGCCGTCGCGCACGCCGACGGCGCGGGCGGGGAGGTTCACCCCGGCTGCCACGGTGGAGGTCGCGACCAGGACGTCGGTCTCACGGGCCCGGAACGCCTTCTCGGCCTCGCGCTTGTACGGCCAGTCGCGGTAGTGCAGTCCGACGCCGGCGCTGCCGCACAGCCGCTCAACGAGTTCTGTGTCGTCCGCGTCGACGCGCCTGTTGGTCGGTGGCAGCGCCGACGGCACCGTACGGGTGTGGGACGTGGACACCCCCGGTTTTCAGCCCGCCCGCGAACGGCATCCCGGTGCCGTGGCGGCCGGTGTCGTCGGCGGTCGCCGCGTGTGGGTGAGCGCGACGGGCGACGAGGTGTGGGCCAGGGAAACCACCACGGGCCGTGTGGTTCGCCGCCTCGCCGGTGGCCGACTGGGAATCACGGCACTGCTGCTCAACCGCCTCGGCCGGCGTCCCGTGGCGGTCACGGCCGGTGCCGACTGGACGGTCCGAGTGTGGGACGTGGCCCGGGGGCAGGCCATGGGCAGGGCGGTCGCCGGACACACAGGAAGCATCGAGGCCCTCGCCGTTGCCCGCCTGCACGGTCGGCTGGTGCTCCTCACCGGTGGCAGCGACAGCGCCATCGCCGCCTGGGACCTGATGACATGGTCCTTGACCGGCACCCACCCGACGGCTCATGACGCAGCTCGGATCACGTACTCCGGCCCCGCGCCCGGGTCAGCTGCTTCAGTTCGACAATGGTCGCGACGGCGCGCAGCCAGGTGGCCGCGGTGTCGTCGGCGGCTATCCCGCCCATGAGTTCGGTGCCGGCTCGCAGCCACTCCCGTATCACGACGGCCGCCTCTCGGCGGGGCAGGGGCTCGGGCAGCTCCGCGGCGTGGGCGAGCCCGCCGGCGCGCACGGTGTCGGCGAGGAAGGCGACCGAGCGCGGCTCGGTGCCGAGGCGGTCGAGGATGACGGCTGCGGCCGCGGCGCCGTCGCCGAACAGGGCGGTGCGCCGGGTGCCGGGCTCGGCGGTGAGGCCGTAACGCAGGAGGACGGTGATGTCGAGCCGGGCCAGCTCGTCGTCCGTGCGGTCCGGCAGGTACGGGGCGTCGTCGTTCATGGCGGGACCTCTGGTGTCTCGTCTCGTCCGACTGGTCCGCTGGGGCTCAGTTGACGGTGACGGTGTAGGTGATGCGCTCGGGAGCCTGGGAGGGGGACCCCGCGCCCGTGGTCGGGGTGGCGGAGGGTCCGGTCGTCCCGGGGGGCAGCGTGGAGTTGTTGCCCTGGCACGTGGTGAAGGTGCAGTGCAGCAGCGTGAACCGGGTGGTCCCCTTGCCCTTGGCCTCGAAGGTGAAGGTGAGCCGGCCGCCGGCACCGGCCACCGGCTCGTCGCCGGAGTCCGACGCGTAGTCCTGGCCGCGGCTGACGAGCACCGAGCTGTCGGGCTCGGGGTCGACCAGGTACCAGTACTCGCGGGTGGAGGCGTTCTGGTCGGCGGTGAGCGTGAAGCGCTCGCCCGGCTCGGCGGTGATGCTGGTGTCCTTCACCGGGTGGCTCGTCGGGCGGCTCGTGGAGCCGCCGGCCGGTTCGTCGGTGCCCGAGCCGCAGCCCGTGGCGAGAGCGAGGAGCGCGGCCGCCGCGATCGCGGCACCGCCCGTGCTACCGCGGAAGATAGACGCTGTACGCGTTGGGGAGATCACTGTTGGAAGCCTTGCCCATGTGGCCGTTGATGAAGTCGTCCTCGCTGACCCAGGTGGTCGAGCCCCAGGGGTTGTACACCTGAAGCATGTCACCCTCCTGGGCGATGATGGTCATCGCGTGGGCGCCCTCCTTGCCCGAGACGTCGACCGGCACCGGCCGCCCCTGCGTCACCGACTTCTCGACTTCTCGACTTCTCGACTTCGGTGAGGACCGCCCTGCGGTCGGCGGCGCTGTCCAGGTCCTGGCGCTCGTAGTCACTGCCGGTGGCACTGCCGACGGCGGCGTCGTTGATCCGTTCCTGCCCCTCGGAGCCCATGCCGCCCCAGTTCTCGCCGCCGTCACCTTCGGTGTGCAGCCGGTGCTGTTCGGCCACCAGTCGCTGCTTGAAGGCGTCGGAGTCGTCCTGCTGCCCGTCGGGGCCGCCGGTGAGGTCGAGCGCGTACAGGGGGTCAACCATGGCGCGGGACGTGACGGTGGACGAGGCCACGCAGGTGCCCTCGGAGCCGTCGCCGCCCTGGATCCACCGCTGGCCGTCGAACGTGACGTAGTCCTTGTTGTTGTTCGAGCCGTCCGGCGCCAGGCCCTCGTCGTTCATGCTGTCCGCGGCGGTGACCACCGGAGTGAGATGCCGGCGCAGCCAGTCGGGGTCCTTGCCGTGGATCTTGTTCTGGAATGTGCCGATCTCGTCGACGCTGTGGCCGGCGGCCAGGGCCTTCATCAGGTAGGCCCGCTCCTGTGGGGTGTCCGACTTCGCCAGCATCCGCTCCATGGCCGTCTCGTCGTCGAGGCTCAGCAGGTCCATACGCGTCGACGCGCGCGCCAGGTCGCCGGCGGTGAGGATCTCGTTCAGCTCGGTGTCGGCGCCCGCGACGCCGGTGTCGGCGAGCATCAGCTTGTCGACGGCGGTGAGTTCGCTGGTCTCCATCTTCCCGGCCCGTGCCTCGGCGGCCCACTTGTTCAGGTCCCGGGCCGCGACGCGGGTGGCCTCCTGCGCCTCGGAGACGGCGTCGTGCATCAGGTCGACCGCGTAGGAGCCGAAGTGGGCGGCGTTCTTACGGTCCCACTCCTCCTCGTCGTTCTCGTGCAGGTCGTCGAAAAAACCGTCCTTGCCGCCGAGCATCTTCTTCTGCTCCAGCAGTTGTCCACGGCCCCGCTCGTCGTTGCGCTGCGCGGCGCCGATCGCGTCGGCCAGCGTCAGCAGCACCGTCGCGCATCCCTGGAACGCCTCGCTCATCTGGGTCGCGGCACGCCCGGCGGCGTTCACCGCGTCGGAGGCGAGGACGCCCGTGTCGCCGACCCACACCTCCGGAAGACCCTTGCGGCCCACCCGGTCGACCTGGTCGAAGACGTGGTCGACCTGGCCGCGGTAGAGGGTGGCCAGGCCCTCCAGAACGCCTTGGTTCCCACCCGGTGCGGGCACCGAGAGGGCGTCGTCGATCAGGTCGAGGAGCTCGTTCTTGCTCCCGGCACCGAGCATCTTCTTGGACAGCCCGGCAAGCCACGCGAGGCGGAAGGAAGGGGAGTCGAAGGGAGAGGAGAAGAACGACACCGGCCCGTCCCTCAGTAGCCCGACAGGACCGAGGTGCGCCCGCCCTGCGTCGATGTGTCGGTGAGACCGCTCGTGCCGCCGACGGGGACGCTGTCCACGCGCTTCTTCACCAAGCCGTCGGTGCCATGGTAGGTCTTCTTGGCCAACTGCACCTTGCCACCGAGTTCGTGCAACGCCGACGCCAGTGTCTTGGCCTCGGCCTCCCATGCCTTGACGAACGCGTTCAGCGCCGACGCGGCGTCATTGCCGCCGGCATCGTCGTACGAGTAGGTCGTGCGGGACTTGACGGCCGAGCTGACGCCGTCCATGTCCGTGCCGGCATCGTCGAGTTGCCGGGCTTGGCCGGTCATACCTGCCTTGATCTGGTAGCCGTCGAAGCCCACCGCGCCTCCCCCGTACGCATTCGATCACGGCCGCGGGCCGGCTAACACGCACTGCTTATACGAGGGATCACATGTCATCCGCCACACACACCTCCTCCACATCACCCGCCCCACGGCACGCCTGGGCGCTCATCCCGGCCCAGGCGATCGGCTGCAACTCGCCGTAGGCGTGCAGCGCGTACGAGCTAACACCGCGGCGCACCCCGCTCTTCGGGGTGCCGGTAAGAACCGTGTCACCAGCCGCAAACGACGGTCTTGCTCCGTCGCCTGTGCAGGTCGGGGCAGTTCAGCGTGGCCGTCGCTGCGGTGAGCGCGGGCGGCGTCAATTATCTGGGGCTCCCGGAGAGCGTCAGGCACGTGAGGCAAGTAGCCGTTCTCGTACTTGCCTCACAAGTATCCGAGGGTTCGTCAGGCACGTTGGGTGACCGCCCGCCGGGCCTCCCTGTTGCCAGCCGTCTTGACGGCAACTGGCGACGCAGCCGCACGCGGTGCGGAGGCCAGTGGTTCGGCCGAACCACTTCGTGGACGCGCTGACGCATTTCGAACGGAGGTCCCGGAAATGGTTCGGTCGAACCATTTCCGATGTCCCCGGCCGTCGGGACCAGTCGCGCAGTCAGTATCGATGAGATTGATCTTGGCCTTAGAAGCTGGCCAGGGCCCGGCATCGCGCCTTCGGTTCTACGGTCGTACGGCCAGACACTCTCGGCCGATACCCGAAGAACGTGCCGTTCGGCTGTGGGGACCAGTGGTGCAGCCGATATCGGCTGCACCACAGGTCGCCCCACCCCCGCCCCCAGTGACGCACTGGCCGAACACCCGGGAATACGGCGGAACAGCGCTC
>NZ_JBHVSY010000030.1:17510-89681 GCF_042884935.1 Streptomyces sp. NPDC058092
GGCCTAACCCCTACCAACGGGCGGTCGGGGTGGGGGCCCCTGGGGGCCCGCCGATAGGGGCGCCACCACTGGTCCCCACAGCCGGTCCCACTTGCCTCACGTGCCTGAAGCCGCTGTATCCGGCCTGACCTGCGCGCAGTGGGTTCGAACCCTAGATAAAGCCGGCGGCCCAGGTATACCCCGAGGTCGTCGAGCGGGCTCACGCCGACTTTGCCGCCCGCCAGGCCCAGGAGGTTCCTCACCCTGCCCGGCCGAAGTGCTCCAGCCCGCGAGCGAGAAGCGTTGAGCAGAGGTACCGGCTACGGCTTGTACACGTACGGGGTCGTGGTGCTCAGAGCGGCAAAGCCGAGCCGCTGCAGGATCGGGCGGCTCTGGTCGGAGGCGTCCACCTGCAGGTAGCGGTAGCCGTGCTCGGCGGCGATCTCGGCGCGGTGCGCAACCAGCGCCCGGTAGATCCCCCGGCCGCGCCAAGCGGGTACGGTGCCGCCGCCCCAGAGGCTGGCGAACTCGGTGCCCGGGTGTAGTTCCATCCGCGCCCCGCAGACCGGCATGTCGCCGGCCATCGCGACGACCATGCTGACCGTCCCCGGGCTCTCGGCCACGATGTCGAGCAGGCTCGGCCGCAGCCAGTCCGCAGTCGTCTCGAACGCCCCCTCGTGCGCGGACAGCATGAGCTCCACGTCGGCCGGGGTGGTCACCGGGTGCAGCCGGACACCCTCGGGCAGTCCGCCGCCATCGGGCAGGTCGGCGATCCGGGCGATCATCAGGGCCTCGCCGGGCTCAGCATCGAACCCGGCCGCCAGCAGCAGCTCGCCGAGATCCTCCGGCTGGTCGTGCGAGTAGAGCTTCCACTCGAACTCACGGCCCAGCCCGGTGAAGTACTGCACCTGCTCGGCGATCGCCGGCCGCGCCGTGGCCTGGTCCAGGCCGGACCAGACGACCGCGCTCCAGCCGCCCTCGACGCCTATCTGCCGCACCACCTTGCCGACCCGCTCGACCCGGGCGCCGGGCGCGTCGGCGAGGGTATCCCGCCGCATCTGACGGTCGAAGAGGGCGAGTACTTCAGAAGTATCCATCCGCGCATTTCAGCACGGGCGAGAGGGCTCACCAAGCGGATTCCCACCCACCTGGAGGGGGGAGCCGGATCAGCGGCCGCAAGAACAACGGATATCGCTGACCTGGGGCGATGCCGTGGTTACTTTGCCGACTGCGCCGGGCGGGGCAGTGCGGCTGCCCCTGTCGGCTCGGCGAGCGCGAGTCGTCCACCCTTCAGCTCGGGCACGTACTTGTAGATCGTGTTGCGTAAGACGCCGAGGAACTTGGCGATCGAGGAGACGGTGTTCTCCGGGCGAGTGAGCAGGTCGCGGGCGTGGCATACCTGTTCCTCGGTCATGGCCGGCGGGCGCCCGAGCCGGGCACCGCGGGCGCGGGCGGCGTCCAGGCCCTCGTCAGTGCCCTGCACGATGAGTTCGCGGATGAACTCGGCGAGGGCGGCGAAGACGTGGAAGACCAGGCGCCCGCCGGGCGTGGTGGTGTCGAGCGCCTCGTGGAGTGAGGTGAAGCCGATGCCGGCGCAGGCCGGAGACGATGGCGATGAGGTCCTGGATGGAAGGGCCGAGCCGGTCGAGCGACGGGACGACGAGGGTGTCCCCGGGCCGGAGGTGGTCGAGCGCGGCCCGCAGTTCTTCGCGTTCGGCGTTCTTGCCGGACTTCTTGTCGGCGAAGATCCGGAGGCATCCCGTTTCGGCGAGTACGTGGATCTTTCGGTCGAGCAACTGCCCCTTTGTGGACACGCATGCGCATCCCACAAGATCACCGGTCCGTTGGGCCGGGACGGGGGCGAGAAGGTCGGCGGTGTCGTCGTCCAGAGGCGCCGTTGGAGGACTCCATGACGTTCAGGCCCTCCTCGATCTCCCGCTGGAGGTCCCGCAGCCGCAGGTAGCGGGCCACGAAGATGGTCTTCTGCGCACGGCCGACCTCCAGCATCGCCGCATAGGTGGGGTGGGAGGCGTTGCGGGTGAAGCGCCGCAGGATCGCCTCGGTGGACGCGGTCCGGGTACGGATCGCGGTCGCGTACTTGATCATCTGGTCGTACTGCTGGGTGATGAGTTCCCAGCGGATCGGGCGGGTCAGCGCCGGGGTCAGCTGCGGGTAGGCGTCCGGTTCGCCGGCCACCGGCCGGTACAGCTTCACTTTGTTGATCCGCTTGATACGCGGCAGCAGGTCGAAGTTCAGCAGCCTCGTGATGCCGAACCCGATTTCCGACTGGCCATGGCTGTCTGTTTAGTTGGCCTCGACGTCCATGGTGGTGCCGTGCCGCATGGCGCCCTCGATCATCGCGGCGACCTCGGAGGCGGTGCAGTTGATCAGCTGTGAGTGGATGGCCAGGGACTTCTTCTCCACGTGCCAGTAGATGAGCACCCCGCGGCCGCCGTAGCGCGAGTGCCACTCGGTGAACAGGTTCTGGTCGTAGGCGCGCACATGGGTGGAGTCGGAGGCGACCGCGGTCGAGCCCTGGCCCCACAGCTCGGTGCTGCGGGCGGCGAAGGTGGCGTTCGCGATGTGCACGGCGATGGCGCGGGCGGCCTCGGCGGACAAATACCGTCGGCGCACGTACCGCAGCTCGTCCTCGGTGTGCCCGTGGCCGCCGGACGCCACCGCCTTGATCCCGGTGTTCGTGCCGTACGCGTAGATAACCAGCAGCAGGCGTTCGGCCAGCACCTCCGCCGAGAGGCTGCCGCCGCCGGAGACGGAGGTGACCGCGTCCAGACAGCCGGTCCGCAGCACCGCTTCCCGCCCATCGCCTTGTGGACCGGCACCGTCTCGCCCAGCGGGTAGTACGTCGCGTTCCCGGCGTTCGCCTACCGGGCCACCAGCGCCAGGGCCTCGATCACGGGCCGGTGGGCGTGGTTGCTGGAGCGGAACTCCAGCATGTCCAGCAACTTGATCAACCCGCGCCGGTAGTGGTCGGTGTACGACGCCTTCAACGTGGTCTGCACGGTGCGCCGGTAGACCGGACCGCGGGTCTTGAACTCGTGCACCAGCTCCCGCAGCGTCGCCTCGCCCCCGGACACCGCCGGGAAGAGCCCGCCGCTCATGGCGGATTTACGCTGATCGCTTGCTGAGTTTCCTGACAAGTCACCGGTCAGATATCGAAGACTCTTCATGGGCCTTCCACCTCACCCGGGACCGACAAGTGTGAGGAATCCTCGGCGTGGGCGACCCCGCCGGCGACGTACGACTGCTGTGGGTGCGCGACATCCTGGGCGTCACCGGCCCGAAGCGGGGCTGCGGCATCAACGTCTGCAAGGCGTGCACGAGTGCCATCCCCGGCTGCGCATGCGGCACGCCCCCTTCGTGGTCGACCGGGCCGCGCACGACCCGTGGCTGCGGCACGCGCAGGTCGCCGTCAAGGAGCTCGGCCTGTCCGAGGAGCACGATGCGACGCTGTGGAACTACCTGACGTACGCGGCGGCGTCGTTGATCAACGCGCCGGAGTTTGCGCTCCACCGCCCGGATTCCGTTCATAGAACGCCGATTTCCGGTCACAATCCGATCAAGCCCCTTCAGCATCACTTACCCCGCCACATCCGGTCTGACAACATCATCGGGAGATCTGGGCAACGGTGACAACAGAGGCTTGGGGGAAGCCGAGTGACGACGCACGGGGGGCGTTTCGGGGGGCGTTCGGGGCGCGCCACGCTCGTCCTGGCGCGGGCGCAGGCGCATCGCCTGCTGATCACCGCTGCGCTCGTCACCGTCCTGCTGACCACGTCCGTACTGGCGGCCCTGGCCGCCTACTCGACCGCGATCGGCGACGCGGCCCTGCGCCACTCGCTGGCCGAGCCGCGCAACGCCGCCGATGCCGCGCTGGTCGTCAAGGCCGAGGTGGCGGCCGATCGTCGCCGGGCCACCGACACCGCCGTACGCGACGCAGCGCGCCGTACCTTCGACGGGCTGCCGGTGACCGTGCGGACGCTGGTGCGCTCCGGCCCGTACGCCCTGCCCGCAACCACCCGGGCCGCGGCCACCCGGCCCGGCGACAAGCCCGACCTCACGCACTTCGCGGCGCTCGACTCCACGCAGGTGCGGCTCAGCAAGGGGCGCCTGCCACGCGCGGGCGCGCCGGACGTCGAGGTGGCGATGCCCGAGACCGCCGCGCGGCGGCTGCGACTGGCGCCGGGCGCCCGCCTCACCGTCACCGACCGGCTCGACGGGCCGCCCGTGCGGATCCTCGTCACCGGCGTGTACCGGCCCGCTGAGCCGGCCTCCCCCTACTGGCTGCTGGACGAACTGGGCGGTCGGGGCGTACGGACGTCCGCCTTCACCACCTACGGCCCCCTGCTGACGACGCCCTCCGTCGTCACCGGCGGCCGGGTGAGCGACGGAGGGTCGGCGTGGCTCGCCTCCGCCGACTTCGCCCGCCTCACCGCCGACCGCATCGGCGCCCTGCGCACCTCCGCGCGCACCGGGCCGGCCGCCCTGCTCAAACTGTCCACCGGGGACGACAGCAAGGGCGGTACGGTCGGCGGGACGACCGCTCGCACCGCCCTCCCCGAGGTCCTCGACCGGGTCGAGCGCTCCCTGCTCGTCTCCCGCTCCACCCTCCTGATCGTCGCCCTCCAGCTCGCCCTGCTCGCGACCTGCGCGCTGCTGCTCGTGGCCCGGCTGCTCGCCGCCGAACGCACCGGCGAGACCCAGCTGCTGCGCGCCCGCGGCGCCTCCCGCGCCGCCCTCGCCGGCCTCGCCGCCCGGGAGGCGCTGCTGCTGGCCGGGCCCGCGCTGCTGATCGCCCCGCTGCTGGCAGGCCCGCTGGTCCGGCTGCTGGCCGGGCAGGGGGCGCTGGCCCGGCTCGGGCTGGAGCTGGAGGTGCCGGCCGGCGGACGGCTCGGGGTGTGGCTGACGGCGGCCGGCGTGGCGCTGGGGTGCGCGCTGGCGGTGACCCTGCCGGCGGTCGCGTCGGCCGGGTTCCGCACGTCCCGCGCCCGCGCCCTGCCCGCTCCGCTGCGGGCCGGGGCGGACCTGGGGCTGGTGGCGGTGGCCGGGGTCGCCTACTGGCAGCTGGCCCGCCGCACGTCGGGCGCGGTGAGCGCGGACACGACCGGCGCCCTGGGCGTCGACCCGCTGCTGGTCGCCGCGCCTGCCCTCGCGCTGCTGGCCGGCGCGGTCCTGACACTGCGTCTGCTGCCGTCGGCCGCCCGGCTCGCCGAGCGCCGGGCGACGGGCGGGCGCGGGCTGGCCGCGGCGCTGGCCGGCTGGCAGCTCAGCCGCCGCCCGGGGCGCGGTGCCGGTCCCGTACTGCTGCTCGTCCTGGCCGTCGCGCTCGGCGTACTGGCGATCGGCCAGGGCTCCTCCTGGGAGCGCTCGCAGGACGACCAGGCCGACTTCGCGGCGGGCGCGCCGGTGCGGGTCCTGGGCGCCGGCGGCGGCGAGCTCGGCCGCACGCAGGATTACGCGGCCGTGCCCCACGTGCGCGAGGCCGTCCCCGCCGTACGGACGACCCTGTCGCTGTCCGGCGGCCGCACGGCGACGGTGCTGACGCTGGACAGCGCGCACGCGGCGGACACCGTCCTGCTGCGCCCCGACCTGGCGCCCGCCCCGATGAAGCAGCTGCTGGCGGGGCTTGGTCCGTCGGGTGGGTCGGCGGGCGCGCGCGTGCCCGCCGGGGCGACCCGGCTGACGCTGACGGCGACCCTGCTCAGTTCGGTGCGGGGCACAAAGAGCGCGGCGACCGTGACCCAGACGCTGGAGGACGATCACGGCGTCCCCTACCCGTTGCCGTCCGGCGACCTCCCCGCCGACGGGCGCCCGCACACGCTGTCCATCGAACTGCCGAGTGACCACGGACCGTTGACGTTCACCGGGGTACAACTCGTGCTGCCCGTGCCGTCCTACCACGCCGAACAGCACACCCTGACCCTTGACGCCCTGACCGCGACAACCGCCGCCGGCACGGCAGAGCGAGTGCCCCTGCCGGCGTCCTGGACGGCGGTCTCCGGCACCAACGGGCAGGGCTCGGCCAACCCCAGAACCTCGCCGACCCGCGCGCGCGTCCGCCCCGCCACGCACCCGACCGTGGTGTACGGCACGGGCTACGTCTCATCCGACCAGCCCTGGCTCAGCCCGTCGATGACGCTGCGCATGCAGGTGACACAGCCCAAGACCACCGCGGTGGCCGCCCTCGTCACCGACCGCTTCCTCGCCTCCGTCGGCGCCCGCCCCGGTCAGACGATGGACATCGCCTTCGAGGGGCGGAACGTGCCCGTGCGGATCGTGCGCGCCGTACGGCAGCTGCCGACGGCCCAGGGCGGGGAGGGCGACGGCGGCGGCGTGCTCCTCGATCTGCACGCCGTGAACCGGGTCCTCCAGGCGCGCTACGGGGCCGCCCTCGCGCCCACCGAGTGGTGGCTGCGGCCGGACTCGCCCTCGAACAGCGCGGCTGTCGCCACCGCTCTGCGCGCCCGGCCCGACCTCGATCCCTGGCAGATCGTCGTGCGCGACGAGATCGCCGCCGAGCTGCGCGACGACCCGTTCGGGGCGGGCCCGGAGGCCGCGTTCACCGCGGCGGCCGGGGCGGCGGCGGTGCTGGCCGCGCTCGGGTTCGCGGTGAGCGCGGCCGGGGCGCTGCGGGAGCGGAACGCCGAGTTCGCGATCCTGCGTGCCCTGGGCGCCCCACGCCGCCGGCTGGCCCGTGCCGTCGCCGCCGAGCACGGCGTCCTGGTCGCGCTGGCGCTGGCCGTGGGCACGGGCCTGGGCATCGCCCTGACCCGCGCGGTGCTGCCGCTCATCGTCCTGACCGGCGAGGCCACCCGCCCGGTGCCGGATCTGCTGGTGGAACTGCCGCCGCTGCGGGTGGCCGCCCTGCTGACGGCCGTGGCCGCCGTCCCGGTCGTCGTCGTGGCGCTGCTGGCGGTGCGACAGGCCGATCCGGTACAGGTGTTGCGGGAGGGGGAGTGACATGGTGATCCCGTTCAGACGTGTGGAACGTGCCGCCGCCCCCTGGGTCCGGACCCGTCTGCGGTCGGCCCCCGGTGCCGCTCTCGCCTTCGCGCTGCTGGTGGCGGTGACCGCCTGCCTGGCCGCCGCGTTCCCGCGCGCGCTGGAGCGGTACGAGGACGCGGGCCTGCGCCGCTCCGTCGAACAGGTGCCCCACTTCCGGAGCGTCGTCGGTCTGTCCGCCCCGGCGACCCTGCCGGACCTGCCGCGGGACCAGCGCGAGCAAGCACTGCGCCCCGCCACCGTGAAGCGCCAGTACGACAGCATCCTCGGCACGGTCCGACGCCCCTTCGTCCCCGACCCCGGCCAGTCGTCGTACGGCGTGACCACTTCCGTCAACCAGGCGGTACTCGAACCCTGGCTGCCCCGGCCGAGCGGGCTGCCCGCCCGGGTCGCCCTCGTCGCTCAGGCAGGCCTGGCCGACCACGCCCGGCTGAGCGAGGGCCGTCTGCCACGCGCGTCCGGCACGGTCACCGCGACGACGCCCGAGGTGGAGGCGGCGGTCAGCGCGGAGACCGCCAAGAGCCTGCGCATCAAGGTGGGGTCGGTCCTGCACGTCCCCGGCGCGGGTCGGGACGCGCTCGCCATCCGGGTCACCGGCATCATCGCCCCGCGCGACCGGGACGGCGCCTACTGGGCGACGGACACCCTGCTTCGCACGCCCGCGCTGATGCGGGTCTCGCCCACCGACCCGGACTCGCCCCGGTACTGGCTCGGCGCCCTGCTGCTGCCATCCGAGGCCGCCCCCGCGCTCCTGGGCATCGAGGGACTGCCCTACCGCTACTGGCGGCTGGCCCCCGACACGAACACCCTGCACCACCGTGACCTGGGCGCGCTCAAGTCCGCGCTCGCCGCCCTGGAGTCGGGCCCCGACCTCCAGCAGGTGCGCACGGCCGTCGACCCCCTCACGGACGCCCAAACCGACCTCGACGACGTGCTCGCCTCCTACTCCCGCCTGCACTCCGGCGTCTCTGCGCCGATCTCGGTCGCGGCGTTCGGCAGCGGTACGGTCGCCGCCATCGTCCTGGCGATGGCGGGCGGCCTGACCGCCGAGCGCCGCCGCACCGAACTGGCCCTGCTGCGCGCCCGCGGCGCCTCGCTGCCGGGCCTCGCCGCCCGCCTGCTCGCGGAGACGGCGGTGGTCGCCGTCCCGGCCGGGGCGCTCGGCCTGGCCGTGGCAGTGTGGGTCCTCCCCGGCACCCGGGCCCTGCCCGCCGTACTGGCCGCCCTCGCGGTCACGGTCGTCGCCTGCGCCGCCCTCCCCCTGCGCGCGGCGGCCGCCCACCGGTTCGTCCGCATCCCCGCGCTCCGCCAGGACGTGACGTCCGTACGACCGTCCCGGCGACGTACGGTCGCGGAGCTGACGCTGGTGGCGGTGGCCGCCGGCGCGGTGGTGACCCTGCGCCGGCAGGGCACGTCCGGCGGGTCCGGCGATCAGCTGATCTCGGCGGCGCCCGTGCTGGTGGGGGTGATCGCCGCACTGCTGCTGGTCCGCCTCTACCCCCTTCCCCTGCGTGGCATGGCCGGCCCGGCCGGGCGGCTGCGCGGTGTGGTGAGCCATCTCTCCCTGGCCCGGGCCGGTCGCAGTTCCGCGTCCGCGGTACTGCCGCTGCTCGCCCTGCTCACCGCCCTCACCACGGCCTCGTTCGGCGGCTCGGTCCTGGCGGGCATCGCCGAAGCCCGGGACCACTCGGCGCTCCTCGCCGTCGGGGCCGACGCCCGGCTGGAGTCGATGGCGGATTCCCTGCCCGCGGGGCTCACCGACCGGGTGCGCCGGGTCTCCGGCGTGCGGGACGTGGCAGCGGTGAGCGTCGCGTACCGGGCGAAGCCGAACGACGGGCGCCAGGAGGTGCCGCTGGTGGGAGTGGATCCCGGCGGCTACGCGGAGCTGACGAGGCGGACGGGGCTCGGTGCCTTCTCCGAAGGAGTGCTGAAGAAGGGCCGGGGCGGCCTGGGGACCGGCGCCGTGCTGCCCGCCGTGGCCTCCCCGGGCGTGGCGGACGCCCACGGCTCGGCTCCGTTCCCCGTCAGCATGGAGGACGGCAGCAGTGTCACCGTCCGCATCGTCCTCGTCCGGGACGTCACTCCGGCCGTGATGAGCGCCGACTTCCTGGTGGTGGACCGCGCCGGCCTCGGCGCCACGGCGGCCAGGCCGACGACGCTGCTGGTGACGGGCCCGGAAGCTCACGGCCGTGCCCTGCGCAAGGCGGCCGGGGACGCGGTGTCGGTCCGCCTCCGCGCCGACGAGAGAGCCCGGTACGTCGACTCCCCCCTCCAGTCCGGCGTGGAGCACCTCTACACGGCGGCGGTGGCGGCAGGCGCCGGCTACGCCGTGCTCGCGCTGCTCCTGTCACTCCTGCGCGCCGCTCCCGAGCGCATCGCGCTGCTCGCCCGCCTCCGCACCATGGGCCTCACCCGTCCGCAGGGCCGCCGCCTGCTCGTCCTGGAGTCCCTGCCCCAGGCCGTGCTCGCCGCAGCGGGCGGCGTCCTGACCGGCTGGGCCGCGATCCGCCTGCTTTCCCCCGGCATGGACCTGACCGCAGTGGCCCTACCGCCCTCGGTCGCTCCCCTGGAGCGGACCCCGCTGCACACCGACGCCTGGTCGCTGACGGTGCCGGCGCTGGCCGTGGTGGCGCTGACGGTGGGAATCGCCGGCGTACAGGCGTGGTGGGCGGGGAGGAGAGGAGCGGTGCGGGAGTTGAGAGCAGGTGACACGAAGTGAGAAGGGCAGCGCACCCCGTCCCCGGCAGCCAAGGCGCCAGACCCCGGGGGCTCCGGCGCCTCCGGTCACGGCACCAGTCCCCAGGGGCTCCGGTGGCTCCGGCCCCTGACCCCGGCGGACTCGGCGGCCCCGGCCCCGGGCTTCGGCGGCCTCGGCGGCCCCTGCCCCACCCTGGCGGCCTCGCCCGCACGCGGCAGCCCCGGCGCGCACCCGGCCGGCCGCGGCCCCCCATTGACCAAGGAGCCCGATGACGACGAATCCCACCCTCGCCGAACTGGCCGACAAGGCGACCGCCACCCGCGCTCGGCCCGCCTACGGCCACGACGCCCTCATCACCTGCGACCGTCTGGTCCGTATCTTCTCGGCGGACGGCGTGGAGGTGCAGGCCCTGCAGGGCCTCGACCTGCTCGTCCGCGAGGGCGAACTCATGGCCCTGGTGGGCGCTTCGGGCAGCGGCAAGTCCACCCTGATGAACATCCTGGCCGGCCTGGACACCCCCTCCGCCGGGGCGGCCCAGGTGGCCGGCCACAACCTGCTGGCCATGACCGCGAAGGACCGCCTGCACTACCGGCGCAAGGTGGTCGGCTTTATCTGGCAGCAGACCTCCCGCAACCTGCTGCCGTATCTCACCGCGGCCCAGAACGTCGCCCTGCCCCTCCAGCTGGCGGGCGGGCGACGCCGCTCCCGGGCCCGCGCCGGACGTGCCCTGGAACTGATGGAGTTGCTCCAGGTCGCCGACTGCCGGGACCGCCGCCCGCATGAGATGTCCGGCGGTCAGCAGCAGCGGGTCGCGATCGCCGTGGCCCTCGCCTGCGACCCGGCGGTGCTGTTCGCCGACGAACCCACCGGCGAGCTCGACTCCCACACCGCCCAGCAGATCTTCGCCGCCTTCCGCACGGCGAACGAGGAGCTGGGCACCACAATCGTCATCGTCACCCACGACCGCGCCGTGGCCACCGAGGTCCGCCGCACGGTCGCCATTCGCGACGGCCGCACCTCCACGGAGGTCCTGCGCCGCAGCGAGGTCGACGAGACCACTGGCCACGAGACGCTGGTGGCCCGCGAGTACGCAATGCTCGACCGGGCCGGCCGCCTCCAGCTGCCCGCCGAGTACACGAGGGCGCTGGGCATGCGCGACCGGGTGGCGCTGGATCTGGAGGAGGACCACATCACCGTATGGCCGGACGACAGCAGGCACAGCTGATCGCCGGCCGTGACCGAACAGCAGGTGCGCGGGCCGCTCGCCACATCAACGCGCCTCGGCAGCCAGGTCGACGGTGAACCCGTCGGTCTCGACCAGCACGTCGTCCTCTCCGCCGCCGGCCGGCTCGGCCCGGTGCACGGCGGCCCGCAGGCGGTCCGGCAGCTCGTCCATGCCGAACGACTTGGTGACGTAGTCGTCGGCGCCCGCGCCCAGCGCCTCCACCTTCTCGTCCGAGGAGTGTCCGGCAGCCCCAGGTCGAGGACGACCACGTCCGGGTGGCGGGCGGCCGCGAGCCGGAGCGCGTCGGCACCGTCGTGCGCAACGTCCGCCTCGAACTTTCGCTCCTTGCCCCCAACTGTCTTCCGGTCCCCGCTGCTTACATGGCATCGACCTTGCGGCCAACGATCCCGACCTATGTGACGAGGAGCAGGTCGGGGGACGTCTTTGACGCAATCCTGACAGGCGACGGCTTGGCCTACTCCCCCGTCTCGTCCCGTATCTCCCCGTCGCGCAGTTCCAGCACCCGGTCGGCCAGGTCGAGCAGCGTCGCGTCATGCGTGGCCACCAGGGCGGTGACCTGTTCGCTGCGAACGACCGCCCGCAGCAGTTCCATCACGGCATGGCCGGTTTCCGCGTCCAGCTGGCCGGTGGGCTCGTCGGCAATCAGCAACAAGGGATTGTTGGCCAGGGCACGGGCGATGGCGACCCGCTGCTGCTGGCCGCCGGAGAGCTCGCCGGGCCGCTGGGCCGCGTGGTCGGCGAGGCCCACCAGGGACAGCAGCAGCTCGACTCGCTCCTCGCGCTCCCGTACGTCGGCCCGGCGCATGCGCATCGGCACGCCCACGTTCTCCGCGGCCGTCAGGATCGGGATGAGGCCGAAGGACTGGAAGACGAAGCCGATCCGGTCCCGGCGCAGCGCCAGCAGGCCGTCCTCGCCGAGCTCCGACAGGTCCAGGCCGTCCACGGTGACCCGGCCCCGGTCCGGTGCATCGAGCCCACCGACGACGTTCAGCAGGGTGGTCTTCCCGGAGCCCGAGCGCCCTTTGAGCGCAACGAGTTCACCGCGGGGGATGTCGAAGGAGACGCCTCGCAGGGCATGGACGGCGGCGGCTCCCTGACCGTACGACTTGTGGACGTTCTCGACGCGCACCATGGTCCCCGCGACAACCTGGCTCATGTGTCCTCCCTTGATCACCCGTGGGCCGGTCGCCAGTATCGCGGCTTTCCGCCCGGCCCTCAATGCTTCTACGGCCCTTCACTCGACGCGGGAACCGATCTCCGCCGGGAGATGCATCGGCCGGGGCCACGGAGTTCCGTCGGTGCTCCATGTCCTCCCAACGGCATAGATGGACGGCTTCGTGGAGATCGAGCAGGAGACCGAGAAGCTACTTGGTGTCGTGCCGGCGGTGAATCTGCCGACAGCCGGCGACTACCAGGGGGCCTGGAAGGCCCGCGAGTGGCGGCGCCTGGAGCCGAACGGCCAGGAATCAGGCGGGGCCCGGACGGTGCGTCCGGGCCCCGCACCGCGTCAGTATTCCGCTGACGAGAGTGGTTCAGCGTCCGAAGGAGGGACCTGAGCGGTCCTGGGTCGGCGGCTGGTACCGGTACTCGCTCTGTGCGCGCCGGGCGTTCTCCCGGACGTGGCGCCCCGGCCCCGGACTGCCGCTCTCCGGGACGAGCCGGCGTCGCAGCAGCGTGGCCGCATCCGATTGCCGAGGGGCAGCCGGTTCCCCGTCGATGTGATGTGAGGCATCCAGGACCACGCCCGAGCAGGCCCTTCGGTCCTCACCCGACCGGGCCACGAATCGCGGGGGCTCCCTCTCTCTCCGTTGGGCTGTCTCCCACACGGAGTTGCGGACCCACGGGCGCCATGAGTTTGTGGGAGTCGTGCTCTGCCAGATTTCGACTTTCAGGAGGAGACATGCGCACTGCGCAGAACGGCGACCCGGCCGACAGGCTGTCCGTGGTGTACACGGTCCGCGTCGTCGAGGGCGGTGAGCAGGGCTTTCTGGACGCGTACGAGCGGATAAGGGAGTCCGTCGCCAGCGTCCCCGGACACATCATCGACCGGCTGGGAGAACCCATCGACGACTCCCGGCAGTGGGTGATCGCCAGCGAGTGGGAGACGCCCGAGCACTTCTTCGCCTGGCAACAGGGTGAGGACCACCGACAACTGCTGGCTCCGCTGCGCGACTGGGTCGACCAGACCCAGTCGCTGCGGTACCGGGTCATTCAGGAGACCGTGGGGGCGCCGTCATGACGCACCCCACCACAGGACCGGTCGCCGTCCTCGGTCTCGGCACGATGGGCACCGGCCTGGCCACTCGCCTTCTCGACCAGGGCGTTCAGGTACGTGTCTGGAACCGCACCGCGGAGCGGACTGAGCCGCTCGCCCGGGCCGGCGCCGTCGCCGCCGCGCATCCGGCCGATGCCGTCGAGGGTACGAGCGCCGCCATCTGTACCGTGACCGACGGCGAAGCCCTTGCCGCCGTGCTGCACGGACCGGACGGGATCCTGACCGGGGGCTCGTACCCCGGCGCCCTGGTCTGCGCCAGCACGGTCTCCCCCGAAGAGGTCGTCCGCCTCACCGGCGACGCGCACTCCGTTCTGGACGTCGGCATGCTGGGCAACCGGGAGCACGCCCGCAGCGGTGACCTGCGGCTGTTCGTCGGCGGCGAGGAGCGCGTCTTCACCGCGGGGCGGCCGCTGCTCGAACTACTGGGCAAGGAGGTCGTCCACCTCGGCGAACTCGGTTCCGGCATGCGGATGAAGCTGCTCCTCAACCTGCTGATGGGGATCGAGGTGCAGGCGCTGGCCGAGGCCGTCGAGTTGGCGGCCGCCACCGGACTCGACCGGAAGCTCGTCCTCGGCACGATCGCGGGCAGCGGCTTCGCCTCGCCCGTCATGGCGTTCAAGTCCAAGCGGCTGGCGGCCGGGCGCTTCGACAAGCCCGACTTCCGGCTGAGACTGATGGCCAAGGACCTCCTGCTCGCCGCGGACCAGGCGGCGGCAGCCGGGCTGCGACTTCCTCTCGTCGCCGCAGCCGCGCAGACCCACGTCCGCGCCACCGACCAGGGACACGGCGACGAGGACTGCGTCGCGGTCGCCCACGCACTCACACCGAACCCGGGAACTCACACGTGATCATCGACATCCACGGACATCTGTCCCCACCGGAGGCCGCCCGACGCTTCCCCATGCCTCCCAGTCTCACCGACGTCGACGGAATGCTCGCCGCCCGCGCTCAGGCCGGGATCGACCTCACCATCATCGGCAGTCCGGTCGGCGCCGGCGCCATGGCGCGAGTCCCGGGCGTCGACAACTACGCGCAACCGCGTGACCGGCTCCGAGGCTTCCATGCCTGGATGTCGGGGCTGATCTCCTCTTTCCCGGACCAGCTGCGCGGGTACGTGTACGCCAACCCGTTCGGCGACGACGACCACCTGGAAGGGGTCCGGGAGACGCTGGCGGACCCCGCCTTCGTCGGCCTGATCACCACCTCCAGCGTCCACGGCGAACTGCTCGGCTCTCCGCGGGCCGACTCCTTCTTCGCGCTGGCGGCCGAGGCGGGAGTGCCGGTTCTGGTGCACGCCCCGGCCGAACCGATCGGCACGGACCGGGTCGACGACCTCGGCTTCGTCGAGCAGATCGGCCGGTTCGGCGACGTCACCATGGGCATGGCCATGATCGCGTTCGCGGGATGGCTGGACAAGTATCCCGGCCTGCGACTGATCGGTGCGACGGGCGGCGGCGCGCTGGCGCTCCTGCCGGAACGCCTGCAGACGGCGGCACGTCCCCGGCACTGGGGCGGGGGCCCGCCGTCGGCACCGTCCTCGGCTCCGTCGCCGTCCTCCGTCCCGGCGTCGTCCTCCGGACGGGCGGTGGCCGACCCGGCCGGGGCGCTGCAGCGCATGTACGTCGACACCAGCACGTTCAGCCCGGCGCACCTGGGCCTCAACACGGAGGTGCTGGGGCCGGAGCGGATGCTGTTCGGCACTGACTCGCCGCCGATGTCCGTGCCCCTGGAGGAATTCATGCACATGATCGAGAAGCTGCCGATCGACAAGGCCTCCCAGCAGCTCATCCTCGGCGGCAACGCCGAGACCCTCTTCGACCTCAGGAGCCGTCCGTGACCACAGTGGACGATCCGGTCGCCACAGCCGAGCGGTGCACCCCCGAGTTCCGACGGAACCCGCACCCGGTCTACGCGAACCTCAGGGACACGGCACCCGTCTGCCCCATGCGGCCGCCGCACGGCATCGACACGTACCTGATCACGCGGTACCAGGACGCGAGGACGGCCCTGACGGACCCGCGGCTGAGCAAGGACATGTACGGGGCCATGGATGCCTACCGAAGGATCTTCGGTGACTCGTCCGTGGCTCTGGACGATCACATGCTCAACTCCGACCCGCCCAAGCACACCCGGCTGCGCAAGTTCGTCGGCTCCACGTTCACCCCGCGTCGCGTGGAGTCGTTGCGGCCGCAGATCCAGGACATCGTCGAGACACTGCTGGACGGCTGCGCAACCCGGGAACCGGTGGACTTGCTGTCCGCGTTCGCATTCCCGCTGCCGATCACCGTGATCTGTGAACTGCTCGGTGTGCCGCCGGACGAACGGTCGGTGCTGCAGGGCCTGTCCACCACCGTGGCGCACACAGGCTTCAGCAAGGAATCCAAGCAGGCCCAGCAGAGGGCCGAGGAGGACCTGCACACGTACTTCGCGGATCTCCTCGCGCGCAAGCGCAGCCGCCCGGGAGAGGACCTGCTCAGCGCGCTCATCGCAGCCCGGGACGACAACGGCGGGCTCACCGAGCAGGAGCTGGTCTCGACGGCGTTTCTGCTGATGTTCGCGGGTCACAAGACGACCGCCTACCTCATCGGTAACGCGGTACACCATCTCCTCACCCACCCTGCGCAGCTTCGTGCCGTGCGGGAGAACCCGGAGCTGATCGGGCGGGCGGTGGAAGAGCTGCTGCGTTACGACGGCTCGGTGGAGAGCGCGACGTTCCGTTTCGCGACCGAGGACGTACAGATCGCCGGGACGCTGATTCCGAGGGGATCCCTGGTTCAGATCGCGCTCAGTTCGGCCAACCGCGACCCGCGGAAATTCGACGCTCCGGACGAGTTCGATGTGACGCGGCCGGCGAACGCGCAAAGTGCCCATCTGGGGTTCGGGTACGGCATCCACTACTGCCTGGGAGCACCTCTGGCCAGACTGGAGACGCAACTCGCTCTCACCGGTCTGTTCAGTCGTTTCCCGAAGGTGGCTTCGGCCGACCCCGCGCGTGAGGCCCCCTGGATGGAGGTTCCGTTCCCGGCCTTCCGCGGCCTCGCGGAGCTGCCCGTCGTGCTGGAGCCTGCCGTGCCGTGACCGACAGCGGGAGAGCGTCGTCCCCGGGCGTCCGGGCCGCTCCGGACGCCCGGGGACGGCCAGGACCCCCGGCAAGACGTTGTGATGCCACCCCGACCACCTGATACTCCCTGGCGCCGGCCCTGCCCTCCCTGAGTTCAGAACCAGCCGCCGTCGGCCTGGATGGTCCGGCCGGTGATGAACGAGGCATCGTCCGATACCAGGAACGAGACCACCGCGGCGATTTCGGAGGGCTGGGCCATCCGCCCGAGCGAACTGGCGGTGCGAATGAGGTCGTGGAAATCAGTGTCGACGTCGGGATGGACGTAGTGGGAAGCCGCGTGAGCGGACATGTCGGTGACGGTTCCCCCGGGCGCGATGGCGTTGATGGTGATGCCGCGCCGGCCGAGTTCGGGGCTGAGGTTGAGCGCGATGCATTCGACGGCGGCCTTACTCGACGCATAAAGGGCGTGGTAGAAAACCGCCTTGTGGGCACTCTGCGATGACGTCAGTACGATCCTCCCTCCCTCGCCCATATGCCGTACCGCGTTCTGCACGGCGAAGAACTGGGCTCGTGTGTTGATGGCGAAGACACGGTCGAAGTCGGCGGGGGTGACATCGTCCAGCTTGCCGAAGTACTCAATTCCGGCGTTGCTGGCGAGAATGTCCAGTCCACCAAGAGCCTCGGCGGCCTGATCGGCCAGCCGACGGATCTCGTCCGGATCGCTGACGTCCGCCTTGATCGCGACCACGCGGCGGCCCTCGGCGGTGATCTCGGCGGCGAGTGCTTCGGCCGCGTCGCCGCTGCTCCGGTAGTTGATCGCCACGTCGGCTCCGTCAGCGGCGAGCCTGCGGGCCACAGCCGCGCCGATCCCTCGTGCGCCGCCGGTGATCAAGGCCTTCCTGCCTGTCAGCTTTCCGCTCATCGGTCCTCTCCCGTCCACGGGAATCCGGCGGTCATGCTGCATGCGGGTAACACGGTCCCAGAACTCACGGCAGCAGATGACTTTCCTCGTCCCCATGGGCACGTCCTCGTTCACCGCTGGGCCGTCTCCACCAGAATCGCCCCGGCCTGGGCACCGACGCCACTCGGAGCGAAGTCCGGCCCCGAGGGGCACACCTGCTGCTCCGGTACCGCTTCGCCCCGCCTCCGGCCAGGACAACCCGTCCGCAATCGACGCCCGAGTACACCGCGCCAACGGAAACGTTCAGCCCCGCCGACCGGAGCGCCGGCTGACCCGCCCCAAAGGCGATGGGGCGTCCATCCTGCGAGTGCGTACCCCGCATTCGAACATGTGCGCCATTAGGATGGTGCTGCGGGCGTCGGCGCTACTTGACGATCTCCAGCACCGCCATCATGCCCGCGTCCTCGTGATTGAGGATGTGGCAGTGATAGACGGTCTTGCCGGTGTAATTTCTGAAGCGGATCCGGACGACGAGCTGCCCCTTGGCGGGCACGCTCGCCGTGTCCTGCAGGCCGTGGCCGTGGTGCGGTCGGCCGTTGATGCTCATCAACTGGAATTTGTTGACGTGCACGTGGAACGAGTGTTCTTCGTTGCTGTTGTTGCGCACGGTCCACTCCTCGACCGTGTTCAGCTTGGACCGGATGTCCACCCGGTTCGGGTCGAACTGTTTGCCGTTGATGTAGTCCTTGCTGCCGTCCTTGTTCTCGGACAACACGATGGTGCGCCGGGCGGCGATCGCCGAGTGGCTCAGGTCCACGACCGGCGCGAAGGCCGAGGGCAGGGCCGCAGGTTGTGCGGAAGGTCCTTCGGACACCAAGGTCGCCAGGGTCGCCTGCGGGAACTTGTTACCGGCCGGGCCTGTGTTGTACGGGAGCGTCTGCAGCTGGGTACGGCCGGCCGGACCGCCTTGCACGAGCACGTCGAAGCGGGCGCCCGCCGCGAGGAGGAGCGAGTCGGCCGTCCAGATCCGGTCGACAGGAGTGCCGTCGTGGGCGATCACACGGAGCCGCTGACCCTGGAGGTGGACGTTGTAGTAGACGTTGGCGCTGATGTTGGCCAGCCGCCACAGCTGGGTCTCACCGGGCCGGATGTGGATGGTCGGGTTCAGCTGGCCGTTGACGGTGCGGTTGGTGGGAGCGCTGATGTGCAGGTTCTGGGTCTTGACCGCATCACCCTGGACCTGGAAGTCCTTGAGCCCGATGACGTGCTCGGTGATGTGGCGCAATTTCGCCGGCATGTACTCCTGCAGCCCGTCGACGATCAGGACGCCCGACATGCCCCCGGCGACCTGCGGTGCCGAAATCGAGTGCGCATGTGAGTGGTACCAGTAGGTGCCGGGCCGCAGGGTGTTCGGAAACCGGTAGGCGTAGTGAAACGTCTGGCCGGGATGAATGTGGACGAAGATGTTGTCGGAGTTGCCGCTCGGCGACACATGCAGTCCGTGAACATGCAGATTGGTGAACTCGTTCAGCGAGTTCTTCATCGACAGGTCCACCTTGTCCCCCGGCCGGATCCGCAGCGTGGGGGGCATGTAACTGCCGTTGTAGGTGAGAGCCCACAGCTTGCGGCCACCCACCTCCACCTTCCGCCTCTCCACCACGAGTTCCACCCGCAGGACCCCGTTGCGGCTCACCATCTGCGCCGGCTCCTTCAGCGGGGCGCCCTGCTCAACCGTCGGCGACTGCAGGGGGACAGCCGCCGACGGCGCCTCAGCCTGCGCCGGTTCCCGCTCCGGTGGCTGCTCGCCGGCACAGCCACCGACCAGGAGGGCGATGACGACCACGACGGCAGTGGCCAGTTCGGGCAGCTTGGACCGAGACCGCATTACATCTCCACTCCTGGGACCCCCGCATGGCACGTATAGCTCACTACCAGCAAGCACACGGCCCAGCCTGTGCGCTACCCCGGTGGAGCGTTCGCGCGACACGGCCACCCGCTTCAGGGCGCTCAGCGGCCGAGTGGGCGCGGCCGCTTCCACGCCGGAGTGGTATTCGAGGGCGTCGAGCGGGCTGGGCGCCGCCGAATACGCCGGCGCCCGGGACCTGGATGCCCGGCCGAGCGGGCGATGGACGCGCTTGCGCTGCCGATGTGCTCACCCCGGGCAGCTCGAGCCCTCGGCGGGACCAGCACCAGGCATCTCGCCGCGGAACACGGCGAGACCCTGACCGGCCGAGGTGGGCAGACCCGGTCCAGGAACCCGGCAGATCGCCCGCGGGCCCGCCGGGTGAACGTGCCGGACCGGCCGTCCGCGGCCTGGCCCACGGCCGGTCCGATACCCGCCACGCACCGTGACGGAGCCGTGCGACGCGAGCGCTGCAGCGGTACAGGACGGCGACGATTCCCGTATCCGTGCGTCGCCGGACGAACTGCCGGCCGGCCGAGGCCGAAGCCTTGGTGCTGCTGGGCCGGCGCCTGGACGACGGACTCGACCGGACGGGCTCACGCGTCCGGGGTCATCGGGCTTCTGACCGTGGCGGCCCAGGCGTAGCCTGCTCCTCTTGCCGTCGGCCGTTCGCCGGCCATGGCCTCGCGGACGGCCGGTCGCGTACTTCTGCCGTGATGGGGAACAACTCCTCTACGAGAGGTCGGCAGAACCTCGTGGCCGCACGAGCCGACACGCTCGGGCCATGTCCATCGCACGCCGCGTCCCGCGGGCTCATGCGATGCCATGCCGGGCACGCCGTACGGCAGCAGGAGGTTCCGCCCTCCGCAGAGCCGCTCCTCGGAGGAGTTCTCCGATGACCACCACATACAAAGTCACGTCTCTGTCGCCCGCACACCGCGACCATCTCCTGAGCCTTGCCGACAACGTATTTTTCCCCGCCGGACACCGGCTCTTCGAGGAACACACGGCTGCCGACCACTTCTGGATCATGAAGACGGGCACCGTGACCCTCGACTCACAGCTTCCGCGGCGGCGTCGCGCGGAAATCGAGTCACTGGGGCCGGGCGAGCTGATCGGGCTGTCCTGGCTCTTCCCGCCCTTCGAGTGGGAACTCGGAGCCGAGACGGTGAGCCCCGTCCGCGCGTACCAATTCGACGCATCCCAGATCCGCGCACTCTGCCGGTCGGACCCCGAGTTCGGATTCGCGATCAGCCAATGGGTCGGTCTCGTACTCACCCAACGGCTGCACGCGACGCGCGGCCGGCTGCTCGACCTCTACGAATCCGCCGCGCGGGCCTGAGGGGCTCGATCCCGAGGGTCTCGATGTACTGCCCGTGGTCGGGCCGGGGCACTGCGGGAGTACGTCGGACGGCCGTCCGGGGGCGGGACCGGGAGTCGGTGTCCCGCCCCGTCAGTCGTCGGACACGGTGAAGAGGCTGCCGTCCGGGTCGCGGACGACGAAGGCGTCCTTCGCGGGACCGGCGAGTGAGGGAACCGGTGAGGATTCGCCCCCGGCGGCGATGGCGGCCGCGGCGGCCTTTTTGCTGTCCTGGACGTGGAAGTCGACGATCCACCGAGGCCTGATCTTCGGGTCCGGGGCGGTTTCGATGCCTCCGCCGTGCAGGGTGGCGACGGTGTGTCCCGCGAGCTGGACGAGGACGTGGTCCTGCGCGTATTCGACCGTGCAGCCGCCCGGCTGTTGGGCCCAGTCGAAGACCTCGGCGTAGAAGATGGCGGCCTCGAACGCGTGGCGGGTCTGCAGGTCGAGCCGGGCGGGTGCACTGCCCCGCCCCACCGCCCAGGCCAGGGCCGGGCCCTCCCAGAAACCGAAGACGGCCCCGTCACGGTCGGCCGCGAAAGCGGCGCGCCCCGCGCCGAGCTTCAGCGGACCGATCGCGAGCGTGGCGCCGCGTTCCCGGACCCGGTCGGCCGTCTCGTCGGCGTCGCGGACGGCGAAGGACGGGGTCCAGACGGCGGTAGGGCCGCCGGGTGAACAGGCTCCGATTCCGGCGACGGGTTCGCCGTGCGCCATGGCGACGGAGAAGTTGCTCCCGAGGTTGCTGGCACGGAATTCCCAGTCCATGACCTCGGTGTAGAAGGACTGCGCCGCGTGCAGATCGCGTGCCATCAGGTTCACCCAGCAGGGCGCCCCGGCGACCGGCATGATCCGTTCGAGGGCCGGCATTCGATGCTCCTTCCGGTGAACCAGTCGTCCGGGTGATGGGTGGCGAGGCGTGGCCGGGCCTTCAGGCTTTGGTGGTGCGGCCGCTCAGCAGGTCGCGTACGCGGTCCACCAGCCCTGCGCCGGGGGCGAACAGTTTGTTGGCGGGCGGAGTGTCGGGGAGCAAGGGGTGCGGGCGGGTAGGAGCCGTCTCCTTGGACCGGCGCACCAGCTCTCCCAGCTCGTCCAGCTTCTCGGGGGAACAGGACGCCGCGAGCTTCGGGAACAGGTCGTGCTCCTCCTCGTCGATGTGGGAGGCGACCTCGGACTTCAGCTTCGCGACGGTGTCATCGAACTCCGGATCATTGGCGTGCAGTCCTTCGAGGTCCTTGAGCATCTGCTCGACCTGGGCGTGTTCGGCGAGTTCCTCGGCCGCCAGCCCTTTCCCGTCGCGGACGTTTTTGCGAACAGTCGGATACAGATGCAACTCCTCGGCCACCGAGTGCCGCACCAGCTCCGCCGTCAGCCGGTTCGCCAGTACACGCCGCTGCGGATGATCGACCGGCTGTGCCTCGATCCGGGCGAAGAGCTCCTCCACCTCACGGTGATCGGCCGTGAGCTCAGCGATCACGTTGCCGCCGTGAACCATGACGGTCCCTTTCTCAGGTCCCTCGGCGTGGGGTGCGGGTGCTTCGGCCCATTCCCGTAACCGACCGTGCGCCTTCGCCACTCGGCCGACGAGGGACTGTGGAGGACGATCGGCGGGTCGGGCTCATGCCGTCAGCGTGTACCCGGCGGAACATCACCGCACTCCGGAGCCGCTGTGTCCACGCCCGATCCCGCATTGCCCGCCCGCACGCCGGAGCCACCGGCTCGACACCCTGTTGACGTCAACCGAATGACGGGAGCCGCCCGCCGCCTCGCCCGCACCGAGAACATCGTCACCGCCTCGATCTGCCGATGCGCTTCAGCTCCATCCGGTTGTAAAATGTCGTCCAAAGGATGACAAGTGCGATGTCATGCGGACGATGACGCGCAAAGGAGGCAGCGATGGCGCGGGCAGTGGGCATTGACCTGGGAACGACGAACTCCGTGGTGTCCGCGCTCGAGGCCGGCGAGCCGACGGTCATCGCGAACACCGAGGGCGCGCGGACCACTCCATCGGTGGTCGCCTTCGCGAAGAACGGCGAGGTGCTGGTCGGCGAGGTGGCCAAGCGGCAGGCGGTGACGAACGTCGAGCGCACCGCGCGGTCGGTCAAGCGGCATATGGGGGACGCTCATTGGCGTTTCCCCGAGTCCGGCGACATCGACGGCAAGCGGTACACCGCGCAGGAAATCTCCGCTCGGGTGCTGCAGAAGCTGAAGCGGGATGCCGAGGCGCATCTCGGGGAGGACGTCACCGACGCGGTGATCACCGTCCCGGCGTACTTCAACGACGCTCAGCGCACCGCGACCAAGGAGGCGGGACAGATCGCGGGCCTGAAAGTGCTGCGGATCATCAACGAGCCGACGTCCGCGGCGCTGGCCTACGGCCTGGACAAGGAGAACGACCAGACGATCCTCGTGTTCGACCTCGGTGGCGGCACGTTCGACGTATCGCTGCTGGAGATCGGCGAGGGCCTGGTGGAGGTGAAGGCGACCAACGGTGACACCCACCTCGGTGGTGACGACTGGGACCAGTGCGTCGTCGACCACCTGGTGAAGCAGTTCAAGAACGGCTACGGCGTGGACCTGTCCAAGGACAAGATGGCGCTCCAGCGTCTGCGCGAGGCCGCGGAGAAGGCGAAGATCGAGCTGTCGTCGGCGACCGAGACGACGATCAACCTGCCCTACATCTCGGCGTCGGCCGAGGGCCCGCTGCATCTGGACGAGAAGCTGTCGCGTGCACAGTTCGAGCAGCTCACGGCGCCTCTGCTGGAGCGCTGCAAGGGTCCGTTCCACAACGCGGTCAAGGATGCCGGGATCAAGTTGTCGGACATCGATCACGTGATTCTGGTGGGCGGTTCGACGCGGATGCCGGCGGTGACCGAGCTGGTGAGGGAGCTGACCGGCAAGGACCCGCACAAGGGTGTGAACCCGGACGAGGTCGTCGCCATCGGTGCCTCGCTCCAGGCCGGTGTCCTCAAGGGCGAGGTCAAGGACGTCCTGCTGCTCGACGTCACCCCGCTGTCCCTCGGTATCGAGACCAAGGGCGGCATCATGACGAAGCTCATCGAGCGCAACACCACGATCCCGACCAAGCGTTCCGAGATCTTCACGACGGCCGAGGACAATCAGCCGTCCGTCCAGATCCAGGTCTACCAGGGCGAGCGCGAGATCGCGGCGTACAACAAGAAGCTCGGCATGTTCGAGCTGACCGGCCTGCCGCCGGCCCCGCGCGGCGTCCCGCAGATCGAGGTCGCGTTCGACATCGACGCGAACGGCATCATGCACGTCACCGCCAAGGACCTCGGCACCGGCAAGGAGCAGAAGATGACCGTCACCGGCGGCTCCTCGCTGCCGAAGAACGACATCGACCGCATGGTGCGCGAGGCCGAGCAGCACGCGGAGGAGGACCGTCGGCGCAAGGAGGCCGCCGAGACCCGCAACCAGGCGGAGGGCCTCGTCTACCAGACCGAGCGACTGCTGCGGGACAACGCCGACAAAATCCCGGCGGATGTGCGTTCCGAGACCGAGGCCGCCCTGGCCGAGGTCAAGGAGAAACTCAAGGGCGACGACACGGCCGAGATCCGGACCGCCACCGAGAAGGCGGCGGCGGCCGCGCAGCGGATCGGCACCGCCCTGTACGCGCAGGCGCAGGGCGGCCAATCCGCTGGAGGCGGTACGGCCGGCAGCGGCACACCCGGAGGCACGGGCACCGGTGAGGAGGAGGTCGTCGATGCGGAGATCGTCGACGACGAGCAGAAGGGAAGCACCGGATGAACGAGAACCCGCACCTCCGGCATCAGGGCGAGCGGCCACTTGTGCTGGTGCGCGACTGGCGCGGGCCCGCCCCGGTCACCCTCCCGTCCCGGCGCCGCCGGGACGCGGGGGACGATCGGGCGCAAGCGGGAGCCGAAGGTGCACGACCGCATGATGCACGGATGCATGAAGCACGACTGCCTGAGCAGGTCGCGGAGTTGACCGCGGACCTGCAGCGGCTGAAAGCCGAGTACGACAACTACCGCAAGCGGGTGCGCCGCGACCGCCTGGCGATACGGGAGATCGCCGTGGCCAACGTCCTCACCGGTCTGCTTCCGGTCCTGGACGTCGTGGAAGAGGTCCGCCGGCAGGGCGACGACCACGGCGCAGCGGCGGTTCTCTCCGGCACACTCCAGGACCGGCTCGCGGCGCTGGGCCTGCGGACCGTCGGTGCGGTGGGTGAACCCTTCGACCCGCACACGCACGAGGCGATCACCTATTGTGCCTGCGGCGCGGCTCATGAGGCCGTATGCACCGAGGTGCTGCGGCATGGCTACCGGGTCGGCGACCATCTCCTGAGGCCGGCCCAGGTGGCGGTGACGGGGCCCACCTCCACCGCGTAGCCGCGCGTGCCGGCAGACGAAAGGAGCGCTCGGGATGAGCCAAGCGGAATCCTTCGGCGCCGACAACGACGCACCCGACGCCCGACTGGAGCAGCCGACCGGCGTACTGGATGCGGTCCGTGTGGCGGTGGTGGCGCTGGACGCCGCCGGGCGGATCGTGTTGTGGGGCCCGCAGGCCGAGGAACTGGTCGGCTACTCCGCGCAGGAGATACGGGGCCGCAACGCGGCACAGCTGCTGGTCCATGACTCGTACATGGATCTGGTGGCCGGCAAGTGCCGGCAGATGGTGGAGACCGGCGAGGGCTGGGCCGGTGTCTTTCCCGTCCGGCACAAGGGCGGCGGTACGCGGCCGGTCGAATTCCGCTGTACACGACTGCCGGTAGGACAGGGGGAGTTCTACACGCTGGGCATCGTCACGGACGCGTCGAAGCTGCGTGAAGTGGAACGGGACGTGGCGTTGTCCACGCAGCTGATCGCCCAGTCGCCGATCGGGTTGGAGGTTCTGGACACCGATCTACGGTATGTCGCTGTCAATCCGGCGATGGAGCGGATGCATGGCCTGTCCGCCGAGGACCACCTCGGCCGGGGTTTCCGCGAGGTCCTGCCCTCCGTCAGTGTCGACGCGTCCGAGGCGGCGGTCAGGGAAGTGCTCAAGACCGGAATTCCGCAAGTCGACAAGTACACCATCGGCCGCACCCCGGCCGACCCCGACACCGATCGTGCCTGGTCCATCTCCGTCTACCGGCTGGAGGATCCCCATGGTGAGGTGCTGGGTGTCGCCACGTCGGTGGTGGAAGTCACCGATCGGTACGGCGCGATCGCGGCGGCGGCCCAGGCCCGGCAGCGCCTGGCCCTGATCGCCGCGGGCTCCGCCCGTATCGGCACCAGCCTGGAGATGGAACAGACGGCCCGCGAGCTGGCCGATGTCGCGGTGCCCGAACTCGCCGACGTCGCGGTCGTGGACGTACTCGACTCGGCCCTGGACGATCGCCGCCCCGCGACACCTGCCAACGGCCCGGCGCTCTTTCGCACCCTCGCCGTGGAGGCCGGCTGCCTCACCGAGGCGGCCGCCGCCGTGGGGAGAGCCGACGACCTGGTCAGCTACGACGCCAATCGGCTGCCCACCCGGTGTGTACGGACCGGTCGCCCCGTCATCGTGAAGCACGTCGACGAATGGGATCTGGCGCGCATCGCCCGTGACGCCGGATCCGCCGCTGTCCTGGCCAGCGCCGGTATCCATTCGTATCTCGCGACACCGCTGGCCACCCTGGGCGGGGCGTTCGGCGTCCTGAGCCTGATGCGCGGCCGCAATCCGGCCTCCTTCACCGAGGACGACGTCACTCTGGCGGGCGAGCTGGCCGGCCGGACCGCGGTGTCCCTCGACAACGCACGCCTGTACCAGAGCGTCCGCAACACCGCGGTGACGCTCCAGCGCAGTCTGCTGCCGCAGCCGGCGCCGCCCGAGCTTCTGGAGGTCGCCACCCGCTACGAACCGGCCGGAACCTCCACGGAGGTCGGCGGCGACTGGTTCGACGTCATTCCCCTCGCGGGGGACAGGACCGCGCTCGTGGTGGGCGACGTGATGGGCAGCGGCATCGACGCGGCCGCCGCGATGGGCCGTCTGCGCACCGCCACCGCCACTCTGGCCGGCCTCGACCTGCCGCCCGCCGAGGTGTTGCAGCACCTCGACAGGATCACCGCGGGCCTGGAGCCGTACATCGCCACCTGCGTCTACGCGGAATACGACCCGCACAGCGACCGGTGCCACATTGCCGCGGCCGGACACCTGCCCCCCGCGCTGACCCGCACCGGTCAGCGCCCCGAGCTGCTCGACCTGCCCACGGGTGCGCCCCTCGGGGTCGGCGGCGTCCCCTTCGAGGCGGCCACCATCCCCCTGCGCCCCGGTGATCAACTGGTTCTCTATACCGATGGGTTGGTCGAAAGACGCCGCGTTGCCATCGACGAGCGCCTGAACGTCCTCCTCGACGTGCTCGACGGCCCCGATCGCTCGTTGGACGAAACCTGCGACCGGCTCCTGGACTCGCTGCGCGATCCGGACGATCACGACGACGTGGCCATACTCATCGCCCGTCCCCGACCGCGCCCCTGACGAAGACGGCCGGAGGGACCGAGCCGACCGCTGCGCGCGGAAGGACACCCGAGCGACACCGACCGGACATTCATGATCACTTCACCGGGAAGTCGGCCGGAGCGCACCGCCCCCTGACTCACGGCACCTAACGTCCTTGGTTCAGACCGGTTATGCACCCGTTATGAAACCGGACCACACAACCCGGATCAGAACCCGGGCCAGAGAACAGGGATCCCCGTGAGACTCGCCCCTCTCCTCATCGCCGCGACGTCCGTCGCGCTCGTCTCCCCGACCGTCGCACAGGCCGAGTCCTCCGACACCCGTACCCCGGCCTCCCCCGGTGTCAGCGTTCCGGGCGGGCGTTACGAGCACGCGGTCGATCTCAAGCTCCAGGCCGAGCGCGGGACCACCGTCCGCTACACGCTGGACGGTACGACCCCGACCCGCGACAGCCACGTCTACTCCCCGGGCCACCCGTTGCGGATCGAGAAGGACACCAACGTCACGGCAGTCGCCTTCCATGGCAAGCAGAGCAGCGTCCCGGTGTCGTACGGCTATCTGATCAAGTCCCGGGAGAAGCCGCTCGCCCGCCTCGTCGTCATGTCCGATGTGCACGTGGGCAGCCATGCGAGCGCCGACAAGAAGTACGAGAGCTTCTTCGACACCATCGGGTCGATCTTCCCCGAACCGGACGCGATCCTGTCCAACGGCGACATGATCAACGACAACGGTGACGGCAAGGGGCCCGATCACAGGATCGTCTCCGAGATCTTCCAGGCCAACCTGGCCCGCAAGGGCATGAACGACACGCAGTTGCTGATCTCCAACGGCAACCACGACGCGAGCCTCGCCGCGATACGGGCCGGATACCCCAGGGCGTGGTTCCCCGACGCGGGCGGCGGCTACTACGAGTCCGAGGTGAAGGGCCTGCACATCCTCACGGTCAACACCGAGACGTACAACTCGGACACCGCCCAGCGCACCTGGCTCAAGGAGCGGCTCGCCGCGATCACCGCCGACCCGGCGTACGCGGGCAAGCCCGTCCTGGTCCAGGGACACCGGCCCACCACGGGCACGACCATGGACGGTCAGCAGGCGTCCAACCCACGGCTCGCCGAGGATCTGAGCGCCTTCCCGCAGGCCATCCTCTTCTCCGGCCACTCGCACCTGAACATCAATGACGACCGCTCGATCCACCAGCGCGACTTCACCTCGGTCAACGACGGTTCGATGTCGTACGTCGAGATCGACCACGGCTACCAGATGGTCACCGAGCAAGGCCTCGCCAACCGTTTCGAGTCGCCGACCGCACAGGCGCTCTTCGTCGAGGTCTACAAGGACCGCACGGAGATCGCGCGGGTGAACATGGCCGCGGACAAGCACGACATCTACACCGGTGGCCAGTGGTCGGCGAGCTGGCAGCCGCCGTACGCCAGCGCGGGCACCCTGAGCGGTGCCACCTGGACCGTACGTCTGAAGGGTTCGACGAACCAGCAGATCAAGGACAACTTCCGCTACACGGACGCCGAACGCAACACCGTGGCACCGGAGTTCACCACCCGTGAGCCGCTGTCCCGGGTATCCGACGCCGAGGGCGGCACGGCGCTGCGGATCGCGCAGGCCAAGGACGACCAGATGGTGCACCACTACGACGTCGACATCACGGACGCGTCGACGGGTGCCTCGGTCGTCTCGTCCAAGGTCCTCTCGGACTTCTACTTCACGCCCCTCCCCAACACCCTCGGCATCCCGGTGCCGGGCGCGGTCGCGGGCAAGCGGTACGTGGCGCGGGTCGTCGCCGTCGACGCGTACGGGAACACTTCCCCGGCCGCGTCGCTGACGTTCGGCAAGTAGTGCGACCGGGACCGATGTTCCGCAAGTAGTGCGGTCGGGACCGGGCGGCTCCCTCCCTGGGGTGCCGTCCGGTCCCTGTCCTGTTGGGTGGTCAGGTCGTGTCGGGGTCGACCACGGCCCGGCCCTTGGCGCGCCTGCCGACCACGGCCGCAGCCGCGACCGCGCTGCCCGCGAAGGCGAGGGCGACCATCCATGGCTTGTTGAAGACGTGCCGGGTGGCGTGGTCGACGGAGTACCGGCCGGGTCCGATCAGGCCGATCGCCGCGGCGGTGAAGCCGAGGAAGGCCGGGTACTCGTAGCCGCCGCCCTGGGCGAAGAATCCGGCGGGCGCGTGGACGGCCACGGCACCCGCCATGGCGCCGGCCGCGGCAGCGCCGGCCGCCGGGGTGGCGAGGCCGAGTGCCAGCAGTGCGCCGCCGCCCGCCTCGCCGAGCCCGGCGGCGACCGCGCTGTGCTTCGGCGGGTGGAAGCCCATGGCCTCCATCGCGGCGGTGGTTCCTTCGATGCCTCCGCCGCCGAACCAGCCGGCCAGCTTCTGGGTGCCGTGCGCGGCCAGTACCGCGCCGGTGCCGACGCGCAGGACGAGCAGGCCGAGGTCACGCCGGTCGAGGCAGGCCATGGGGGTCTCCGCGGGGGTTCGGGGCCGAGTGGGGCAAGGGTCCGGGGCCCTGCATGGGCCCGGACACGCCACCCGATGTGCTGTGGCGGGCGGGTGCCGCGGTTCCACTCTCCGTGACGCGAGGCGCCGGCGTGTCCTGGTGTTACGCCGTCCGGGGGACGACCGCACGCGCGGCTCTGCGACGAAGACCATTATGCAACTTGTTGCACAATGGTCTGCCACTCGTCTACAACTGGCACAACGACCCTGCGTGAGGAGCCGCTGCATGAGCCCGTACCCGAATCTGCTGAGCCCGCTCGACCTCGGGTTCACCACTCTCCCCAACCGGGTGCTGATGGGGTCGATGCACATCGGTCTGGAGGAGGTCGAGCGCGGCTTCGAGCGGATGGCCGCCTTCTACGCGGAACGTGCGCGGGGCGGCGTCGGCCTGATGGTCACCGGCGGGATCGCCCCGAACGCCCGGGCCTGCTCCTTTCCCGGCGGCGCCGAGATGACCACCGAGGCGGAGGCCGAGCAGCATGCGCAGGTCACCGCCGCCGTGCATGAGGCGGGCGGCCGGATCGCCATGCAGATCCTGCATTTCGGCCGGTACGCGCACCATCCCGACCTGGTCGCGCCCAGCGCGATCCAGGCGCCGATCAGCGCCTTCACTCCGCACGCCCTTGACGACGACGAGGTCGAGGAGACCATCGAGGACTTCGCCAGGGCTGCCGAGCTCGCGCAACGTGCCGGGTACGACGGTGTCGAGATCATGGGCTCCGAGGGCTATCTGATCAATGAGTTCATCGCCGCTGCCACCAATCGGCGCACCGACCGCTGGGGCGGCTCGTACGAGAACCGCATCCGGTTCCCCGTCGAGATCGTGCGCCGCGTCCGTGAGCGGGTCGGCAGCGATTTCATCCTGATCTACCGGCTCTCCATGCTGGATCTGGTGCCCGGCGGTTCTTCGCTGGAGGAGGTCGTGCGGCTCGCCCGCGAGATCGAAGCCGCCGGCGCGACGATCATCAATACGGGGATCGGCTGGCACGAGGCCCGTATCCCCACCATCGCCACCTCCGTGCCGCGCGGCGCCTACACCTGGGTCACCGAGCGGGTACGCGGTGCCGTCTCCATACCGCTGGTGACGAGCAACCGCATCAACACACCCGAGGTCGCCGAGGAGATCCTCGCGTCGGGCCGGGCGGACATGGTGTCGATGGCCCGGCCTTTCCTCGCCGACCCGGACTTCGTCGTCAAGGCGGCCGGTGGCCGTGCCGACGCGATCAACACCTGCATCGGCTGCAACCAGGCCTGCCTGGACCACGTCTTCAGCGGCCGGGTCACCTCCTGTCTGGTCAATCCACGCGCCTGCCACGAGACCGAACTCACCCTGTCACCGACCCGCACCGTCAAGCGGGTCGCGGTCGTGGGCGCCGGCCCCGCCGGTCTCGCGTGTGCCGTATCGGCGTCCGAGCGCGGGCACGAGGTGACCCTCTTCGACGCGGCCGAGGAGATCGGCGGCCAGCTGAACGTGGCGCGCAGGGTTCCCGGCAAGGAGGAGTTCAACGAGACGCTGCGCTACTTCCGTACCCGGCTCGCGGAGGAGAACGTCGAGTTGCGGCTCGGCACGCGGGCCACGGTGGATGTCCTCGCAGGCTTCGACGAGGTCGTCCTCGCCACCGGTGTCACGCCCCGCTCCCCCGCGATCCCGGGCCTGGACCACCCCAGCGTGGTCAGCTACCTCGACGTCCTGCACGGCGGGGCGCAGGTCGGTGACCGGGTCGCGATCATCGGGGCGGGCGGGATCGGCTTCGACGTGGCCGAATTCCTGACCGATTCGGGCGATGCGGCGAGCCTCGACCCCGAGGTGTTCTTCCGGCAGTGGGGCGTCGACACCCGCTACCGCGACCGGGGCGGTCTTCGCGCCCCGGAGCGTCCGAAGACGTCGCGCACCGTCCACCTGATCCAGCGCAAGACCGGCAAGGTCGGAGCAGGGCTGGGGAAGACGACCGGCTGGATCCACCGCACCGAGCTGCGGCACCGCGGCGTGACGATGATCGCGGGCGCCGCCTACGACCGGATCGACGACGACGGACTGCACCTCACGGTCGACGGCGAACAGCATCTCCTGCCGGTCGACACGGTGGTGCTCTGCGCGGGCCAGGAACCGCGCCGCGAGCTCCACGAGGAGCTGCTCACGGCGGGGCGTCCCGCCCATCTGATCGGCGGCGCCGATGTGGCCGCCGAGCTGGATGCCAAGCGCGCGATCCGCCAGGGCACGGAGCTCGCGGCTTCGCTGTGACGGAACCGTGAACCCCCCGCCCGGGGGTTCACCGCCGGCCCGGCCCCTCCGTCATGGGGCCACTGCCCGGCCGTCCCTAGGATGCACCCCATGTCACTGCCGTATGCGATCCTCACCGCCCTGCTCGAAAAGCCGTCGTCGGGGCTGGAGCTGACCCGCAGGTTCGACCGGTCGATCGGCTATTTCTGGTCCGCCACGCATCAGCAGATCTACCGCGAGCTGGGGAAGCTGGAGCAGGCCGGGCAGATCCGGGTACTGCCCTCGAAGCAGCCCGCCCGTGGGCAGAAGAAGGAGTACGAGGTGCTGCCCGCGGGCCGGGAGGCGCTGTCCGCATGGGTGGCCCGCTCAGAGGACCCCAAGCAGATCCGGGATCCGCTGCTGCTGCGCATGCGGGCGGCAGCGGTCGTCGGCGCGCCCGGGCTGAACGCGGAGCTGCTCCGGCATCTGGGACTGCACCGTCGTCAACTGGCGGAGTATCGGGAGATCGAGCAGCGGGACTTCCCTCCTGAGCGGAACTCCGAGGAGGACCGGCTGCGGCATCTCGTGCTGCGTGGCGGCATCGATCTGGAGAACTTCTGGATCGGCTGGCTGACGCGGGCACTGGCCGAGAATGAGACCGAGGCAGAAAAGCCGAGCTCGCCGGGCTGTTGAGGACGGCACCGCCGGTCCGGCGGGTGAGCAGGTGGGGGTTCGCACGGCTCGGGTCAGCGGGTGGGTTGTTTATGTACGTGACACTTCGGCCGGTGAGTGTCACGTCTTCGCGAAACGTCTCCGGAGGCTTCCCTGGGGGCAGCAGGAGCAAGACGCCAGGAGTACTTGGGCTGGAGTCAGTCGCGGATACCTGCTTCGTGCAGCTGGCGGCGCACTTCATCCCATTTTGGGGCGATCATTTCGGTTGTACGGGTGCCCACAATGCGGTCTTTGAACCCGCTGGAAGTTGATACGCAGACCACCGGCTCGCTGATGTCATCGATGCTGCGCATGCCTGCGAGGCCGGCGGCGCTGGAGAGTTCGGTCCAGAGACCAGCACCGGCCGATTCCCTGCGGGCGGCACCGAGTTGTTTGTCGCTGAGTTCCAGCACTCGGCCGCCACTGTCCTGAACGGCAACCACTCCGCGATAGCTGCTGACAGCGGAGACGACCGAGTACGCATCAGTGGGTCCCACGGCGACCTGAACCGCGGGCAGGCCCTGCCGCATCGCCTCGGCCAGAGGAGCGGCAGCGGCCGGCTCGCAGGCGAAGATGCGTGGCAGCCGCTCGGCCGGACCGAGCCGTCGCAGCTCGGTGAATCCCTTCCAGATGCCGAAGAGGAGTTCGCCGTAGCCGGTGGGAACGAAGACAGCTCCTGGAACGCCCATGTCCAGGAAGATCTCGTATGCGATGGTCTTGTACCCCTCAGGGCCGAAGGCGTGACCGGTGTGCGCGGTGGTGAGGTTGCTGACCGGGTGCAGACCCATGTGATCAACGACCCGTTGCATCAGCGGCCACCGCGCGGCCCAGGGCACCGGCAGAACCACCGCGTTGTAGGCGTTGAGGAACGCATCAACCGCCGGAGGCATGTCCGGGCCCGCGAATACGACGCACTGCAAGCCCGCACGGGCGGCAAAGGCAGCGGCCGAGGCCCCGTGGTTACCGGAAGAGGCGACCACGACTCCCGGCGCGCCGACACTCACGGCGGCACTGGTGGTACAGCGATTGAGGCGATCCTTGTGGCTCCATGTGGGATTGCGCGACTCGTCCTTGATGAAGACCCCGGGCCCGAGTTCGATCAGTGGCGTACCACCTTCACCCAGGCCCGGCGCGACCAGCGGCGGGAGCAACGGTGCCCACCGATCCAGCCCGCCACTCCGCCCTGTGCTGCCGGCCGAGGAGAAAATGGCGGCCTGTACCTGGTCGTAGTTGTAGTCGACCTCGACGGGGTAGGAGATGCGGCTGGTGCTGGTCCGGGGACAGCCTCTGGTCAGCGGAGGCCACAGCGGGTACCTGATGCTCGGATCGCCGAGTGATCGCTGCATGGTTGCCAGAGAGCCGCCTGTCGTCACGCGTAGAGCGTGTCGACACTCCCATCAACCAAGATCTTGCTCTGCAGATGCCCGCAGATCAGCAACGGCAGACGCCGCTCCCGCACGCCACACGTCTGCAGGCGGGTTGCTTGTGAACGTGACACTTCGACCATCGAACGTCACGTCTTCGCGAAACGTCTCCGGGCCAGGCGTCGCCTCCACGCCTTACGGCCCGCCCACCGGGGCCCGGACCGATTCCGGGTGCAGCGTCGGCTGGTCCAACGGCCCCCGGCTCCCGATCACGACCCGTGTCGGTGAACCGGTCCCCCGCTCGGGCTCGGCCACGGTCCGGTCGGTGGCGGCCGGGGCCCCCGCCTGTGCGCGGCTGAGCAGGATCACGCCCCGTACCGCCGCAGCCGTTCCCAGTAGCGCCAGGACCTGGCTGATCGTGCCGCCCTGGAGCCGTTCGCCGAGCAGGGCCAGGCCTATGGCCGCCGCGGCGACCGGATTGGCGAGGGTGACGACGGCCAGCGGCGCGCCCAGGCCGCCCCGGTAGGCGGTCTGGGCGAGCAGCAGCCCGCTCATCGCGAACGCGGAGACCAGGACCGCGACGATCACCACACTCCAGCTGAGCAGCGGGCCGGTGTGGTCGGTGACGGACACGGTAAGGGTCTGAGTGAGCGCGGAGGCGACACCGGAGGTGATGCCGGACGCCGCCGCGTGCCGCAGACCGGGGCGTGCTCCCGGGCGACTGAGTCCGGCGACGACGGCCATGGTCCCGGCTCCGACGGCCAGTGCTTCGGGGAGGCTGAGTGTCTCGTGCGGGGCGGTGCCGCCCGCGGTCATCAGCAGGGCGCCGAGACCCAGCAGGGTGAGGATCGTGCCGCGCCATTCGATCCGGGTGACCCGGCGTCCGGCGGCCCTGGCTCCCAGCGGGACGGCGGCGACCAGGGTGAGGGCACCGAGCGGCTGGACGAGCGTGAGCGGGCCGTACTTGAGTGCCGCGACGTGCAGCAGCGCACCACCCGCATTCAGACCGACCGACCACCACCAGGCGCCGCGCCCGAGCAGCCTCAGGAACCCTGCGCCGGGCTCGGTGCGCTCGGCAAGGCGGGCCTGCGCCACCGCGGCCGAGGCGTACGCGGCGGCGGAGACGAGGGACAGCGCGACGGCGACCAGGGTGGCGTTCATTGCCGGGCCCCGGACGAGGCGTACGAGGAAGCGGGGTGGGCCCGCGGTGCGGCGTAGGCGGTCGACGCGACGGGCTCGGCGGGCCGGGGCACAGCCGCCGGCGCGGGCGCATTCCCCGAGGACGGCCACGGAAGGTGTGCGCGTACCGGCTCTGTGCGCCGGAGCGGCAACGCCACGAACGCCAGAGCGAGGAGCACGGCGACCACGATCGAGTCGAGCCAGTAGTGGTTGGCCGTGCCGACTATCACCAGCAGGGTGGCAAGCGGATGCAGCAGCCACAGCCAGCGCCACCGGGTGCGGGTGGCGACGATCAGCCCCACGGCGACCATCACGGCCCAGCCGAAGTGCAGCGAGGGCATCGCGGCGAACTGGTTCGCCATCGAGTCGGTCGCCGGCGTCGCTCCGTACACCGTCGGCCCGTACACCTGACCGGTGTCGACAAGTCCGGCGGCGGCCAGCAGCCGCGGCGGGGCGAGCGGGAACAGCAGATGGAGGGCGAGCGCGGCACCGGTGAGCGCGGCAAGGATACGGCGCGACCAGACGTAGTGGTGCGGGCGGCGCCAGTAGAGCCACACGAGGAAGAGCAGCGTGGCCGGGAAGTGCACGGTCGCGTAGTAGGTGTTCGCGAGGTGGATCAGCGTCTCGTTGTGCAGCAGCAGGCTCTGTACCGCGCCCTCGCCCGGCAGGTGCACGGACCGTTCGAAGTCCCAGACATTTCCGGCGTTGCGGTAGGCCTCCTCGACGTGACCGGTCGCGGCCTGTCGGCCGAGCTTGTAGATCACGAAGAGTCCCACGACGAGAAGCAGCTCGCGGACGAGGGGCGGTCGGGCAGAACTGTCCGGCTCCCGATCTGCGGGCTCGCTACCGGCGTACCTCATCCGGTGCCCCTTTGCTGACGAAGCGGTGTTGCGGTGGCACGGTCCAGCCCATGCCATATCGATACGACAGTGTACCGATACGCGAACGTATCGGTACACGCTCGTTTCGGTACACTGGCGTATCGATGGACCTCATCGCAGAGTCGCTGAGAGGGAAAGCACATGTCGCCGCAGAAAGCCGCGCAGGAACAGGCACACATGCCCCGCCGCTCGAAGATCACGCCTGAGCGGGCGCAGGAGCTCTACGCGGCCGTGCTCGACATCCTGAGAGAGTGCGGTTACGAGGCCCTCACCATGGAGGGGGTCGCCTCGCGGACGCGCTGCGGCAAGTCCACGCTCTACCGGCAGTGGGGCTCGAAGCCCGAACTGGTCGTGGCTGCGCTGCACGGCACCCGGCGAGTACTGCTGCCGGGCATCGACACCGGCACGCTGGCGGGGGATCTGCGCGAGGCGGCCCAGGCCATCGGTACGGCCGCGCGCCGCGACACCCCGCTGATGCACGCGCTCAGCCATGCCGCGCTACAGAGCCCCGAGCTGCTGTGCGCGCTGCGCGAGGCACTGATCGTGCCGGAGATCGCGGCGATCGAAGCGATGATCCGGCGCGGCGCGGCACGCGGCGAGATTCCGGCGGACACCCCTGCGGCGGAGTTCGTCTCCGCACAGCTGCTGGGCGTGATGCGCGCCAGGCCGCTGCTGGAGGGGAAGTACGCGGATGAGGCATATCTCACCCGCTTCGTGGAGAGCGCCGTCCTTCCCGCACTTGGACTGGACGCGCCCGCGTCGTAGTCCCGAGAAACGTGGGTCGCCGTCCGAGCGGATGACGACGACCCGCTCGCGCCGCACCGTGGGGACGGGGGCGGCGTACCACCCGGGCGGCCGGTGACTCCTTCGAGAGCCACCGGCCGTCCGCGTTTCGTTGCCGTCGCAATGAATCGGCCCACCCCTGACCACTGCGACAGAGGCGGACCACGGGCATCGGCAATCCCATCGACTTCGCCGACATCGACAGCGCCTCCACGCCCGCCCCGCAGCACGCCCGCCTGTACGGCAGCGAGGCGGGGCCGCTGGGACCGGCCCCGAAGTGGGCGGCGGCAGCCGAGGTCAGCCATGACGCGCGATGCGGCGACGGGGCGCCGAAGACGGGAGACGCACAAGCGATCATTCTCGTCCCCTTGACGATATTGACCGACTCCCCTTATCGTCCCCATGACGAGAACAAGGGGGATCCCGGCATGGCCGACATCACCAGGCGCTTCGGCTGGCGCCATCTGCGCTCCGCACCCACCGCCCACATCCGCCACCACAAGCGCGGCCGACTCGCCCACGACGGACCGGGACTGAGCTTCTGGTACCGGTCACTGACTGCCGCGCTCTCCGAAGTACCGGTCAACGACCGTGAGTTGGCGATGGCCTTCCACGCCCGTACGTCCGACTTCCAGGACGTCACCGTGCAGGCCACCGTGACGTACCGGATCAGCGACCCGGCCGAGGCCGCCGCCCGCATCGACTTCTCCGTGGACCCGGACACCGGGGTCTGGCGCGGCGCGCCGCTGGAGCAGATCGCCACGCTGCTCACCGAGACCGCCCAGCAGCACACGCTGGACGTGCTGGCCCGGACGGCGCTGGCCGAGGCACTGGTCGACGGTGTCGCATCGGTACGTGACCGGGTCGCGACGGGGCTCGCCGCCGAACCCCGGCTGCCCGCCACCGGCATCGACGTGGTCGCGGTGCGGGTCGTCGCCATCCGCCCCGAGGCCGAGGTGGAGCGGGCCCTGCGCACCCCCGCCCGTGAGCAGATCCAGCAGGAGGCCGACCGGGCCACCTACGAGCGCCGTGCCGTGGCCGTGGAGCGGGAACGGGCCATCGCCGAGAACGAGTTGGCCAGCCAGATCGAACTGGCGCGCCGCGAGGAGCAGTTGGTCGAGCAGCGCGGCACCAATACCCGCCGCGAGGCCGAGGAGAACGCGGCGGCCGACGGGGTGCGCGCCGAGGCCGAGGCGGCCCGCAAGGTACGGCTGGCCCGGGCCGAGGCCGAAGCGGCACGCGAGGTCGGCGCCGCACGCGCGGAGTCCCAGGCGGCCTGGCTGCGGGTGCACGGCGATGTGGACGCCGCGACCCTGCACGCCCTGGCAGCGACCGCACTGGCCGAGAACCTGCCGCGCATCGACAGCCTCACCGTCTCCCCCGACGTCCTCACGGGCCTGCTCAGCAAGCTCGGCCAGGCCGCCCCGGAGCCCCGGGCATGAGCCTCGCCCCGCGCGCGGTCCTGGTCCACCGCACCACGGAGTACGAGGAGTTGCTGGCCCGGCACGGCACCCACGGCCAGGCCGCGTTCTTCCTCTCCAGCCGCGGCCGGTCCATCGACGAGGTGGCCCGGCGGCACCAACACACCCGGCAGGCGCTCGCCGATGTCGCGGCAGCCGTACCGCTCCAGTGGCGGCAGTCTCGGGTGGAGCGCGCCGATCTCGACCGATTCCTGTTCGCGCCCGAGGATGTGGTGGTCGTCGTCGGACAGGACGGGCTGGTCGCCAACGCCGCCAAGTATCTGTCCGGCCAGCCCGTCGTCGGCATCGATACCGACCCCGGACGCAATCCGGGCGTGCTCGTACGCCACCGGCCGTCCGACGCGGCCGCCCTGCTCCGGGCGGCCGCGTCCCCCGGCGGCGCGGCGGACGAACTCACCATGGTCGAGGCCGTCGCCGACGACACCCAGCGCCTCCTCGCCCTCAACGAGATCTACCTCGGCCCGCCCGGCCACCAGACCGCTCGCTACCGGCTCGGCCCCGACGCACCCGATGATGCCCCCGCCGAACCGCAGGCCTCGTCGGGCGTCCTGGTCGGCACGGGCACCGGCGCCACGGGCTGGCTCCGCTCACTGTGGCAGGAACGCCACAGCAATGTGCGACTCCCGGCCCCCACCGACCCGCGACTGCTCTGGTTCGTCCGCGAGGCCTGGCCGTCGCCCGCGACCGGCACCTCGCTGGTCGCGGGCGAACTGCGGCACGGACAAGGGCTGAGACTCGTCGTCGAGTCCGACCGGTTGGTGGCCTTCGGCGATGGAATGGAGGCGGACGCACTGGACCTGACATGGGGCCAGACCGTACGGCTCGGCATCTCCGCGACCTCGCTGCGGCTGACCGCCTGACGGCCGAGGTGGAAGGCGAGGCAGCCGTGACGTCGACCGTGGGTGGGTGCCATGGCGATGGCGGCAGCCGACCGGCCGCAGCGAAGAACCGACCGTACGTAGGCCTTCCCCGCGTACACCGGACTGCCGAGGCCCCGCGCCCACAGCACCCCACGCCCACCCGCAAGGAGCACCATGGACACCACCCCCACGGACACCCTCTCCCGCAACGCCCGTCCGCCGTCGGCGCAGGCGGCGCTCGGCGTGGGCGTCATCGTGCAGGACCCTCAGGGACGCGTACTGCTGGGCAGGCACCGCGGCGGGACCTGGGAGCTTCCCGGTGGCAAGGTCGACCCGACCCATGAGTCGATCGCCGCGGCGGCGGTGCGGTCGCTGCTGATTCTGCCGTTGGTCAGCATGGCCGGACCCGGGTACGCCCATGGGCATAATCGTCACCTGTCCGAAAGTCCAGCGGCATGGACCGACCGACCTCCGGTGCTACTGACGGGTCAGCAGAGTCGGCCTGATGCGCTGGAGCACATGAGGAGCTGCGATGAACCCTGATTCCTTACTCCGAGAACCGAGTACCGAGGGCATGAGGGACATCCCTGCCGGGGAGATCGTCCTGCGGGACGAGGGCACGAGGACGAACTGGAAGGTCGAGGTCGGGACCTTCCGGCTGGCGCCGTATCCCGTGACCCGTGAGCTGTATCGCGCTGTACGGGGCGAGGCGCCCGTGGACTCGGCGGGGCCGCGGACGCCGGTGACGGAGGTCTCCTGGAAGGACGCCGTTCAATTCTGCAATCTGCTCTCGCAGGCGACGGGACTCGAACCCTGCTACTCGGTCGGTGACGACGCCGACGCGCAGGACGTGGTCTGCGACTGGGCGGCCGACGGCTACCGCCTCCCGTCCGAGGCGGAGTGGGAGTACGCGTGCCGGGCCGGGACCTCCGGCGATCGCTACGGAGAGCTGGACGAGATCGCCTGGCACCGCGGGAACTCCGGCGGCGCGGTGCATGACGTCGCGACCAGGGCGCCGAACGCGTGGGGTCTCTACGACATGATCGGCAACGTGTGGGAGTGGTGCTGGGACGTCTACGATCCCGCGGTCTACGGCCCGTACCGCGTGTTCCGTGGTGGCGGCGGCTACGACCGCCCCCGAGGCTGCCGGGCCTCGTGCCGCCGCAAGAGTCACCCGACCTTCCGCATCGACGACCTCGGATTCCGGCTCGCCCGATCGCGGTGAGCGGGGCGGCGCCGGCGCACGACGCCGTCGGCGCCGACGGTGTGCGCTAACGGTCCTGGGCGCCTGCGGTGAAGGTGACCGGCAGGTGTTCGGGGCCGCGCAGCCCGCCTGGCCGCCACCGCAGTTCCTCGGGCGGCACGGCCAGGGTGAGACGGGGCAGCCGGCGCAGGGCGGTGCCGATGGCGATCTGGCCCTCCAGCCGGGCCAGCGGCGCACCCAGGCAGTAGTGGATGCCGTGCCCGAAGGCGAGGTGGGCGTTGTCCTGCCGGGTGATGTCGAGGCGGTCGGGCTCGGGAAAGTGTTCCGGGTCGCGGTCGGCGATGGCCGAGGCCACCAGCACGGTGGCGCCGCGCGGGATGTCCACCCCGGCGATGGTGACGTCCTCGCGCGCGAACCGGGCGATGCCGGGGTTGACCGGTCCGTCGTAGCGCAGGAACTCCTCGATCGCGCCCGGCAGCAGCGCCGGATCGCCGCGCAGCATCCGCAGCTGGTCGGGGTGGGCGAGCAGTGCGGCGATGCCGCTGCCGATCAGGTTGACCGTGGTGATGTATCCGGCGACGAGCAGCAGGAAGGCCATGGCGATCAGCTCGTTCTCGTCCAGCCGCTGCTCCTCGTCCCGGGCGACGATCAGCGCGCCGAGCAGGTCGTCACCGGGGTGGGCCCGCTTGGTCTCCAGGAGTCCGGTCAGGTAGGCGTGCATGTGCCGCCACGCTCCGTCCACCCGGGCCCGGTCCGGTGGCTCGGCCCCCTGGAGGATCATGTCGTCGGTCCACCGCTGGAAGTCGTGCCGGTCGGTCACGGGCACCCCGAGCAGTTCGCTGATCACGGTGACCGGGAGCGGCAGCGCGAAGCTCTCGACGAGGTCGGCACGGCCGGCCGGCACGATCTCGTCGAGCAGTCGGTCGGCGATCTCCTGGACCCGGGGCCGCAGCTCCGCCACCCTGTGCGCGGTGAACGCCTTGGAGACCAGGCGGCGCAGGCGGGTGTGGTCGGGCGGGTCGGTACGCAGCATGTTGCGCAGCACGGACTCCCGGTCGGCGGAGGGCAGCCGCTCGATGAGCCGGGGATCCGACGCATCGCGGACGTCGCTGCTCAGCTGCGGGTGGGACAGCGCCATGAGACCGTCTTCGTACCGCGTGACCACCCAGGCTTCCAGCCCTCCCGCGATGACGGCGCGCCGTACCGGGCCGTCCTCACGCAGTTGTCGGTAGAGCGGAAAGGGATCCGCCACGAAGGCCGGGTCGGCATAGGGCAGGAGGACCGGTCGCTGGCTCATCATGCCTCCCATGGGGCATCGCACCTCTTCGTACGTATTTGAGCTATTCAAGGGGGTGTGTCCCAGCGTAGAGGGATGGAGGCGCCATCGGAGGGACGACGGCCCGAGCCCCACTCAGCGGGTCGTGTATGGCGGTCCGTCGATCGGGATCGCTCTCGGACGGCACCCCGGAGCAACCGTTCCTGCTCCGCGAGGCCGGCCACCATGCGCGCGAAGGCATCGGCCTACTGCCACCGCTTGGCCAGCGTGCGCAGAGCATGACGCAGCGCGTCCTCGGGGCCCTCCAGTTGCCGAGGACGCAGGCCCGCCAGATGCCGGGCCAGGGCGATCTGCGTTTTGCCCGCGGTCTCGTTCCGCAAGGGATCTGGGGCGTGGACAAGCATCGCCTTCATGGTGACCGTCGCCGCTGTGCGCTGTTCAACGGCCTGGAGTCCGGCCTTCACACCGACCGCACTCCGACGCCGTCACGAGTCCGGTCCTGAGCGCTCGCCCTGGGGACAGCAGCACCTGCTGGACGGGGGCCGGCACTTTCACCGACCTGACGGTGCGTGAGATCGCGAAGGATCTCGACATCCCGGAAGGCGCCGCCACTGGCCGATGCCGGCTACCGAGGACGATGCTCGTGGGACAGGTCCCCGCAACTCGTGCTTCCACCTGTCGGGCTGTGGGGTTGTCGGCGTTGGGTGATGCCCTCGGGCCGGTCAACCCGGGCCGGGGGACGGGGCCGCACCCTCCCGGAGCGGCCAGGCCCGGTCCACGTACCGCGCCGCGCTCAGCAACTGCGCGCGCTCGACGCCGTCCCGGGCCTGGGCGGCCATACCGGTCAGCACGGTGTCGACGAACGCCGCAACTTCGTCGGCCTCGGCGGTCGAGGAGAACTCTCCGTCGGCGGCAGCCCGGCGCACGCGCGCGCGGATCGCCGAGCGCGTCCTGTCGCGCCGCTCGGCGAGTCGCGGCTCGCCCATGACCAGGCACCCCGGAGGCGACCCGGGCGCGGTGAAGTGCTCGGCCGAGGACCTCAGCAGGCGCTCGATCGCCTCGCGTGCAGTTGGCGCCGACAGATCGCGCTCCAGACTCTCGTCCAGGTGCTCGGTGTACAGCGCGCTCGCCTCCTCGAACAGGGCGTGCTTGTCGCCGAAGGCGGCGTAGAGACTCGGTGCCGCGATCCCGGCCTCGGCGCACAACTGCGCGACGCTCACCCCGTCGTACCCGCGCTCCCAGAACGCGCGCATCGCCATCCGGAGCACCGCGTCCCGGTCGAATGTCCTTCGTCTACCAGCCACAACAAAACTATAGCGCACGTTAAACAATGTGATACGTTCATTCTGTAACGCTGACTAAACAATGAGGCCGGACGCCTCCAGGTCGTCGGGCCGAAGGGAGAGCAGTGATGAGCTACAGCGGCTACAAGTCCCTCGTGGTCCGCGCAGAGGACCGGGTGGCCTGGGTGACGATCGGCAACCCGCCGGTGAACACCGTCGACGCCACGCTGGCCGGCGACCTCAAGGCGTTCGCAACCGAGGTGGCTTCCGACGACGGCATCGCCGTGATCGTCCTCCAGTCCGCCGACCCCGAATTCTTCTCCGCCCACGCGGACTTCGAGTGGTCCTTCGACCCCAGCACCCTCATGGCCCTGGCCGATCCCGAGGCCGACACGTCCCTCAACCCCTTGCAGCAGCTCAACGAACGACTGCGCACCCTGCCGCAGGTGACGATCGCGAAGCTCCGCGGATACGCGCGCGCCGGCGGCGTCGAGCTGGCCATGGCCGCGGACATGCGGTTCGCGGCGGCGGACCGGACCTGGCTTTCGCAGCCGGAGACGCTGATGGGCATCTTCCCCGGCGGCGGGGGCACCCAGTACCTCAACCGGCTGGTCGGCCGTGCCCGCGCCCTCGAAATCGTGCTGGGCGCGGAACTGTTCGACACCTCGCTCGCCGAGCGCTACGGATGGATCAACCGGGCGGTCCCGGACGAGCACCTCGACGCGTTCGTCGACTCCCTCGCACGGCGCATAGCGGGGCTGCCCCCGGGCGTGGCCGCCGCGGCGAAAGAGGCGCAGAACGCCGCCGAGGCCAGTGGCCCCGTCCCGAACCTCGCAGAGGAGGCAGCCGCCCACGCGAAGGTCTACCCCTCCCCGCCCGAGGTCGTCGACCGGCTCCGGGTGGTGATGGACCACGGCGGGCAGACGCGTGAGGGCGAAGTCGGCCTCGAGCGGCTCCTCAAGGGCATCCCCTGGGCGCACCGGTCCTGACCGGCACCTACTGCGGACCGGGCCGTTCACACTTACGCGGGTCCGGTCCGGCCGCGGCCGGACCGGACGCCGGAATTCGGCTGCGCACGTCCTCCACCATGTTCTCCATCGCCGTGCGGAAGATCTCGGCCCGGTGGTCACCGGGGAACGTGGTGTGCCCGAACACCTCCAGCATGACGAGGCCGTGCATGTGCCCCCCGCTCAGCAGGAGAGCGGCGCCGGAGGGCGGCAGAGCCCCGAGACCGTCCGGTGGCAGGTACGTCGGATACTCCCGGAACGCGGACGAGAGCGCAGGCGTCTCGGCGGCGTCCAGCCGCGCCAGGGTCACCCCATCGAACATCTCCCGCTGGAAGATCGCGCTCATCCGGCGTACCGCCTGTGTGGTGGGACCTTCGGCCGGCGCTTCGTAGTGGCGCAACGGCGCTCCTCCGGGCGACCGCTCGCAGGGACAGGGCGTGAGGTCCGTGTTCGGCGATATGGCACTCAGCGGTGCCGAGGATCTCTTGCACTGCGACGGCCCGGCGCCGCTGGCGCAGGGAGGGCACGGCCGGTACGGCTTCGACTGGGGGCATGCGACGACCGTACGACGGTGGTTCTGTCACGGCTTCAAAAAGCGTGACCTGTGAGGAAAATCTGACACTGCCAAATATTGCTCCGCCTCACTGCTGTCGTTCACGGCGACGAGGAGTGCGACATCGCACCTCTTCGCCACGACCCCGCGCCGGCACTTCAGCCTCTCTGGCGCGGCAAGGACGCGTGGCTTCCCACCCTCATCAAGCCACCTCTGACCTTTTTCATGTTGTTTCGACCGTAAAAATACGAAGGAGAAAGTGCGTGTTTGAACGCATAGCCGAACTGGCAATTCGCCGGTCCCGGCTCGTACTTGTGGTCGCAGCCCTGGCGGTGGCGCTCATGGCCGCTGTGGGCGTCGGCGCGTTCGGCAAGCTGGCGGGAGGCGGCTTCGACGATCCGTCCTCCGAGTCCACCCGGGCAGCGCAGGTCATCGAGGAGAAATTCGGTGGGGAGACGAACCTGGTCCTGCTGGTCCGCGCCCCCGAAGGCGGCATCGACTCCCCCACCGCCAAGCGGAACGGTCAGGCCCTGGTGGCCGACCTCAAGAAGGAACAGACGCTCCAGAACGTGATCTCGTACTGGGACACGGGCAGCCCCGACCTCCGCTCCAAGGACGGCCGCGAGACCATGGTGCTCACCCATGTGACGGGTGACAAAACCGAGCAGGCGGAGAACGTCCAGGACATCCTCGATGCCTACACCGGAGCGTACGGGGACGGGCTCACCATCCGGGCCGGAGGGGCCACCGCCGTACAGAACGAGCTGTCGGCACAGGTGGTCGACGACCTCGTCCTGGCCGAGATGATCGCAGTGCCCCTGACGCTCGTACTGCTCCTGATCGTCTTCGGCAGCGTGGTCGCGGCCCTGCTGCCGCTGGTCCTCGGCGTCATCGCGATCCTGGGTACGTTCGCTGAACTCGCCCTCATCGGCAGCATCACCGATGTCTCCGTCTTCGCGACCAACCTGACCACGGCCCTGGGCCTCGGACTGGGCATCGACTACGCCCTGCTGATGATCAGCCGGTTCCGGGAGCACCTCGCGTCCGGGGCGGACGTGGACGACGCCGTCCGGCACACCGTGCACACCGCGGGCCGTACGGTCGCGTTCTCCGCCGCCACAGTGGCCGCCGCGCTCGCAGCGCTGCTGGTCTTCCCGCAGTTCTTCCTCCGCTCGTTCGCCTACGCCGGGGTCGGCGTCATCGTCATCGCCGCAGCCAGTGCCCTGTTCGTGATGCCCGCCCTGCTCGCTGTCCTGGGTCACCGGGTCAACAGCGGGCGGATGCCGTGGGCGAAGTCCGGGCGCTCCGGCGGTCGGGTGCCCCTGTGGGGGCGGCTGGCCGGCACCGTCATGCGACGTCCCGCGCTCACCGCGATACCGGTGCTCGCCGTGCTGCTGCTGGCTGCGAGCCCGCTGCTGGGCATCAGCTTCGGTACGGCGGACGAACGGGTACTGCCCGAGGACGCCGAGAGCCGCCAGGTCTCCACCGCGCTGCGGGAGAACTTCAACGGCAACGACGCCGCAGCCATCCACATCGTCATCGACGAGTCCGTGAGCACAGCCGAGTTGGACTCGTACGCGACCGAACTGTCAAAGCAGAAGAACATCGTCCGCGTCGCGGCCTCCACAGGAACCTACATCGAAGGAAAGTCCACGAAGGCGGGCCCCGGCAACACCGGCCTCGGCCGCCCCGACGCCCAGCGGATCAACGTGGTCAGCGCACTGCCGCCGAAGTCGGACGAGGCCCGGAGCCTGGTCGAGGAAGTGCGCTCGGTCTCACCTCCCGCCGGGTCGGACCCCCTGGTGGCCGGACTCGACGCCGAGCTGGTGGACTCCAAGGGCTCCATCGCCGACCGGCTCCCGGCCGCCGTGACCCTGATCGCCCTCACCACCTTCCTCCTCCTCTTCCTGTTCACCGGAAGCATCGTGCAGCCGCTGCGTGCGCTGGTCCTCAACATGGTCAGCCTCGGAGCGGCCCTCGGCGTCATGACGTGGATCTTCCAAGACGGCAACCTCGCCTCCCAACTCGGCTTCACACCACAGCCGATGGACACGTCAATGACGGTGCTGATGTTCTGCATCGCCTTCGGCCTCTCGATGGACTACGAGGTGTTCGTCCTCAGCCGGATCAAGGAACTCCACGATCTGGGCGAGGACACCGAGTCCACGGTGGTCAACGGCCTCGGACACACGGGACGCATCGTCAGCGCGGCAGCCGCTCTGCTCGCGGTGAGCTTCTTCGCGTTCGGGACGGCCAATGTCAGCTTCATGCAGATGTTCGGCCTGGGCAGCGCGCTTGCCATCCTCATCGATGCCGTCGCCGTACGCGGCATCCTCGTACCCGCCGCCATGCGCCTGCTCGGTCGCACGGCCTGGTACGCGCCACCCCTGCTGCGGAAGTTCCACGCACGATTCGGCCTCAGCGAAAGCGGCCCCGCTCCGGCGGCCTCACCGGCGCCCGTAGTTGACACGTCGCCCGAGAAGGACTCAACGGGAGTCTGACCACAACCCGAGAGCGCACTGCGCAGCTGTGTCCGCCTCCGGTGCAGCGGAGGCGGACACAGCTGCGCAGTGACTGCCCGGGCGCCCGGCCGGATTCTCCTTCGGCCGTGCTGCTGCCGCTGCCCGGCCGGGGGCGCTGGACAGCGATGGCGTCAGGCGGCGTGGACGACGGTGAGCCGTTCGGCGGTGTCCCACAGTTCGCGTTCGCGCCGGGGGTCGTAGGACTCCTGCGAGGACGGGGCCGGGCGGCTGCGGTCTACGTAGGAGCCGGTCGGTGCCTGCGTCGTGCCGAGGACGAGGTCGGCAAGGTATCGCCCGGCGGCGGTGCGGCTGGTGGCGAACGGCGTAAGGGTCATCACCGGCATGATGCGTCGCATCGCGAACCGGGAGACCGGGCCGGCGTTGCGGGTGAGGCCGGTGCCGGGAACGAACCCCGGGTTGTAGGCCACGGCATCGATCCCGGCCGGCAGCCTGCGCGCGTACTCGTGAACCAGGTAGATCGCGGCCAGCTTGCTCGTCGAGTACGCGGTACGCCCAGCGGTCGTGGTGTCCGGCTCGGGAAAGGCGCCGGTGCGGGCAAGGACGTCCGGGGACTGCCAGGCCGGTCCTGGCACCATGCCCATGTTGTGCTTGAAGTCACCGAAATGCGTGTCGCTGACGGTGATCACGATCCGGGCGGGAGAGACGAAGTGGTCTTCGAGCAGTCGAACGAGCGCATGGTTGGCGAGCACGTTGATCGCGAAGGTGGACTCGAACCCGTCGGGTCCCTCGGTCAGCGCGTTCGTGTACTGCATGCCCGCGTTGCCCACGAAGCCGCGCAGTGGCGGCAGTTCACCGCGGTCGAGCCGGTCGCTGATCTCGGTGGCGGCCGACCGGACGCTGTCCAGCGAACCGAGATCCGCCGCGACAGGCGTGACCGCGTGGCCGTTCGCACCCAGCTCCGCGGCCAGCTGTGCGCCGGAGGAACCACGGGCGACGACGACGAGGTGCACGTCCGGCGACCGGCGCAGGATGTGATCCGCGGCGATGCGGCCGATACCGCGGCTCGCACCGGTCATGACGACAGTGTGCTGCATGGGAGGCTCCTTGACTGGTCAACCGATGGGCGCCCGGCTGGACGCGGTACCAGATTCGCCGCCTGCGCCGACGACAACCAGTGCCGTCCCCGTCACCAGGACTGGCAGTACCCAGGCTCACCGGGCGCCGGTCGGCGACAATGGGCCCATGGTTTCCTCCCGCTCTCCCTTCGGCGCACTTCTGCGCGCCTGGCGCGACCGCCTCTCTCCGGCCGACGCCGGGCTCACGGCGGCGGCCGGCCGTCGCGCCCCGGGGCTGCGCCGCGAGGAGCTCGCGCAGTTGTCCGGGATCTCGGTCGACTATGTCCTGCGCCTGGAGCAGTCACGCGCGAAGAACCCCTCGGAACAGGTCGTCGGCGCCCTTGCCCGGACGCTTCAGCTCACCCGGGCCGAGCGTGACCAGCTGTACCGAAGCGCCGGACTCCTGCCGCCGCAGGACGGCACGGTCAGCACCCATGTACCCGCGAGCATCCAACGGCTCGCCGCGCGCCTGGGCGACGTCCCGATCGGGGTGTTCACCGCCGACTGGACCCTCGTGTGGTGGAACACCACCTGGTGCGCCCTGCACGGCGACCCCGCCCTGCTCCCGACCGCCGAACGGAACCTCGCCCGCGCACTGTTCGGCAACGGCGCAGCCCACGCGACGATGCATCCCATGCAGTCCGAGCGCGGACAGGACGCCTTCGAGACATCGATCGTCGCCGACCTCAAGGACGCCGCTATCCGCTATCCCGCGGACGTCCACCTCCATCGCCTCGTACAGGACCTGCGGACAGAGTCCAACGCCTTCGCCCAGCACTGGTCCACGCAGACGGCAGCCACCCAGCACACGACCGACCGAAAGACGATCCGGCATCCCGAGGTCGGCGACATCCTGCTCGACTGCGACGTCCTCATCGTCCCGGGCGCCGACCTGCGCCTGGTCACCTACACGGCAGCGGCCAAAAGCAGCGACGCGGGAAAGCTCGACCTTCTCCGCGTCACCGGTACTCGTATCGCCCCTGCGCTCCCCTGACCGGCGACTGCCAGGTCTGTGCCCTGTACTCCCGTCGCGACGACTACGTTGTATCTGCACCCCGACGTACACAAGATCACCGCCGCCGGAGCCTCACTCTTCGCCGAACCCGACCGTGGTCGCCCCCTGAAACGGCCAAGGGAGTTGGTCCCCGACTGGTCCCCAAAAACGATCAAGGGGCCGTTTCAGATTGCTCTGAAACGGCCCCTGACCTCCGACTTTCACAAGTCGGGACGACAGGATTTGAACCTGCGACCCCTTGACCCCCAGTCAAGTGCGCTACCAAGCTGCGCCACGTCCCGATGCGATTCCTCCCGGTGTTCCCGGGTGGCCGCGCAGGACAAACATTACCTCACTCCGCGGACCGGATCGACGCCCGTGCCTGGTGGGCGCGGTTTGCCAGGGATTCGGCGCCGCATGCCGTGGCCAGTTTGTGGGCCCTGGCGAGTTCGCGCGTTGAGCGGATCGCGATGCCGTAGTCGACGAGGGCCAGGGCGTGTTCGTACGCGGACGGGGACGCCTCCAGATGGCGGACCGACTCGGCGAGCAGATGCGTGGCGTCCTCGGGGCGGGCGAACAGGGCGACACAGCGCAGAGCCTCGCCGATTGCGGTGTCCGTACCGAAGCGTTCGGCATGTGCCCGGGCCGTGGAGGCGAGTTGGGCGGCGCGGTCCGGGTCCTCGTCGGCCAGGGCGCGGGCGAGGTCGCCCGCCCAGGGAGCCCATACGCCGTTGAACCTGCCGCGGGGTTCGAGGGCCTGACCGGCCGCTTCGAGTTCGGTGACCGCTTCCTTCGTACGGCCTTCGGCCAGCAGCAGCCGGCCGCGTACGCACGGGGCGTCGGGCAGCACCATCGCGCTGGGGTAGGGCGAGCCGAAGTCGTAGCGGTCGGCGATCTGGCGGGCCTCGGTGACCCGGCCGCGGGCGATCAGGGTGTCGATGAGCAGGCAGGCCGCGTCCCAGTGGACGGGCAGTCCGCTGCCGACACGGTCGGCGAGGCGCAGTCCTTCGCGGAGGAAGCCCTCCGCCTCGGCGAGCCGGCCGCGACGACGGTGGACCAGCCCGAGCAGGGTGTGCGCGAACGCCAGGTGCGCACCGCTCCAGCCGGAGATCTCGAAGGCGCGGACGGCCTCGCCGAACAGTTCCTCGGCCCGGTCGATCTGGTCGGTGAAGGCGTAGGTGATGCCGACGAGCGTCGGGAGTTCGAAGCCCCACTCCGTATCGGTCCAGCCGAGCCCGCGTGCGGGATGGCCGTCGACCAGGGCGCGTTCGCAGAGGTTGACGACGAGCTGGGCGTTCTCGCCGCGCATCATGGCGTCGAAGGCGCGGATGGTGAGCAGGGCGCGCTCGGCGTTGTCGCGGCCGGACAGATGGTCGGCGTTCCGGGCGAGCCGGTCGGAACGGGCGGGTCCGTCGTCCTCGGACGCCTGCATGCCCTCCCAGAGGAAGTGGGCGGCCTGGAGCCGCATCAGGCCGGGGCCCGGGGCGGTGCGCGCGGCCTCTGCGGCAAGGGCGCGCGCCGCTTCCTTCAGCTGGTTGTTGTGCGAATGCGCGGCGGCGAGCCGGTAGGTGGCGTCGACGCGCTGGTCGTCGGAGAGTCCGGGCATGCCGAGGGCGGCGCGCAGATGCTGGACGGTGGTGGCGGGCGAGCTGAGGAGGGTGGCGCAGCCCAGTTCGTACAGCAGGGTGGCCTTGACGCGCTGGCTCGGTGGTTCTTCCAGGGCGCGTTCGAGGCAGCGGCGGGCGGCCTCCGAGGCGCCGACCGCGAGGTGTTGTCCGGCTGCTTCGCGGAGTTGCCCGACCAGTTCCTGATCGTTGTCCGGGTGCACTTCGAGGAGGTGGCGGGAGGCCGCCGCAGGGCCGAGTCCCGCGCGGGTGATCGCCCACGCCGCCCGGCCGTGGAAGGCGGTGCGGGTGGCCGGCGGGATGGAGCGGTATGCCGCGGTGGCGATCAGCGGGTGGACGAACTCCAGCGGGTCGAAGCCGGTGACGATACGGGCTTCGCGCAGCCGTGCCGTGCAGTCGGCGGCCTCGGCGGGGCTCATTCCGGCGAGGGTGGCGGCGAGATCCTGCGAGATGTCCGTGCCGAGGACGGCGGCGGCCCAGGCGAACCGGGTGGCATGGGTGCCGAGCCGTTCGAGCCGGGCGACGAGGCCGCTGCCGCGGGCGGATGCGCCGAGTTCGCGCAGCAGTCCGGCCGACTCCTCCAGCGGCACCAGTTCGCGGTCCTGGACCTTGGCGACGAGTTCGACCGCCTCGTAGGGGTTGCCTCCGGTGACGGCCCACACCTCGCGGCAGAACGGGTCGTCGGCGTGTTCGCCGAGGGCCGCGCGGACCAGTTCCGCGGTGGCGTCCGGGGTGAGGGCGCGCAGGGCCACCCGGACCTGGGAGGGGTTGCCTCCGCCCGATCCGCTCTCCTTCTGCCGCGCCGCCAGTTCTTCCGGCCGGTGGGCCTGGACGACCAGGACGGGCAGTTCGCCGAGGCGGGTGGTGAACGAGGCGAGCCAGGCGAGGGATTCGCCGTCCGCCCAGTGCGCGTCGTCGATGACGAGCAGCAGCGGGCGGTGGCTCAGCCGGGACGCGAGCCGGGAGACGACGAAGTCGAGGCCGTCCCGTACACCTTGCGGATCCGGCTGGGGACCGCTCGGTTCGGCGAGTCCGAGCGCGGGCGCAGCGATCTCGAACCAGGGCCCGAACAGGGTCCGCACCTCGTCGGGCGGGAACTGGTCGAGGGCGGGCTGGAGCAGTTGGCGTACGACGTGGAACGGCACGGATGTGACCGTTTCGCCGCCGCGTGCGGACCAGACCGTACAGCGGTCGGCGGCCATCGACCGGATCTCGGCGAGCAGCGCCGTTTTGCCGATGCCCGCCTCGCCGCTGAAGATCAGCAGTCCGCCGACTGCCTGGGCGTCGCACAGGGCGGCCACGGCTTGTGCGGCAGCGGCGAGTTCCGGTTCGCGCTCGTACAGCGGCCGGGACTGCTTCATCCCTACCCTCCCCAAAGTGGTGCAGATGCCTGTCGACACTAGTCGTGCGCGGGGGTCCACGGACAGTGGTTCGGGCAGTTCGCCGCAGGTGCGGGGCACAATCGAGGGGTGGACGAGACTCGCAGGGATCGCGACGCGGAGGGCCGGGCGCGCAACGCTCGTCCCCGTGACGGGCTGGGACGCCCGCTGCCGTACGGGACACCGGGCGTGGAGCGGCAGCCGGAGGGGGTGGTCCGTACCCCCGAGGAGACCTTGCGGGAGGCGCAACGACTGCTGGACGCCGGGATGCCGTTCCACGCGCACGAGGTGTTCGAGGACGCGTGGAAATCGGGGCCGGTGGCGGAACGGGAGTTGTGGCGCGGGCTCGCGCAGCTGGCCGTCGGGCTGACGCATGCGTCCCGGGGCAATGCGACGGGCGGGGCCCGGCTGTTGCGGCGGGGTGCGGCGGCGCTCACGGCGTTCGGTGCCACCCGGCCCCATGGGATCGGGGTCGACGGGCTGATCGACTGGGCCGGGGAGCTGGCGGCGCGGGTGGAGGAGCCCCGAGGTGGAAGTGCGGCCGACGGACCGGTGGCAGGCGACGGGGGCGGGAGCGCGGCCGGCGGACCGGCGCCCGGTGTCCGGCCCGTCGACGCGGCCGGGGAGGCGCCCTGTCTGCGGCCCGGGGACCGGTAGGGCCGGTCCGCCCGACGGGGCCCTTGACCCCGGCGCCCGGGGCGGTGGGGCGTGCGGCAGACTCGGTACGGTGAGAAAGATCTATGTCATCGGCATCGGCGCGGGCGACCCCGACCATCTGACCTTGCAGGCCGTCAAGGCGCTGAACAGGGCGGATGCGTTCTTCATTCTCGACAAGGGTGAGGAGAAGTCCGATCTGACCGGGCTGCGGCGGGACATCCTCGATGCGCATGTGGAGAACACCGCGTACCGCCTCGTCGAGGCGCGGGATCCGGAGCGGGACCGCAGGACGTCGGACTACTCACCCGCGGTGGACGACTGGCGCAGGCGCCGCGCGGATCTGTACGAGCGGTTCATCGCGGAGGATCTCGGCGAGGACGAGTGCGGGGCGTTCCTGGTGTGGGGCGATCCCGCACTGTACGACTCCACGCTCGGCATCCTCGAAGAGATCCTCGACCGGGGTGCGGTCGCCTTCGACCACGAGGTGGTTCCCGGGATCAGCAGCGTCTCCGCGCTGCTGGCCAAGCACCGGACGGGGCTGAACCGGGTGGCGCGTCCGGTGCAGATCACTACGGGCCGGCGGCTGGCCGAGGGCTGGCCCGAGGGGGTCGACGACGTGGTGGTGATGCTCGACGCGCGGCAGGCGTTCACCCGCCATCTCGACCAGGACCTCTTCATCTTCTGGGGCGCGTACGTGGGGACCGAGGACGAGATCCTGGTCTCCGGTCGCCTCGCCGAGGTGTCGGACCGGATCGAGGAGCTGCGGGCCGAGGCGCGCGCCCGCAAGGGCTGGATCATGGATACGTATCTGCTGCGTCGCGGCTGAATCGGCCGTCCCGGCCCAGCAGTTGGAGCGCGGACGGCACGTCGTGCACGACGGGCACACCGTCGGGCGGTGGCGGGCGGCGGACCACGACCACGGGCAGACCGAGGTTCCTGGCCGCGGTGAGTTTCGCCGCGGTGGCGGGGCCTCCGCTGTCCTTGGTGACGAGGACGTCGATGGCGTGGTCGCGCAGCAGCGCCGTCTCTCCTTCGACGGTGTACGGGCCGCGGTCGAGGAGTACGTCGGTGTGCCGGGGCAGCGGGGGCTCGGGGGGTTCCACGGATCGTACGAGGAAGTGGAGCCGGTCCGCTCCGGGCGCGGTGGCGAAGGCGGCCAGACCCAGGCGGCCGGTGGTGAGGAAGATCCGACGGCCCAGGGCGGGCAGTCGTACGGCGGCGTGCGTGAGGTCGTCGGCCGGGTGCCAGCGGTCGCCGGGGCCGGTCGTCCAGCCCGGGCGGCGCAGCGCGAACAACCGGGTACCGGTGGCCTTCGCGGCCATGGCGGCGTTGGCGCTGATGGTGTCGGCGAACGGGTGGGTGGCGTCGACGACGGTGTCCACGCCGTGGGTGCGCAGCCAGTCGGCGAGGCCCTCGGGGCCGCCGAAGCCGCCGACGCGTACGTCGCCGACGGGCATCCGGGGCCGGGCGACCCGGCCGGCCAGCGAGGTGGTGATGCGCGTCGTCGCGTCGCCGCCGGGCCCGGTCAGCTCCGCGGCGAGCTGTCGGGCTTCGGTCGTTCCGCCGAGGATCAGGAGGTGGCCGGGCATGCACCGAACCTACGTCACCGCCTCCGTCACCACCTACGTCGGTTTCACCACCGGACGTACGGAGCGGTGAACAGGGCCGCCCGCAGCCATTACGATCCGGCGTCATGAGCACTTCTGACCAGGACCAGGCCGTGGACACCCCGATAGCCGCTCCCAAGACGGCTTCCGAGACGGCTTCCGAGGCCGAGGGCGATACCGATATCCTCGCGGAGGCTGCCTCCGAGGCCGCCTCGGAGACCGAGCCCGCGACAGTTCCGGAGACCGTCCCCGAGGTCGTCTCCGAGGCCGAAGAACGACGGTTGACGCCGCGTCAGGCGAGACGGCTGCGCATCGTCCTCTCGTCGGTCGGCATGGCGGCGATGGCGGTCGTACTCGCGTTGCGGATCGCCAGCCGGTCGTCCGTGCTGGTGGTCGGGGTGTACGGACTCGCGCTGATCCTGTGCGGGATCGTGATCGAACTCAGCAGGAACGGCCGTACGCGGCTGGGCAGTTGGCTGCTGGGGATCGGCCTGCTGGCGGCGATCGGTTCCGACTGGCTACTTATTCCCTGACGTACGGTCAGCGCACCGCGATCCGCACGCTCGCACCGTGCGGATCGACCCGGTCGAGCCAGTCGGCGCTCAGCCGGACCGACGGCCCGGTACGGCCGACAGCAGCAGCCGCTGCCTGGAGCACCCGGCCGTCCTGGCGGACGACGAGCAGCGGCGCGTGGAGTCTCCGGGTGGTGCGCAGGCTGAAGCGCCCGCGGAGCGGGGCGTCCCCGCCGGGGCCGACGAGGTTCGGTGCGATTCATTGCAGTGGGGAGTCGACCGCGAGGGACGGCCGGCCCGTGGGCGGGTCGTCGGTCGTCGGGGTCCAGTGCATATGCCCCTCCCCTCCACTGCCGGTCTCAAGTTCGTTGACGTCAGGTGCCGTTGCGCAAGGCCGGCAACAGTGCCTTCTGGGATCGGTGGGGCGTACGGGACGGTTCCCGCACCTGTACAGCGGAGGGGTGATCGCTATGCTGCGCCCCAAGCGCTCACAGGAAGCGTTCAAACGCACAACGCGCGGCGGTACGGCGAGGGGGCCACAGCGATGCGGGAGCCGGTTGAGATCAGGCGACAGCGAATCCTGGCGGTGGTGGAGTCGCGCGGCGCCGTCAAGGTCAGTGCGCTCGCGGCCGAGCTGGACGTCTCGGTGGTCACGGTCCGGCGGGACGTCGAGGAACTGGCCCGGGCCGGACGGCTGCGGCGCGGGCACGGGGTGGCCCGGGCGCTGGGGGAGGCGCAGCCGGCCCCCGCGGTCCCGGCGCCGCGGGGCGACGAACCCGCCGGGAACGGCGGGGCGGTCGCCCTCGTCGTCCCGGATCGGCACACGTACCTGTACGAGACGTTGCACGGTGCCCGGACCGTCCTGGAGGAGTCCGGGATACGGATCGCGCTGCACATCGCGCACCAGTCGGCCGGCGCGGAACGTGCGCTGGTGGAGCGGGCGCTGGCGGACGGGGCGCGCGGGCTGCTGATCGCGCCCCGCTGGCGCAACGCGCGCTCGGAGGAGCTGGATTACGGCTGGCTGGCGGACGTGGGGGTGCCGACCGTGCTGATGGAACGGCGCCCGCGGCCGGGCAGCGCGCTGCACGCCCTGGACTCCGTGTGTTCCGATCACTGGTACGGGACGCATCTGGCCGTGGAGCATCTGGTGTCGCTGGGGCACCGGCGCATCGTGCTGGCCGCCCGCGACGACAGTCCGACGGCGCGCAGTATCCGTGCGGCGTTCGCCGAGATCGCCGCGGCCCGTCCGGAGGTGGAGGACTGGACGGTGGTGCTGAGCTCCCCGGACGCGGTGCCCGGCCCCGCCCCCGACGCGCCGGCTGCGGGAGCCGCCGTCCTGCCCGCTCCCGCGTCCGACGCCCGTACCGCCCTCGACCTCGCCGCTCTCCTGCGGGAGAGGGGCGCGACGGCGGCCCTGCTGCACGGCGACGTGGACGCGCTGATGCTGGTGCAACGGCTGGCGGAGAGCGGTGTCGACGTGCCGCGGGACTGCTCGGTGGTGGCGTACGACGACGTGGTCGCGGCACTCGGCAGCACACCGCTGACGGCTGTGGCGCCGCCGAAGGCGGCGATCGGGCGGGCCGCCGCCGAGCTGCTGCTCCACCGACTGTCCGGGGCCGCGGGAGCGAGCGGTCCGGTGCGCCGTACGGAGCTGCTGCCCACGCTCGAGGTGCGCGGATCCGCGCAGGTGCCGCCCTCTGCCACCGAGTGAGCGTTTGACCGCTTTGATTTTCTTCTGAGCGATCTATTGACCCGAACCGATCAGCCGATCAGGATTCCTCGTGACCCGATTCAGGAGCCGCGGGAGGCGTACATGCCCGGTCGACGGAGCCGTCGATCCGTGCTCGCCACGATCGTCGCCCTGCCTCTGACAGCCGCGCTCAGCGCCTGCGGCGGCAGCGGTGGGTCATCAGGATCGGGCAGCACGAGCATCATCAGCAGCACAGGCGACAAGGCCGGCAGGAACGCTACGCACATCACCTTCTGGTCCGCCCTGCGCGACAGCCAGGAGGTGGTGGACGCGTTCAACCGTACCCGCGACACCGTCCAGGTCGACCTCCAGCCGGACTCCGATTCCGCGCTCGGCACCCACGGCGGGTCCACCTTCGCGGTCACGGCGAGCAGCGAACACCCTGAGGCCGCCCCGGAGTTCATCGAATGACAGGGGCTCACCGCGGGCGCCGTCAAGTAGCCGGGCCACCACCCTCCACCCCCGTACCAGGAGAAAGATGCCCAGCACCGCCCCCACCGCCCCCGTCACCGGGAACCGGCCACGCGCGGCTGCCGCCATGAAGCCGGAGGCCGCGTCCGCGCTCCTCGACGCCCGGTCCCTGGCCGCGCTCGGCGAGGTGTGCGACCTCGCGCCGCTGCCCGTTCTCGACGACTTCGCCACCGACCGGGCCCGCGCCGTGCTGGCGGGGGTAGAAGTCCTGGTCACCGGCTGGGGCTGTCCGCCGCTCGACGCTGCCGCCCTGGACGCGGCGCCGCACCTGCGCGCCGTCGTCCACACCGCGGGCTCCATCCGCGGACACATCACCGAGGCCTGCTGGGAACGCGGCATCGAGGTGTCGTCGGCAGCCGCAGCGAACGCCCTGCCGGTGGCCGAGTACACCGTCGCGATGATCCTGCTCTCCGGCAAGCGTGCGCTGGAGCGGGCCCGCGGCTACCGGACAAAGCGCCGCCGCGACGACGCGCTCGCCACCTCGACCGAGGTCGGGAACTACGGCCGCACCGTCGGGATTCTGTCCGCCTCGCTGATCGGCCGGCGCGTCATCGAGCTGCTGCGGCCGTACGACCTGCCGGTGCTGCTCCACGACCCGTACGTCTGCGAAGCGGAGGCCGCCGCGCTCGGCGTCCGGCCCGTCGGCCTCGGTGAACTGTTCGCGCGCAGCGACGTGGTGAGCGTCCATACCCCGCTGCTGCCGGCCACCCGCGGGCTCGTCAGCCGTGAACTGCTCGCCTCGATGCGCCCGGACGGCGTGCTCATCAACACCTCACGGGGCGCCGTCATCGACCAGGACGCGCTCACCGACGTACTCCGGCAGAACCGGATCCGGGCGATCCTCGACGTCACGGAGCCCGACACACTGCCCGCCGCACACCCGCTCTGGGAGTGCGACAACGCATTGATCACCCCGCACCTCGCAGGCTCCCAGGGCAACGAGTGGCGGCGACTGGTCGATCTGGCGGTCGGCGAGGCCGGCCGCTGGGCCGCGGGTGACGGATTCGCCCATCCCGTACGACGCGAAAGGCTGGCATTCCTCGCATGACCGCACCACACCCTGTTTCTCCCCTCGAACTCCCCGCCGACGACCTGGTGTTGAGCCCGCGCACCGGCTACACCCGTGCGCACTGGGAGGCCGCGGCCGACGGGCTGCTCAAGGCCGCCTGGAAATGGGCCACTCCGGGCGGTGCGCTGCTGGACCTGCCGGGCAGGCCGTCCGCGTCCGGGGTGCGTTCCGACGGTCTGGAGGGGTACGCGCGTACGTTCCTCGCCGCCGCCTTCCGGGTGGCGGGCGCGGACGGCAAGGACCCGCACGGCTGGCTCGACCGGTACGCCGACGGCCTCACGGCCGGCACCCGTACGCCCGGCCGGGACGATGCCGAGTCGTGGCCGCTGATCCGCGACCACTCCGTCTTCGGCCAGCCGATGGTCGAGTCCGCGTCGGTCGCCATCGGACTGCGGCTCACCCGGCCGTGGCTCTGGGACCGCCTGGAGTCCGGTGTGCGGGACCGCGCGGAGGAGTGGCTGCGCGACGCGCTGCGGCACACCCCCTCCCCCAACAACTGGTACCTGTTTCCCTACTCCGTGGCCGCGTTCCTCGAATCCGTGGGCCGCGGCGACGCGGAGACGGCACGCGCGAAGGAGCGTGCCCTCGACCTGCTGGAGGGCTGGTACCGCGGAGACGGCTGGTACGCGGACGGCGACGGCCGCGCCTTCGACCACTACAACGGCTGGGCGCTGCATCTCTATCCCGTACTGGACGCGCATCTGTCGGGCGACGCCGAGCTGTCCGCGCACTACGGCGGCCGGCTGCGCGAGCACCTGGAGGGCTTCTCGCTGCTGTTCGGCGGCGACGGTGCGCCGATCCACTTCGGCCGCTCGCTCACGTACCGCTTCGCGGCCGCCTCGTCGGTCGCGCTCGGCGCCGTCACCGGGCACACCCCGCTCACGCCGGGCACCTCGCGTCGGGTGATCAACGGGTCCCTGCGCTACTTCCTGGACCGCGGGGCGACAGGTACGGACGGGCTGCTGAGCCTGGGCTGGCACGGTCCGCACGAGGCGACGCTGCAGAACTACTCGGCCCCCGCCTCGCCGTACTGGGCGTCCAAGGCCTTCGTCGCGCTGCTCGCCCCGGAGCGCCATCCGCTGTGGACGGCGACCGAGGAGCCCGCGCCCAGCGAGGGCCCCGACCGGGTGCTCGCGCTGCCCGCGCCCGGGCTGCTCGTCCAGTCCACCCGGGCGGACGGGATCGTTCGGCTGCACAACCACGGCAGCGACCATGTGCGCCCGCACGAGGGCGAGTCCGGGGTGGCGGACGATCCGCTGTACAGCCGTCAGTCGTACTCCACCGTGACCGGCCCCACGTCGAGCGCGAACACGGCGGACAACCATCTGGCCGTGGTCGTCGCGGGGGTGCGCAGCGGTCGCCGAGTCGTCCGCGCGCTGGGCGCGGGTGGCGGCGACGGGTGGGGGTGGGCCGCGTCCTGGCACCGCCCGGTGTTCACGTCCGGTGCGCCGATGGTGCCGGGGATGCGGGTGGAGAGCGTCACCGTGGTGCGTGGCCGTCACGAGCTGCGGGTGCACCGGGTGGTCGGCGCGCCGTCCGGGGCCCGGGTGGAGCAGACGGGCTGGGCGACCGGCCGCGACGACACGGCCGCCTCCGCGCTGCACGGTCTGCACGGCTGGGAGACGCGGGACGAGATACGGGCTCCGCAGGGCACGGCATACACGCGCTGGGCGGTGGTACCCCGGCTGTCCGCGGCCGCGGAGGGCACGGTGGTGCTGGTGGCGCTCGCCTCGCTGACCGCGGAGCCCGACGCGGCGCCGCTCGACGCGGTGGTGAGCGGGGTTCATGCGGACGGGGACTCGGTGGACGTCCGCTGGGCGCAGGACGCGGCGACGACACATGTCGGCTTCGGGCCGACGGTGACGGTCACGCACGGCTGAGCACCGGGGTCGCGCGGCCGGGAAGCCGTGCGACCCCGCCCGGCCCCCCTACGCGTCCGTCCGGATCACCACCACCAGTGTGCGCGGACCGTGCACACCCTCCACCCGTTCCAGCTCGATGTCGGACGTGGCCGAGGGACCGCTGATCAGCGTCGTCGGCCGCTCCGGCACCAGCCGGGCCACCGCCTCCGGTACCCCGACCTCGACGGTCGACAGGTCGACGACGCACACATGCAGATCGGGGACGAGGGACAGCGCCCGCCGCCCCTGGTCGGGCGAGCCGTCCAGGAAGATCGTGCCGGTCTCGGCGCAGCTGACGGCCGAGGCGGTGACGACGCCGTCCAGGGCGTCGAGCCGGGGTGCCGGGATGCTGTCGGAGTCCTGCTGGACCTCACCGTCGTACGTGCCGAGCCACGCCGGGTCGAGTCCGGCGGGCACCCCGATCCGCCGGGCCCCGCGCTCCCGCAGCACTTCGGTGACGGTCTCGGCCGTGCGGTCGGCGGTGCAGGTGTGGACGTGCGCCTTGTAGTCGACGAGCCGGTCGGTGAAGAGGTCCAGGCGTTCGTCGTCAGGGAGGGTACGGCCGGTGCGGTAGGCGCGCGGGACGGTGGTGTCCGGGGTGGGCGCGAGGGCCAGGGCGTCCTTGATCCTGCCCAGCACCGTGTCGCGAGCGGTCGTCACTTCTCCTCCTTCTTGTCCTTCTCGTGCTTCTTGTTCTTCTCGTGCTCGTCGGCGGCGGCCCGCATCGTCGCGGCGCCCTCTGCCGACGCCAGCCAGGAGCGGAAGGACTGCTTCGGCGGGGCGGCGGTGTCGCGGCTGTCGCTCCAGCCGTTGAACGGCGGTGGCAGATGCGAGATCTTCCCGTCCCGCCCGGCGATGACGCGGCCGATCGCCGCCCCCTTCTGTGCGGCCGTGAACAGCTTCGGCCGCTTCATCACTCCGGCCGCCGCCTTCATCGCCAGCTTCTCTGCCGTCGTGCCGGACTGCTCGGTGTGCTGGTGGCGCAGCTCGACCAGCAGCGACGGAATGTCGATCTTGACCGGGCAGGCGTCGAAGCAGGCGCCGCAGAGGCTGGAGGCGTACGGCAGCGAGCTGTTGGGGTCGCCCTTGGCCGCGTCCATCCCGGCGAGCTGCGGGGTGAGGACCGCACCGATCGGTCCGGGGTACGTCGATCCGTACGCGTGGCCGCCCGCCCGTTCGTACACCGGGCAGACGTTGAGGCAGGCCGAGCAGCGGATGCAGTTGAGGGCCTCGCGCCCGATCCGGTCGGCGAGCGCCGCGGTGCGTCCGTTGTCGAGCAGGATCAGGTGGAAGTCCTGCGGTCCGTCGCCGGGTGTCACCCCGGTCCACATCGAGGTGTACGGGTTCATCCGCTCGCCGGTGGAGGAGCGCGGCAGCAACTGCAGGAAGACTTCGAGGTCCTGATAGCGCGGCAGCACCTTCTCGATACCCATGACGGTGATCAGGGTGTCGGGCAGGGTCAGGCACATGCGGCCGTTGCCCTCGGACTCGACGACACAGAGGGTGCCGGTCTCGGCGATACCGAAGTTGGCGCCGGAGACCGCCACCTTGGTCGTCATGAACTTCTCGCGCAGATAGGCGCGGGCCGCGGCGGCGAGATGCGCGGGAACGTTGTCGAGGCCCGGGTCGACGCCCGGGATCTCCTTGAGGAAGATCTGCCGGATCTCGTCGCGGTTGCGGTGGATCGCGGGCACCAGGATGTGCGACGGCTTGTCGTGCGCGAGCTGCACGATCAGTTCGGCGAGGTCCGTCTCGTACGGGGTGATGCCGGCCGATTCGAGGTGTTCGTTGAGGCCGATCTCCTGGGTGGCCATCGACTTGACCTTGATGACGTCGCTGCTGCCCGTCGCCTCGACGAGCCGGGTGACGATCTCGTTGGCCTCGACTCCGTCGCGCGCCCAGTGGACGGTGCCGCCGCGCTCGGTGACCTTCTGCTCCAGTTGTTCCAGGAGTTCGGGGAGCTGGTTCATGGTGTCGGTCTTGATGGCCGAACCGGCGTCGCGCAGCTGCTCCCAGTCGGGCAGTTCACCGGTGACGTTCAGGCGTTTGGCGCGGATCGTGTGGGTGGCCCTGCCGAGGTTGCGGCGCAGTTGTTCGTTGCGGAGTTCGTCGTGGGCGGCGGCGGGGAACGTCCGGTCGCCGCGCAGATTGCCGGTCCCGTACGGGGAACGGGGCGGGGTGGCGGGCATGCCGAGGAAGGTGCTGCTCATCGGACGGCCTCCGTCGGGACGTACGGCGAGGTGCGGGTGGAGGAGAGGATCTGCGCGAGGTGCAGGGTGCGGGTGCCCGAGGCGATGCGCGAGAGTCCGCCGCCGATGTGCATCAGACAGGACGAGTCGCCGGCGGTGCAGACATCGGCTCCGGTGGTGGCGATGTTGCGCATCTTGTCCTGGAGCATCGCCGTCGACGTCTCGGCGTTCTTGACGGCGAAGGTGCCGCCGAACCCGCAGCAGGCGTCGGCTTCGGGGAGCTCGACGAGGTCGATGGAGTCGACGGCGCGGAGCAGCTTCAGCGGCTTCTCACCGACGCGGAGCATGCGCAGGGAGTGGCAGGTGGGGTGGTACGTCACGCGGTGCGGGAAGTACGCGCCGACGCCGGTGACGTCCAGGACGTCGACGAGGAGCTCCGACAGCTCGTACGTCTTGGCCTTGACGGTGGCGACCCCCGCGCGCAGCGCCGCGTCCCCGTACCGCTCGGCGACGATCTCGTGCTGATGCCGGACCGAGCCCGCGCACGATCCGGACGGCATGACGACGGCGTCGATCGACGCGTCACCGAACTGCTCGGCGAAGTTCCGCACCAGTGGCACGGGTTCGCGCTGGTATCCGGTGTTGACGTGCATCTGACCGCAGCAGGTCTGCCCGGGCGGGAACACCACGTCGTGGCCCAGTCGGGCGAGCAGGACCGCGGTCGATTTCACCGCCTCGGGGAAGAGCGTGTCTCCCAGACAGGTGGCGAAGAGTCCGATGCGCATGGGTCTCTCCGATCGCTTCTGCATTTAATGGTCAGACCATACTAGCCTCCGTCCGCACCATGAAGGGAGGCGCGACGCGCCAGCGCATGATCATGCCCCTGACAACATTTGATGAGCGTGCGGCCTGACCCACACCCATCACCCCGACCCGCCCCTACGGCCGCTCGGGCTTCTCGTCGACCAGCGTGCCGTGGAGGCTGCGGATGTGCCGCTCGACCAGGTCGGCGGCGTTCACACCCTTGCCCGCACGCACCAGCCGCAGGAGTTCGGTGTGTTCCGCGTTGAGCGCGGCGGCCGTGCCCGGCCAGTCCTCGGCCTGCTCCAGGGCCCGCAGGATCAGCGGGCGCACCGACTCGCGGACGGCGGAGGTGAGGGTGGAGGTCAGTTCGTTGCCGGAGCTGCGGGCGATGTGCACATGGAACCGGGTGTCCAGGTCGTTGAACTCGGGGACCTGGACATCGGGCTCCCCCATCCGCACGACCAGCGCCTCCGCCTCGTCGAGATCCTCCGCCGTGGCGTGCCGCGCGGCCGCCTCGAAGCTCGACCTCTCCAGCACGACGCGCGCCTCCAGGACGTCATGGAGGCTGTAACTGCCGAGGGCGAAGTGCAGACGCAGCAGTCTGCCGAGGGCGTCGTCCGGATTGCGCACGATCCGCGCCCCGGCGTCCGGCCCCCTGCCCGGCTGGGCGACCAGCACACCGATGGTCTCCAGCACCCTCAGCGCCTCACGCAGCGCGGACCGGCTGACCCCGAGCACCGGCGCGAGCTCACGCTCGGGCGGCAGCCGGTCACCGGCCCTGAGCTCTCCGGCGAACACCCGCTGCTCGATGCTCTGGAGCACGAGTTCATGCGTACGGGACTGCCGTACGGGTTGCCACTCGACGGGCATCCGTCACCCCCTGCCTCGGCCGGAATCGTCCGGTTGCCCTCGCGTCTGCCGCCCGATCTCCAACTATGTCACACATCACGTATGGTCGGACCAAAGGCTGGGTGGTTCGGGGATCACGCCGGCGCCCGCCGTTCAGCCGCGTTCAGTCGCCGAAGGAACCGTGGCGGCCCGCGCCACCCCCGAAGCGGTCGGCACCCGCCTGTGTCTCTCCCGCGGTGAGCGGCACCAGGCCGTGGCGGTACTCGGCGGCCAGGGCGTCCGGCTCGCTCAGGCCATGCTGCTCGCGCGTCGAGAGCCGGTCGTGGCGCAGGCACAGTTGCGGGAACGCGGCGATTTCCCGGGCGAGTTGCTCCGCCGCGCGCCGGGCCTCACCGGTCGGAACGATCCGGTTGGCGAGCCCCATGGCGTACGCCTCCGAGGCCGGGACGGGGCGCCCGGTGAGGATCATGTCCATGGCCCTGCTCTCACCGATCAGGCGTGGCAGCCGTACGGTTCCGCCGTCGACCAGCGGCACTCCCCAACGCCGGCAGTACACCCCGAACACCGCGTCGTCCTCGGCCACCCGCAGATCGCACCAGATGGCCAGCTCCAGCCCCCCGGCCACGGCGTGACCCGAGACCGCCGCGATGACGGGCTTGCCCAGGCTCATACGGGTCGGCCCCATCGGTCCGTCGCCCTCGGCCAGGACCTTGTTGCCGCGCTCCGTACCGATGCTCTTCAGGTCGGCACCGGCACAGAACGTACCGCCCTCGCCCCACAGCACGGCGACGGCCGCATCGGCGTCGGCATCGAACTCGCGGAAGGCGTCCGCGAGTCGGGCGGCTGTCGGGCCGTCCACGGCGTTACGGACCCCGGCCCGGCTGAGGATCACCGTGAACACGGGGCCGTCGCGCTCGATCCGTACCGCTGGTTTCTCGCTCATCGTTCGCCCTCCCACAGGGGGTCGCGCAGGGCCGGGTCGAAGCCGCCGGGGACGACGGCCGCGCCGCCGCGCACCAGGTACGGCAGCCCGACGCGATCGTCCCGTGAGACACCCGGCCCGGTCGGTGGATTCATCTGATTCTCACGCAACCGTTCTACCGTGGGCCGCGTGACCCAGACGAGCCCGCCCGGCTGGCATCCAGACCCCGGGTATACAGGAATTGGCCCCGTTCACGAGCGCTGGTGGGACGGCAGCCAGTGGACCGACCACCTCCGCGTGCCGCCCGCCGCGATCCGGCGCCGCCGGATGCGTATCGGCATCACCGCAGGTGTGGTGGTTCTCGCCGCCCTCGGGGGCGGCCTCTTTCTGCTGTCGGACAATTCCGGCGATTCGAAGGAGAGCGCGACCACAGCCCCGTCCACCGCGCCTTCCGGCGCACCCGGCCGAGGGCCGGGCGCACCCGGGGGCGGCGGCGGGAGCGGGGCACCCGAGCAGCGGCTGCCGGGGACCGAGGACGGCTACGCCACGGACCTGGCCAGTGGAATCAGTCTCCCGGTGCCCGACGGCTGGACGGGCAAGTCGGGGATCGCGGGCGCGGATGTGACCACGGGCGAGTACGCCTGTCCCGGCGACTCGTCCCAGCAGTGCGTGCGCGGCGGGGTGTTCTCCATGCCGGCGAAGGCCCTGAAGCTCGACACCACGACGGCGAAGGCCACGGCGACGAAGGACATCTCGGCCAACGCCACGGAGTCCTACGGCGAGAAGATCTACGGAGGCATCACCTCGCATCAGGAGCTCAAGTCCGAGCCGGTCACCGTGGCCGGCGGGCAGGGCTATCTGGTGCGCTGGAAGGTGGTGACGAAGAGCGGCGACGACGGGTACGTCCAGTCGCTGGCCTTTCCGTCCCCCCGCTCCCAGGACACGCTGATCGTCGTCCGCTCCGGTTTCGACATCGATACCAAGGCGCCGAAGCTCTCCGTGATGGACGACATCACCAAGGGAATCAAGGCCGCATCGGGAACGGGCTCCGGTTCCGGCACCACCGCGTAGGAGCGCGGCGGACGTTCGCGCCGGCGGGGCGGGCGTCGTACACCGGGTGTGAGTACAACAGGACGACCGGACTGAGTACGTCGTCCGATTCCTCACCGGGCCATCGCTGATCGAATGACCACCATGGCCCCTGACGCACCGCTCCGCCCCCGTATGCAGCATGTCACCACGGCCGGTACGGCCCTGGCCATGACCTTGGCCCCGTTGGTGGTCGGCGTGCTGCTGGCCAAGACCATGGCGACGGACCCGATGACACCGGTCAACGCGATGGTCACCAGGGGCGGGCAGCCCGTGCCCCTCTCGCCCGCGCAGTGGCGCCGATGCGGCAGGCAGGCGCTTCGCAGCTGGAAGGCCCCGCTGAACGCCTGCAGACACCCGGGCACTCTGGTGCGGCGGCGCCCCGCGGTACGTCGGCCGCGACGGCCCGGGGCGCTGCTGCGCGAGCGCTGAGAGCGTACCGGGCCGGCCCGGTACGTCAGACCCGCTCGCAGTGCAGGAACAACTGGGGCTCGGCCACCGCTCCTTCGTATGCCGGGGTGAACAGGCCGCTCTGCTCCCACAGGATCGTGAATCCGGCCCCGGCGACCAGTTCGGTGAACGCGTCGGCGCCGAAGCTGGTCGCCTGCACCTTCTGCCCCATGAAGACGACATCGGCGTCCTCCACGTCCAGCGGAACCGTGGCGACGGCCAGGACGCCGCCGGGGAGCAGCAGTCGCCCCAGTCTCCGCAGGAGCCGGGACTGGTCGTCGCGGGACATCTGCAGCAACGAGAAGTACGAGCACACCACGTCGAAACTCCGCTCCTCCAGGGGAAGTTCACGGATATCGGCGCATACGAAGGTCGCACCGGGCACGTGCCGGGTCGCCAGATCGACCATGACGGGCGAGACATCGACGCCCAGCACCTGATGACCGGCGTCGGCCAGGGTCTGCGCGGTCGGACGGCCCGTTCCGCTGCCCACGTCCAGGACGCGGCTGTGCGGTGGGATGTGCTCCAACAGCCGGTGCAGCGAGGCGTGGTGGGTGGCCGATTCGGCGAACGCCCGCTCGTACTCGGCGCCCAGAGCGTCGAACACCCTCGCGGCCGGAAGGCCGTGTTCTTCGTCCATCGATGCGCATCCTTCCCATGTCCCGGCGGCTCCTCGGGATCGTTTCACCATTCGCGGCGGCCTTCAACGCCCCACCCGGGCCCGACACATGGGGAATCGGGGCGCCCGGTATGGACGAGCGAGGGGCGAGATCCTCCGTGCCGGGTGACCGCCGTGGCCCGGTCACGGACCCCGGCCAGGAGCCGGTGGCGCTGGACCGGGTCGGTGGCGAGTCCGACCGCTGTCCATGCCATGGCGATCGCGCCGTCGAGTACGGCCCTGTCGGCGCCGGGGGTGGTTTGACGGTGATGCCGAGCCGGTCGGCGACCGGGCCCCGTGCGAGGGCCGCACCCAGTGAGGCGGCGCCGTTGACGTTGTGTCCGCAGGCGTGGCCCAGCCCGGGCAGCGCGTCGTACTCCACGCAGAACGCGAGAACGAGTTCCCCGGACCCGCGGAGAAGGCCGTGGGCAGCCCTCCGACACCTGTCTCCACGGTGAACCCGGCCGATTCGGCGAGCGCGGCGATCGCCGCGGCGGAACGGTGTTCCTCGAACGCGAGCTCGGGCTCGGCATGCAGGCGGTGGCTCAGTTCGACGAGTCGGTCACGCCAGGACTCGGCACAGTCGCGAACCGTTTCTCGCAGATCCGGGGAAAATGCGGTGACCTGCCCGCACCGGGATCACTACACTCGCCACGAATCGCACGCCGCGGCAACCTCGCGGCGCGCACCGTGACGAGTGAGGGGAGACCGGCCATGCGTTACCGCACCGCTGTTGTCGTCCCCCGGTCACGGTACGAGGTGATCCTGGTGTCTTCGTGCGTCCGGTGCCTGCCGCGCGGCCGGTACCGGATCTCCGCGACGAACAACTGACCCTCGTTTCGAAGGTGTTGGGCCGCCAGGGCGGCCGTGCACCGATGCGGTGCGCCGCATCAGGGGTTCATGCGTGGCCTGACCACAGGCCGGTTCGTCCGGGAATCGCGCCGCCCCGCATCCGGATCATCCCGAAAGGCCATGGACCGTGCGTACCGAACTGCACCGTCAACTCACCAGTCCGCTGACCGGCGTTCGTAATCTGGGCATCCTCGCCCACGTCGATGCCGGCAAGACCACCGTCACCGAACGGATCCTCTACCTCACCGGCACCACCCACAAGCGGGGCGAGGTCCATGACGGTACGACCGTCACCGACTTCGATCCGCAGGAACGCGACCGGGGCATCACCATCTTCGCCGCCGCGGTGAGTTGTGACTGGGACGGTCACCGGATCAACCTGATCGACACCCCGGGCCACGTCGACTTCTCCGACGAGGTGGAGCGCTCGCTGCGGGTGCTCGACGGCGCGATCGCGGTGTTCGACGCCGTCGCGGGGGTCGAGCCGCAGAGCGAGTCGGTGTGGCGGCAGGCCGATCGCCACGGGGTGCCCCGGATCGCCTTCGTCAACAAGCTGGACCGTGCCGGGGCCGACCTCGACGCGGCGGTCGCGTCGATACGCGAGAGGCTGCACACGGTCCCACTGGTGGTGCAGCTGCCCATCGGGAAGGAGGACGGGTTCACCGGGGTGGTGGATCTGCTGCGCATGCGGTCGCTGGTCTGGGCCGACGGCCGGGGCACGTACGAGGAGGGGGAGGTGCCGGACGATCTGCGGGAAGAGGCACTTCGGCGCCGTCGGCTGCTGGCGGAGACCGTGGCGGAACTCCATCAGGTGGCATTGGAGGAGTTCTGTGCGGAGTCGACGGTCTCCGCACGGACGCTGGCCGCCGCGCTGCGCGACCTGACCCGTACCGGTGAGGGCGTCGTGGTGCTGTGCGGTTCGGCCTACCGCAACCGCGGCATCGAGCCGCTGCTGGAGGCCGTTGTGGCCTATCTTCCCTCGCCGCTGGATGTGCCGGCGGTACGCGGCACCCTGGACGGCGCGGAGCAGGAGCGGCCCGCCGACCCGGCCGCACCGTTCGCCGCGCTGGTGTTCAAGGTGAACTCGACCGCGACGGGGCGGCTGACCTACCTGCGTGTGTACTCGGGAACGATCCGGAAGGGGGATGCGGTGCTGGACGTGGGCGCGCGGCGCAACGAGCGGATCGGCCGGATCCTGCGGGTCCGGGCCGGACAGCACTCGGACGTGGACCGGGCGGTGGCCGGGGACATCGTCGCGGTGATCGGGATCAAGGCGGCACGTGCCGGGGCGACCCTGTGCGCACCGGCGGCGCCCTTGGTTCTCGAACCGCCTTCCGTGGCCGATCCGGTCGTCTCCGTGGCGGTCGAGGCCCGCAGAAGCATCGACACCGACCGGTTGGTGTCGGCGCTGGCGCGGCTGGTCGAGGAGGACCCTTCGCTGACGGTCCGGACCGACTCCGAGACCGGTCAGACGGTGCTGTCGGGAATGGGGGAACTGCATCTGGAGGTCGCGGTGGAGAAGATCCGCCGTGCTCACGGGCTGGAGGTCGGCGTCGGCCGGCCGCAGGTCGCCCACCGGGAGACGGTGGTCCGCGGCGTGTCCGGACTGGTGTACCGGCATGTCAAGCAGGACGGCGGCGCCGGTCAGTTCGCTCATGTCGTCGTCGACGTGGAGCCGCTGGAGGCCGCCGGTGACCACGATGCCGGCGGCGGGGTGGACTTCGTGTTCCGGTCGGCCGTCGTCGGCGGCCGGGTACCGCAGGAGTACGTGCGGGCGGTCGAGGCCGGCTGCCGCGATGCCCTGGCCGAGGGCCCGCTCGGCGGTCACCCGGTGACCGGGCTGCGGGTCACGCTGACCGACGGGGCGACCCACTCCAAGGACTCCTCGGAGATGGCGTTCCGGACGGCCGGCCGGCTCGCGCTCCGTGAGGCGCTGCGCAACAGCGCGATGGTGCTGCTGGAGCCGGTGGTGGAGGTCACCGTCACCGTGCCGGACGACGCCGTGGGCGGGGTGCTCGGCGACCTGGCGGCACGGCGCGGCCGGGTCTCGGGCTCGACCGCGCGGGCCGGCACGTCGGTGATCACCGCGACCGTGCCGCTGGCGGAGCTCTTCGGCTATGCGACCCGGCTGCGCAGCCGGACGCAGGGCCGGGGGACCTTCACCACCCGGGCCACCGGTTACGCCGCGGCGCCGAACGCGGTGCCCCACGAGGCAACGGGGCGGTAGACCCCGGGGCGCGGCCCCGTCCGTTCGCGGGCGGGGCCGTGTCACACAGACGATTCGGCGGCTTCTCGCCGAAGCAATGCGATCAGGGAATGTTCCGGAAGGCGCGGCGCTCCCGGCGCGCCTCATCGTGCGACCGCCGTGCGGCGGCGGCCGGGCCGTTCCGCCACCGGTGGCCGGCGGGTGGCAGTGGGAGTGCAACCGGATACCGGTCGGAATCGGTCGCCGCCCCACCGCCGCCCCGCCTGCCGGGACGCCGGACCGGAGGTTCCCGCCGGGATCAGACCAGCGGGACCGGGTAGGTCGGGTACTCCACGCCGGACACGTGCTGGACGACGCGGATGACCTGGCAGGAGTAGCCGAACTCGTTGTCGTACCACAGGTAGAGGATCGCGTTGTCGCCCTCGACCTTGGTGGCGCCTGCATCGACGATCGAGGCGTGCCGCGAGCCGATGAAGTCGCTCGACACCGCGTCAGGGGCGGTGGTGAAGTCGATCTGGCGCTTGAGAGGCGAGGTCAGCGACACATTGCGGAGGTAGTCGAGGACCTCTTCGCGGGTGGTCTCGCGGCCGAGCCGCAGGCTCAGGATCGCGATCGAGACGTCCGGCACCGGGACGCGGATCGAGCTGCCGGTGATCGGCGCCTCGAGGTCGGGCAGCGCCTTGGCGACGGCGGAAGCGGCACCGGTCTCGGTGATGACCATGTTGAGCGGCGCCGAGCGACCGCGCCGGTCGGCCTTGTGGTAGTTGTCCAGCAGGTTCTGGTCATTGGTGAACGAGTGAACGGTCTCCACGTGGCCGCGGAGCACGCCGTACTCGTCCGCCATCGCCTTCAGCGGCGGGACGATCGCGTTGGTGGTGCAGGAGGCGCAGGACAGGATCTGCTCGTCCGACTTGATCGCATCGTGGTTGACGCCGTGCACGATGTTGGGGACGTCGCCCTTGCCCGGAGCGGTCAGGACGACCTTGTCGATGCCGGGGCGCAGGTGCTTCGACAGGCCCTCGCGGTCGCGCCACTTGCCGGTGTTGTCGATGAGGATGGCATCCTTGATGCCGTACGCCGTGTAGTCGACCTCCGACGGGTCGTTGGCGTAGATCACCTTGATCTCGTTGCCGTTGGCGACGATGGTGCTGTTCGCCTCGTCGACGGTGATCGTGCCCTGGAACTGGCCGTGGATCGAGTCGCGGCGCAGCAGCGAGGCACGCTTGACGAGATCCTCGACGGCCCGGCCGCCGCCCCCGCGGACGACGATGGCGCGCAGCCGCAGCCCGTTGCCGGAGCCGGCCTTCTCGATGAGCAGTCGGGCGACGAGGCGGCCGATGCGGCCGAAGCCGTAGAGGACGACGTCGCGTCCCTCGGGGCACTCGATCTTGTTGGCACCCGTGGCGCCGGCGACGGCCTCGGCGGTGAACTCCTCGACGGAGAGACCGCGGTCGTCGGTCTTGAACGTCGCGGCGAGCATGCCGATGTCGATCTGGGAAGGCCCGAGATCCAGCGTGGTGAGTGCCTGCAGGAAGGGCATGGTCTCGGTGACCGAGAGCTCCTCACCGGCGATCTGCCGGGCGAATCGGTGGGTCTTGAGGATGCTGACCACCGACTTGTTCACCAAGGAGCGGCTGTGCAGCAGGACCGTGACGTCCCGCTCCCGGTGCATCTTCCCGATGATCGGGATCATCGACTCCGCGATCTCCTCGCGGTGGTTCCAATTGGTGAACGAGTCGTCATTGACAGTCACAGATTTATCTTTCGAGCTAGGCGGCGCTCATATGCTAACCCGCCGCCTTTTTGATCAATCAAACGGTGCCGTCCGAGCGGGAAGCAGCATGGAGATGTTCCATTTTGCGTTGAATTGATCAGATATCAGGTCGCCAGGTGACCGGTCGCTCCTTGACCCGCGCCGCCGGCCAGGGCGCGGCCTGTTCCAGTTGCGCGGCCAGGGAGAGCAGCAGCCCCTCGCCCCCGAGGCCGGCGGCGAACTGGACGCCCAGCGGCAGCCCTTCGACCACCGGGACGAGGCCCGCCCGGTGCGCGCCTCACCGGTTTGGATGCGAGCTCCCGTACCGTACGAAAGAGGTGCCCATGCGACTCGGAATCACCGGTCCCGTCGTCACGGCCGTCCCCGGCGCCCACTCCCCCTGGGAGCCCACCGCAGGCATCGAGGAGCTCAGGGCGATCGCCGAGGCCGCGGACCGCCTCGGCTTTCACCACCTGACCTGTTCCGAGCATGCGACCGTCCCCACCGGCGTCGCCGAGCAGCGGGGGGGACCTACTGGGACCCGCTCGCCACCTTCGGCTACCTCGCCGCCCGCACCAGCCGCATCCGGTTCGAGAGGTCCCGCGGCGCGGTGGCACCCGTTCGGTCGAACGGGTGCCAC